>NZ_CP005986.1:1800000-2100000 GCF_000175575.2 Acidithiobacillus caldus ATCC 51756
ATAGTCCGCTAGAGCTTTCAGGTCGTCCTTGATCTGCGCCTGCATGGACTGAATGCCTTGCCGACGATGGTGAATGTCTTCAATGACTTCACGGGCTTTGTGGTCAAGTTCCAGCGTATTTTTCCTTGGTGTTGCAACTCAAACGGTAGGGGCAGGTGTGGAGCACGGATATCACGTATGTTCGGCTGAAGCAGGGGTTTGTCTACCTGGTCGCCATCATGGACTGGTATAGCCGCAAGGTCTTGAGCTGGAGAATCCGCAACACGATGGACACGGCCTTTTGTGTCGATTGCCTGGAAGAAGCGTTACCGCGTTACGGAGCCCCGGAGATCTTCAATTCGGATCAAGGCAGCCAGTAGTTCACCAGCGCGGCCTTCGTCGGCGTGCTCAAGGCCCGCGATGTGCGGATCAGCATGGATGGGCGTGGCCGAGCCTTGGACAATGTCTTTGTGGGGCGCCTGTGGCGATCCGTGAAGTACGAGGACATCTACCTGAAGGGCTACGCGGGTGTGCCGGACTTGTTGCTAGGGCTTACCGAGTACTTCGGGCGCTACAATACCCTTCGCCCCCATCAATCGCTGGGCTACGCCACCCCCGATCTCGTCTATCGGACTGGGCAGGGCGGTGGTGCCTGTATCGTGGACAAGTATCCAAAAGCGGACCGAAAGGTCATCGAGGAGGTCGTGGGGCAGCGCCAATCCGCTGCGAATGAGGACGCCAGCACTAGCTTAAACTGACCTGTTTTTGGTCTTGACTAATGGGTCCACCGTAACACACCAACCGTTGCCCTCGCGGCGCGACTGGCCGGTTACGTCCTGTTTGGCGCCGGATCCACCCCAAAAGGCACCCATTTGTGTGACCAATTCGCGCACAAACTAGAGCCAGCACCGCCTACAAAGTTTTTTGTCATGAGTTGTCATGTGTTTTCAGAGTCGGCTTCGTGGCGCACGAACTAGAGCCAGAACTAGAGCCAGGGGGGGTCGCCCGGGGCAGGTCGTTTGGCAGAACTAGAGCCAGACTAGAGCCAGATAAGCAAAAAGCACTTAGGGATAAATCCTAAGTGCTTGTTTTATTTGGCTCCCCGGGACGGGCTCGAACCGCCGACCTAGTGATTAACAGTCCCGGAAGCGTAACATAGGACTTAATTTTTCAATCGGTTAGCTCGTCTGCCAACAGCAAAACCGGCCTCAAAAGACCAGAAGCGGGCCTTGCACGGCCTCACCATGGTACATATTCGTCACACCCAGCGCCCTGCCCTTCGGCTATACCTATCCAGCAGCAGACGAGACAATCCGTGCTTTAGGCAGGAAGGCATTTTCTTGTGCCCTTCCCCTAGAATCCCAATAGGTTTCCCGGATCCCTGGAGGTAGCGCATGCCTTTGTACATCGAACCGAACGCTGGCCCAGCGCCGATTCTGAATATCATCGACTCGGCCCATCACCAACTCGATATCGGGGTGTACTACCTCGACGATCGCCGAATCCTGGCGGCGGTACGGGATGCCGTGCGTCGTGGTGTGGACGTGCGGATCATGATGGAGCCGAAGCCCTACGGGATGAAGCCTTGGCAGGTTCGCAAGGAGGTCCGCGCCATCGAGGCAACCGGGGCGCATTTCCGTTATGTGCCCAACCGGTTTGTGAGCCACGGCGACCGCTATGCGTTCTACCACGCCAAGTACTGTGTCAACGGCCATGAGGCCGAAATCGGTACGGCAAACTTCGATTGGTCGGCTTTCCACCGGAACCGTGAGTACCTGTACGACACGACCAATATGACGATCGTGCGCGCGGTGCAGGCGGTGTTCGATGCCGACTGGAACCGCCAGCATGCGTCGGCGTGGGCGCATCCGGTGCTGGTCCTGTCTCCTGGCACGTCCGCGGATCAGCTCTTACGGGTCATCGAGCAGCCGGGGCCGATCGATGTGGAGAGCGAGGAACTGGGGCCCTATCGTCCTATCCTCGATGCTCTGGCGGCCAAGGGGAAAGACCTGCGGATGATTTTGCCGGCCACCATCAGCGCCGAGGATCGCCGCGATGTGGCTTTCCTGGAGCAGCACGGCTGCCAGGCGCGGCTGATGCCCAAGAAGCCTATCTACATGCACGCCAAGATGATCGTGGGCAACCATCTGGCGTTCATTGGTTCTGAGAACTTCACACGGACGAGCCTGGAAGACAATCGAGAAATGGGGCTACTGCTGAACGGCAGTGATCTTGCCCATCTGCAAGCGCAATTTGACAGCGATTGGGCGATGGCAGGAGGACATCCCACGAGTGGCGTTTTGGGCAAGCTCAAGGGCTGGTTTTCCCGGTTTTGAGATGCGCATTGCCTTTGCCTCCGATATCCATACTGAGATAGTCGCTCTCGACTATTACCGGCAGACTGTCTTCACCAAGATTCTGCAGACGGCGGACGTGGTGATCCTGGCCGGCGACATCGCGACCACGCCGGATGGACTGAGGGCCGTTGCTATGTGGCTGCGAGCCAAAACGCGCGCCCCGATCCTCTTTGTGCTGGGCAACCACGAGTATTACCAGCAGGTCTTTCCGTCGGCCCTGCGCGACTACCACGCCGCGCTGTCCGATGTTCCGGCAGCCTATCTTCTGGAGAAATCCAAGATTCGGATAGGAGGCGTGCGCTTTCTGGGGTGTACGCTTTGGACGGACTTTGCGGGCGGGAGACACCTCGCTACCTGCGAAGCGGGGATGAACGACTTTGCCTTGATTGTTGACGTGGAGACCAACAAGCCGATCCGAGCCGCCCGTATCGCCATGGAGCACGCCGCATCGGTTGATTGGCTTGACACCCGGTTTCCCGATCCGATGCCGACGGTAGTCGTCACCCACCACGCGCCGATCTTCCTGAGCAATCATCCCCGATTTGCTGGCTCGTCTATTGCCGGAGGGTTTTGCGCCAATCTGGACGACCGGATCTTGTCTTGGCGACCCAAACTCTGGATCCATGGCCACCTGCACGATGCGGTGGAGTACACCATCGGCGAAACGACGGTCGTCTCGCATCCGTGGGGATATCCCAACGAGCGCGGCCGCATTCCTTGGTTCCGAATCCTCGATCTCGAAATCTGACGAGACTATCTGTGCTATGGGTAAGAACGGGATTTGGGGGATCTTATGAAGCGCAAGACGATGTATCAAATCCGCGAGTATCCTTCGGATGTTGCCTATTCCAAGCCTTTGGGCTTCAAGCTGCGCTCGCGCCAGCGTGCTGACAAGCTTCGGATAAGGCTTTCCAATCGGGGGCGTGACTGTTTTTTGGTGAAGTTTATTGTCCACTGTTAGGAGGATCCATTGTTGCAAGGTGACGAGGGCGACATCGCCTCTCAGTTTAAAGAAGCAGAGCGTGTCGCGGCCATATCGCGTTTACGTCTGGAGCCACAGGAAGAACCCGACGAAGACGACCAAGGCAATCGGTATTGCCTGGACTGCGGGGAAATGATCCCGCAGGCGAGGGTTCAAGCGGTGCAGGCCGTCCGTTGTGTGGACTGTGCAAGCCGGTTGGAGCGAGGAAAACCGCGTGTCGGTGTCGGCGGCATTTCCAGATACCTGCGTGTGGAGAACGATGGCCAGCAGACTGGTTCATCGGCTTTGGATGACGATCTGCACGTCGAGGATATCGGCATCGCCAAGCTGTAAGGCTATACCAGAGAGAGCCAATTTTGGCCATCAAGGAGATTTGTCATGAGTGGTTTGAACAAGGTGATTTTGTTGGGGTACCTGGGCGCTGACCCGGAAATGCGGTACATGCCCGATGGTACGGCAGTGGCCAATCTTTCCATTGCCACATCGGAGTCCTACAAGGACAAGGAGGGGAATCGGCAGGAGCGCACGGAATGGCATCGTGTATCTCTGTACCGTCGTCAGGCTGAGGTTGCCGGAGAGTATCTCAAGAAGGGCAGCATGGCCTACGTCGAGGGCCGTCTCCGTACCCGGAAATGGACCGACAAAGAGGGCCAGGAGCGCTATACTACCGAGATTGTCGGCGATCGTTTGCAGTTGATAGGCGGACGCCGGGATGGTGATGGTCAGGAATCTGTGAACGGCGGTTCCAAGACTGGTCGTACGGCTCCCAAGGGTTCTGGTGGTGGTGCCAACATGGATGTACCGCCGGACGATTTTGACGACAAAATTCCGTTCGCGGTCGCCGCGGATATCGCGCGTCGGGGATTGCGGCGGGTTCGTTTCTGAGCAGCCTGAGTCTCCGCCCCATCGGGCGGGGATCTATCGAGGGATTGGCCGTTGTCCCAGTGTAGCGAAACAACGGCCTTTGCACGGTTGGCTGAGCGGCAAGGCAACGGTCTGCAAAACCGTTCCAGACCGGTTCGACTCCGGTACCGTGCTTCAATATATCGGAGGGTTTGGTATGCGAAAGGAAAAAATCGTTGGAAGGTTGGAGCGATTCAAGCCACGCTTCGGCGTGCTCCAGACTCGTGTGGAGCGCGATCGGACCAAGTACACGCGCAAGGTCAAGCATCGTAACCAAGAAATTTCTGGAGATCCGCGAGGAAAGCTTTGGGTTTTCCTCGCGGATTTCGCAAGCATGCAAGCACACGTTCGTCTTCGAGATTGGAAGCATTGATGTTTTTCTGCGCCCGCTGCCCCGCGCTGTGCGCCTCGCGTAAGCAAATCGTTTTGCCGGACGTGTCGGACACGATGCGCCATCTGCCTTTGCTGGTCATTGGAGAGGCTCCGGGTGCGGACGAGGATGTGCAAGGTCGTGGATTCGTCGGGCGAGCCGGGCGCACCTTACATCGGCTACTGGAGTCTTTTGGTCTGGTTCGGTGGTATCAATACGGGTGCGCCAACATCGTCCGCTGCCGACCGGAAGGGAATCGCCGACCCACAGCGGAAGAAATCTGGAATTGCGGTGATTATCTCCTGGAAACGCTGGAGCGATCCGAGCCAGAGGCTATCCTTCTGGTCGGCGGTACGGCAACATCGGTCTTCTGTGGCAGCGGTCCACTCCACACGCACATAGTGGATCTGCGACGTGGTGATCATCAACTGAATCTCGATTTGTGCCACCCACGGCTCAAGCCCTTTTTCGAGCAAAGGGCTGTTCGAGTGTTTGCCATACCGCACACCTCCCCCCTTTCATGGAACCGAAACGCTCCGGATGGGCGGAAATGGTCGGAGTGGGCCAAGGAAGAAGTTCGTGTGCTTTCTGCGGTT
Organism: Acidithiobacillus caldus ATCC 51756; assembly: GCF_000175575.2. Lineage (NCBI taxonomy): Bacteria > Pseudomonadati > Pseudomonadota > Acidithiobacillia > Acidithiobacillales > Acidithiobacillaceae > Acidithiobacillus > Acidithiobacillus caldus. Next base: position 1,805,188 of record NZ_CP005986.1, read on the forward strand.
TTTGCAAAGCGATAACTTTTCGGCTATCTTCGTCTATATCCTGGTAAGGGATATATAGAAACACTTTTTTGGGAGAAAGATATGGCAGAAGTTCAGGTGAAGCGCCGTCGTCGGACGGCGGAAGAGCGGTTGGCGGATCTTGAGGCCAAGCGTCAGCAGATGGAAGCCAAGTTGCGCGAGCAGCTGGCCAAGATCGACGAGGAAAAGCGGCGGCTCGCGGGAAGTCCCTCGCTGCGCAAGGCGCAGATGGAGAACCAGAAGCGATTCGAGCGTGCCGTACAGGAGATCGCTCCGGATCTCGATCATCGGCATTTCATCGCCATTATCGCCGATGCGGTAGAGAGTGGTTTTGACACCGATGCCATGGCGGATCGTGGTGAGTCGCTCCTGCAAGAGCATGGCAAGGCCCGTCGTGGCCGGCGGCCACGCTCGGCGGCGTAAACGTAGCGTAGTTTTTGGGAACCCGGGCGTAAGCACGATATGCCTCTTTCTGGGGAGAGCTAGGCCGGATCGAGTGTAGACGTCATGCCAGACCGATCCATGCGGGTTCCCCCTTATTTTTGGCTTTCTGATATTGGGAGAGGCAATCATGGATATTCAGACGGTCGATCAGCAGTACCAGCAGTTGCAGCAAGAGGCCCAAGGCGTCATGCAGAGCTTGCAGACGCTGGCGGGCAAACTCAAGACGGCGGCGGATGGCGGAAATCAGGACGCCAGGGAATGGCTTCTGGATCTCAAGGAATTGGCCCTCAACATCCAGCAGGAGCAGCAGCAGGTGATGGCCGTTATGCAGGCGCTGCACCAGGCCATGCAGAACCAATCGCAGCCTCAGTGGCAGCCGGGTTACCCGCAGACGCCTCAGCAGCAGGGCTATGGCCAGCCCGCCATGCAGCAGGGCCAAGGCGGTGGGTTCCTGTCGAGCTTCCTGAACTCCGGCTTTGGCCGTGCCATCGAGCTGGGGGCAGGCTTCGGTATCGGGGATGACCTGATCAACAGCATTTTCTAGCGGATCTCCAGCCACCCTCACTGAGCCGGCCTTGGGCCGGTTTTTTGTGTCTGCAATTCCATGGGATAGGGCCGTTTCGCCCATGTGATCCGATCACATGGGCAGGAATGCCCTAACTATAACTGAATAGAATGAACGCAAGATAAAGGGGGTTATCCCTGGTATAGCGTGCGTATCCATTGGTTTCTCTAGGTGGATGGCATCTTATGGTCTGCTTCTTGGCCCTGTCCTGTGGCCTCTCACCCGATGCACCCTGCCCTTTGTCTATACCCAATGGTGTGAACTATCATCCGTCTCATGATCCATCCCTATCTGCGCGTTCTCTCCGATCTGCATGTGGACGTCAATCCGCCGCATCTGGTGCGTCTGGCTCCTTTGACCACGGACGCCGAGAGCATTCTCGTGCTTGCCGGCGACTACGGATCTCCCAAGAAGTTGGCCGACTGGCTGAAGCTGGCTGCCGGTTCTTTCCTGCACACGGTGGTCATTCTGGGGAACCACGATTACTGGGGAATGTCGGTCGAGAGGGCGCCGGAAAAATGGCGGGAATCCCTGGCCAACCATCTGCCCGAATCCATCTTTTCTCGTGTGACCCTGCTGGAGCGAGATACGGTGGACGTTGCTGGCATCCGTTTCATTGGGACGACTTTGTGGTCGGATTTTGATGAAGGGGATCCCTGGGCTTTGCGTGCGGCGCAGGAGACAATGCAGGACCACAAGCGTATCCGCGCCCGTGGTGGCACGAAAAGATTCCTGCCCCAGGATGCGTTGCGCTGGCATCGGGACTCGCTGCGCTGGTTAGAGAGGTCCATGGCAGAGCCTTGGGATGGCCCCAAAGTCGTTCTCACGCACCACGCGCCCTAATGGGCGTCCCTGCATCCGCATTTTCGCGCGGACGATCTGGCGGGTGCCTATGTGAGCCGGTTGGACGAGACCATCCGGACTGCTGCACAGCGTGGAGTCCGTCTCTGGGTGCATGGGCACACGCACCACGCGGTCGATTACGTCCAGGATGGGGTTCGTATCCTATCCAACCCCTTTGGCTACCCGTCGGAAGGGACTGGGGTAAAACTGGACATTGCAGTTGCGACATAACGTGGCATTTTTGCTGCGGATGCTCTGCTAGTCCGACTTTCCCACGGATTCCCTCCGGGAGCCGCCCACAAACGGCGAGTATGGGCTGGAAGTTTACCCGCGTTGTGGGTTGAGAGCGTCACTCCAGGCTCAGCACCAGCCGCTTGCCCAGCGCCGCAGCGGCCCGCTCCAGCTGCTTGAGGGTTGGGTTGCCCGGTTTCATCAGCCGCTGCACGGCGGGCCAGCTCGTGCCCATGGCGCGGGCTAGCTCCGAGAGGGTATGCCCCTGCCGGGCGAAGTGCAGCAGCAGCGCGGCCTGCACCGGCGCATCTGGCACGGCGACGGGCCGTCCCTGCGCCTCCTGTGGCAGTGGGATGGCGTCGCCGTCTTCGATCCGCTGCGCCAGCACGGCGGTCAGAACCTCGGCGGCATTGAAGGCCGCCTGTTCTTCGGTTTCACCTTCGGTGAAGGCTTCTTCCAGATCGGCGAATTGCACCAGAAATCCGCCTTCGGGCTGAGGTTCGATGGTGTAGGGGTAGGCGATATTCAATTGATCTTGACTCCGATTTGCCGTTCGATGGCCTTGGTATATCATATATGATAGATACACAAGTGCCCACTCCCATCCTTTACCAGCCCGACTTCCTCATGTGCCTGTGCTTTTCCGCCTCTGACGAGACCATCTGTGCTTAGGTTGGGATCGAATGCACGGAGGTGACCCATGAGCGTGAAGCAGGAGAATCGGTATCGCCGTTCGGTGATTGAATCCGGTCGGCTTCGGGAGGATCGGATTCGCGAGATGGAGGCTTTGCATTGGCCGAGAGGTAAACGGCCAGCGCGTCGCGATGTGGAGGTGCAGACCGCCAGTCGCCTCGAGGTGCGTCGATGGATGCGCGCGGTGGCCCGGGATTACGATACCGCCACGGAATTGGCGGAGGCTGCCGGCGCTGCATTCCGGCTGCCCGGGAGAGGGCTCGACGACGAGACGCACTGGGTGTGGGACGAGGCCCTGGTAGCGGTGCACGGATTCTGAAAAGCTGCAGATCGGTTGTGCTTTACCCCTTTGCCCTCCCACGTCGCTATACCTGTCCAGGACTTCTGGATAGGTAGGCGTCCTTGCGTTATTTCTCTTTGTTTTCCGGCATCGAGGCGGCTTCCGCAGTCTGCGATGTGATCTTGAGGATTTGCAGGAGGTAACTCCAGCCTGGTTGGATTCTGGAAAGTGGGCCAAAAGAAAGTGGAATGCTGCTATTGCCTGGGATGGTGCCAAGCCCAATTTCTGCGCGGTGCGTGAGCAGGGCCGTGGTATAACGCGCAAAGAGGTCTACCTTCTTGTGGAGGAGGCGGAGCGCGCGAAGATGGAGGATCTGATTTCCAGGGCATACGAGCACTGCATGTGACGAGACAATCTGCGCAATTCGTGTCGGAACGGGTTGTCCGTTTCCCTAGGCCAGCAAGGAGACAGAAGATGATTTTTCACGTATGGAGCCATGGAGACCCAAGTGTAGGTATTCCTGGAAACAATGCAGAGGTGGATATATCTTCTGTAGAAGATTTTGATCCCGAAGACCGGAAAGAATACATAGACACCATAAAGAAATGCCTGAGCGCCGCCTTTTCTGAAATATGGGACGAACCTGTACATATTGCGAGCGATGAAGAAGTTCGAGATATATGAGAGGTCTGAAATGAAACTGCAACGCTATGACGTATTTGATGATAATTATCGCCCGAACGATGATGGCGACTGGTGCGCTGCTGAAGCGGTTGAAGAACTGGAGGCTGAGAACGAAACCCTTCTCGCCGAAATAGAACGGCTAAAATACTGCTTTGGCGTTCTGTTCATTGACTCTCTTGGGGCCAAACGTAAATCGGTTGATGAGTGCCGAGGAAAAGTGGAATATGTTGAAATTGGTGGCACTATCTATTGGCCTCTGTCAGAACGAGACAAAGAGCGCCTTATTGCTGCCTCCTGTGGAAACGGAATTTTTGATGGACCATCGAAAGCGCCGCCACAAGAAGTTGATCGCTGAGGAAGCGACATGGCTGGGGTTTTAGGAAAATACATCGGCCACTTGGCGTATTCGGAGGTGTGACATGGGCCTATCCTGCGAATGTGCTTGTGATTACGGCAACTGTGGATGGTGGTACGAGGTCCACACCATAGCGAAGCCGTTGGCAACCAAGCGGACCAGAAAGTGCGTCTCATGCCGTAGGCGAATTTCGGTAGGCGATCCGGCGTACCGGATCCGTCGTTGGCGCACGGCCTCTGGTATGGTTGAAGAACGCATTCACGGCGAGGGTGGCGAGGTCCAACTAGCCGATTGGTATTTTTGCCCTGAGTGCGGCGTTCTCTACCATGCTCTGGAAAAGGTCAACATGTGTTTTGATTTGGGAACCGATGATCTGCGGGACGTTTTGCGTGAGTTCAATGCCGAGTATGCCCCGAAGGGCTTGCCTGGTTTCGCACTGAAATTGCCACCGCTGGCTATGGGTCGATAGACGGACGTGAGTGCGCGATATGCAAAAAACTGGTGCGCGAACCCTTCAAGCACGTCGCTGTCGTGCTAGACGGTGGCGAGCGGTGGGCCACGCAGAAAGACATGGACGACCCAAATATGTTTAGGGATCCAGGGTATATGGGAGAGTTTCCCATTGGGCCGGATTGCCACAAGCGGTATCTCTTGCCGGATGAGTGAGGATCGCGTTGCGGCGGTCGGGGTCGACATTGGCTGCGGCATGTGCGCCGTCCAGACCAGTTTGTCGGCGGAGGATTTGCCCGATGTTGTGCACACCCTGAAGCAGGTGTTGTGCGTCAAGGGGTGAAAAGCACGTAAACTGCTTTGGAGGTCTCGTGGTTCAGATATTAGCCATTGATGGCAATAACATTGGCTACGCCAGCATGTACACGCCCGCTCTGTCACGGCTTTCTCACGATGGCCAGCCGACGGGCGGCATCCTGGGGCTGGTGCAGTCGGTTATCCGCATTGCCAAACGCTATCCCGAAGCGGTGCCGATCGTGCTCTGGGACGGCCACGCGGCCTGGCGCAAGGAGCTCTGTCCCGAATACAAGGAAAACCGTCGCGACCGCCCCGACAAGGTGGCCGTAGCCGAATCCTGGAAACGGCAACAGCCCTGGGCCAATCTCTTTCTCCTGCAAATGGGTGTACTCCAGATGCGGGCACCCGATGCCGAAGCCGATGACCTCGCCGGCCGCCTTGCCTTCGCGCACGAGCGCTTCGCCGATTTCGGTATCGATGGTATGACGCTGGTTTCGGGCGATACCGACTGGTGGCAGGCCCTGTCGCGTCACGTGACGTGGTTTACCCCCATCACGGATGGGGAAATGACCCTTGCCGATCTCCAGACCGACAAGGCCAAGGACGGTCCCTTCTCGGGTATCGAGGAATACCTGCTGGCCAAGGCCATGGCGGGAGACCCATCCGACAACATTCCTGGCGTGCAGCGCGTGGGCATACCCACGGCGCTCAAACTGCTGCGTTTGCACGAAGGCCTCGACGGTATCGCCGCCGCCGTCGCTTCCGGACGGGCCAAAGACAAGGCGTCTGCCGCCATTGTCGACGCCATCGACCTCATCGAACGCAACCGGCGCATCATGGATTGGCGTTTGGCGCCGCCGAGCGCCGAGACCACGGGGATTGCCCGATTGTCGTTCTCTCCGGACGATTGCCGCGACTTGTGTGCCCACTTTGGTTTCGATCGTCTGGCCCATCGCCTCGAACCAGGCGGGGAGTGGGATACCCTGCAGCGGTCCTTTCTTCCGGAGGTTCCGGCGGCCTTCGATTTCGCGGAGTTTACAGCCTAACGGGATTCGATTTGGACTGCCACAGCGACTTATTGCCTACCCCCCTCGCTATACCTAACCAAGCACAGCAGCGAGGAGCACACCTTGACCACCGTCGTCATTGCCGAAAAGCCGTCCATGGCCCGCGCCATCCGGGAAGGGCTGGGGCCGCAGGCCAACCGTTACGAGATCACCAATGCCTTTGGGCACATTCTGGAGCAGGCGGAGCCCGACGCCTATTTGCCCGGGGACGTACCGAAAACGGCCAAGGGAAAGAAGATCTGGCGCATGCAGGACCTGCCCATCCTGCCGGCGGAGTGGAAGAAGTTCCCCAAGCGGGACGCCAAGGACCAACTGGCCAAGATCGGGGCGCTACTGAAATCCGCAGACACGGTCATCAATGCGGGGGACCCGGACCGGGAAGGCCAGTTGCTCATCGACGAGATTCTCGAGCATTTCCATTACCGCGGTAAGGTCCTGCGGGTGTGGTTGAAGGCCCTGGACGCCGAGAACGTCCGCAAGGCCTTTGCCGCCTTGGAATCCAACGAGAAATACCGGCCCCTCAAGGATGCTGCCGAGGCCCGCAGCCAGTCCGACTGGGTGGTGGGTATGAACCTCACCCGGGCGGTCACCGTCAAGTCGGGGGATCTGTTCTCCATCGGGCGGGTGCAGACCCCGACCCTCGCCATCGTAGTGCGACGGGATCTGGAGATAGAAAACTTCGTTCCCAGGGACTATTTCGAGGTCTTTGCCCAGTGTCGGCATACTCAGGGTGCGTTCCTGGCGAAGTGGGAGCCATCCTCGACGGACGGGCCAGGTTTCGATGAGGAGGGCCGCCTCATCGACAAGCGACTTGCCGAGGCGGTTGCCCAGAAGGCCAAAGGCGCTGGCAAGGTCGCCCGCTTCGAAGCCAAAGAGCAGAAGCAGTCTGCTCCCCTGCCCTACTCCCTGTCGGCCCTGCAGAAGGTCGCCAGCAGCCGCTTTGGGATGAGTGCTCAGCAGGTGCTCGACACCTGTCAGAGCCTCTACGAAAAGAAAATCACGAGCTACCCCCGCACGGACTGCCGGTATCTGCCGGAGGAGCAGTTGGTGGATGCTCCCCGGATTCTGGGGAAATTGCCGATACCGGACGGTATCCGCCCCCTGTTGAACCCCAGGCAAAAGCACGTGGCCTGGAACAACGCCAAGATCACGGCCCACAACGCCATCGTTCCGACGGGCGAGCCGGCGCGAGGGCTGTCGGACGCGGAGGCCAAGCTCTACGATCTCATCTGGAGGTCGTATGTCGCCCTGTTCCTGCCGGATTACCGCTATCGGGCGCTGTCGGCCACCATCGCCCTTGGCGGCGAATCCTGGAAGGCGACGGGTCGACAGGATATCGACCTCGGCTGGAAAAAGCTTTTTGGGGCGCAGGCGCTCGAGGACGACGAGGACGCGGATGGGGGCAAGGCACCGCTTCCGGTGATGCAGACGGGAGACCCCGTCCAGGGCGATGGCGGCAAGGTCGAGGCCCGGCAGACGAAGCCGCCGGCGCGGTTCACCGATGGTTCGCTCATCGACGCCATGTCCAACATCCACAAGTTCGTGACCGACCCGCAGGCGAAGGCGAAGCTCAAGGAAACCTCGGGGCTCGGCACGGAAGCGACCCGGGCGAGCGTTCTGGAGACCCTGCTCCAGCGGGAATATCTCCAGAAAAAGGGCAAGCAGTTGATCTCGACGCCCAAAGGCCGCGCCCTCATCGCCTATCTCGAGAAGCAGCGATTGGGCAGTTTTGCCGACCCCGTCACGACCGCCCGCTGGGAGGATGTGCTGGGCATGGTGGCCGAGGGCAAGGTCCCGATGCAGAAATTCACGGCGGCGGTGACCCAGGAAGTAGCCAAGGCCATCGAGGTGCTCAAAAGCGGTTCCGCCATGGCCGGCGGCGGAAGTTCCTCTCAGCAGCCCTTGCGGGCGCAGCCCTGTCCCATTTGCGGTGGGGATGCGGTGGTGCGGCGGCTGCAGTCGAAGAAAAACCGCAAGGTCTTTTTCTGGTCCTGCTCAAACCGTGACGCCCATCCCCTTTTGCAGGACGACAACGGCAAGCCCGACAAACCCTTTGCGGAGCGCAAGGAGGACAGCGGCCCGCCCGGGCCGGAGTGTCCCCATTGCGCCGGCACGGCGACCCGGACAAAGACCACCTCGACGGGCAAGACCTATTACCGCTGTCCGTCCTGCCAGGCGGCCTTTTGGCCAGATCGTGAGGATCCGCAACGGCTGGGGGCTCCCTGGCTACCGGCGGAAAGCGGTGGACGGCGAGGGTCCAGCACGAAGTCCTACTCCGGTGCGAAGCGATCTTCTGGTGGCGCCACATCTGCCCCGAGAGCCCGGAGCGGTGCCGGCGGCAAAAAGTCGGCTTCGTCCGGCACCAAAGGCGGCAAGGGACGGAAGGCCGGATGAGACGCACGTCCAACCTGGCGGTCAATACCCGATTTTCGCAGCGCACGGGGATCCTGTTTCCGGCTCCGGGGAGCGCGGTGCGGTTTGCGCGGGATTGGGACAATCCCGTCGATCGGGACGCCGTCGGTATCTATCTCCCCGATGTGCCGGTACCCCTGGGTTGGCTGTACCGGAAGGACGCCAATCGTCGGACCGTGCTGGCAGCACTCGATGCCGGCAAGACGGTGGACGGACGGCTCATTGTCGCGGGCTCTGGTGCGAAACCGAAGGTGGAGTTTTGGCTTTAGGATCGGGGCGATACCGCAGGGTCTGACGCTATCGCCAAGGGCTTTGGCTATACCATTTTGCCGAGGTTTTTCTGGGAGACGGATATGGTGGATGAAATCAAACGGGTACGCCTCACCCTGGCGGGAGATCAAGCCGATTATGTGGACGAATTGGCGCAGCGGTATGGGGTTACGCGCACCCAGGTTATCCGGGTGATGGTCGATTGCATGAAGCAGCCGGAATTGGGCAGTGTCGAGGAACAGTTGCAGATACTGCAACAGTCCGAATTGGCCCCGCAATCCGGGAGTGAAAATCCACCTACGGTTTTCCTGGAGCAATTGCGGCAATTGTCGGGTCGGGTAGAGTTGATCGCCCGGCAGATCGCGGATCTGCAGCGTGGCCCCGCGCCCGCAGGGGCCTTGCAGGCGGCGGGCTGCGCCCCGCAGGGGGCCTTGCAGGCGGCGGGTCCTGCGGGTCCTGAGGACGGCGGTATGCCCCCCGCGGGGCCCGTGCCGGGCGCAGGGCTGCCGCCCGCAGGGCCTGCGGATGGCGACGATTCTGCCTTTGCTGGTGGTAGCCAGCCACCGTCTTTTGACGATGTCGATTTCTTCGATGGCCAGGAATCCGGTAGCGGCAATGGGTCGGGGATGGATGTCCGTCCCGAAGCCGTTGCCGATATTCTGCGGGCCGTTGCGGACCTGCGGGAAGACGTGCAGGAGCAGATCGAGGGCATGCGGGCAACGCTGGCGGCTTTGGGGGAGCGTGTCGATCCCGATGTGTCGGTTTTGTTGAACGCCATCCGTGACCATCTTCAGGAATCCTTCAATGGGCTCGTGGATGCAATGTCCAGTTCGGTGCCGAAGGCCATTGCGGAGTCGGTATCGTTGGAGATGCAGCCCGGCAGTGGTGACCTGGAGACCAAGGATCTGCTTGCGGGGCTGCATCGGCGCATGGACGCCCTGACAGAGTATGTCGATGGGGTCCGCGAGAGTCTTTTGCGCATGGAGGAGGCCCTTGGCCAACTGGGGCGCGCGGAGGTTTCTGCCGCTGTGGAAGAGCGATTGACGCGCCTTGGGACAGCGTTCAATGGGCTGGCGGCGGATTTGCGCCCGCTGCTCGATAGGGGCGATGCGGAGTCCCGCATGCAGGCCATCGAGGAAAAGGTGGGCCGGATGACGGACCTGTTGGAGTCGCTGCTGGCGGAATCCTCGCGCAGTTTCGTGCTGCTGCCGTCCAAGGGTTTGGGGAAGGCCCTGGTGGGGCAGATCCGTCTGGTCAAAGAGGACTGAGTTGGCCGGTCTGTTGGTCCTTGTCCGTCCGCACACCTCGTTACTGGACGGCCCGCGGGTGGCGTGGTGGCTGGGGCGCCACCAGGGGATACGGGGGGCGGTGTTCCCCGTCGATCCCGATTATGCCCGTCATCCCCTGTGGTCCTGGGCGTTGCGTCGCTACGGGCGTTTGGCCGGTGGCCACCGCATGATCCCGCTCGATTCCCAGAGTCCTTTTGGTTTGCGGCATTTGGCCGCCTGTCTCCATCGTGGGCAGGCGGTGGTGCTCTTTCCCCAGGGGACGGGAATCGACCAGCCGGATCGTGCCGATCGCGGAGGCTATCGCTGGCTGGTCCGTCGGTGCCGGCCCCAGGTGTTTGCCGTGCGGATATCGGGTTGGAGCATCGGGGCCGATCTCTTCCCCGGGGCGGTCGATCCGCTGTTCGAGGAGGGTACGGGGCGTGGATGAACTCCCTATCAAGCCCAAAAAGCTTCCCGAAGCCCTGTTGCCGGAACCCCTGCGCGAATCCGGAATAGCGTCACGCAGGGCTGCGCCCGGCAGGACTGGCCCTGCGGACGGCAGGGCTGCGCCCCGCAGGGGTCTTGCAGACGGCAGTCTTGCAGACGGCAATATGCCCCCCGCAGGGGGTCCTGCGGACGGCGCGGCGGGTGAGCGTGGGACGTATCGTCTGTCTGGAGGGCAGACGGTGCCGTTGCCGACCGCGCTGTGGGAGCCGCGCTGGAAGTGGGTGGGGAAACTCCTGGGGAGGCAGGTTCCCACACCGACAGTCTGGCTTTTGCCGCAGGATGCCGAAACCGAGCTATGCTCGAATCTGGTGTACGGGAGGTCTACAACTAGCTTGAGGAGGGTGGCGCACTGTTGCTAGAAAAGGGTTTCTGGATCCGATTCGCAACGAATGAGGAGTGCGCCATGCAAGAGAGTACTGGTTTCGACGGAGGAATGGGAGAGTTGGGCCTGAACATCGAGGGCTTATTGCGGCGGTCCGCGCGCCAGCTGATCCAACAGGCCATCGAGGGCGAGGTGCAGGTGCTGCTGGAGGAGTATGCCGCGGTACGCATGGTCGATGGTCGCCGGGCCGTCGTGCGGAATGGATATCTGCCGGAGCGGGAGATCCTGACAGCGGTCGGCCCCGTGCCTGTACAGGTCCCCAAGGTGCGAGACCGCTCCGGTTCGGGCGTGGTCTTCCGTTCTTCCCTGGTACCGCCCTACGTGCGCAAGTCGCGGACCGTGGCCGCAGCGCTCCCCTGGTTGTACCTGCACGGGGTATCGTCGGGACGGATGCACGAGGCGCTGTCTGTTCTCCTGGGCGAGGAGGCCAAGGGGCTTTCTCCGGCCGTGCTGGGACGCTTGAAAGTCGAATGGGCGCAAGAGCATGCCCAATGGCAGCGCCGGTCTCTACAGGGAAAACGCTACGCCTATTGGTGGGCCGACGGGGTCTATACCCAGCTGCGGGCGGAGGACGATCCCCGGATGTGTCTCTTGGTCATTATTGGCGTGACGGCCGAGGGCAAGAAGGAGGTCGTGGCGGTCACCGACGGTTTACGGGAGTCCAAAGCCTCCTGGCTAGAGATCCTGCGGGACTTGCGCGACCGCGGGCTGCAGGAGGCGCCACTACTGGCCATAGGAGATGGGGCGATGGGTTTCTGGGCCGCCCTGGACGAGATTTACCCACAAACCCGTCATCAGCGCTGTTGGGTGCACAAGACGGCCAACATCCTCAACGAGCTACCGAAGCGCCTTCAGGGGAAAGCCAAGGCCGCCCTGCAGGCGATCTGGATGGCCGACACCCGTGAAGCTGCGGAGAAAGCCTGGCAAGCCTTCGTGCGGGACTACCAGGCCAAATATCCCAGAGCGGTCGCAAAGCTCGAGAAGGACCGGGACGTGCTGCTGACCTTCTTCGACTTCCCGGCAGAGCACTGGCGGCATATCCGCAGCAGCAACGCCATCGAATCGACCTTCGCCACCGTACGGCAACGCAGCAGCCGCACTAAAAACTGTGTCTCTCGAGCCACTTTCCTTGGCCTGAGCTACAAGCTCATCCAGCAGGCAGAGAGACACTGGCGCGGGATTCAGCATCCGGAAAGACTGCGCGAGCTCTTTGCCGGGGTGACATTTGTCGATGGGATGCCTGCCAACGAAACCCGGCTGGATCCTCAACAGGACGCCGCCTGAATCGTGTTAGCAAATGCTCATACACCAATCTTGACCATAGCTCGCCGAAACCGCAGAGGAAACTCAGGAAGCCGGATCGGTGTCGACGGAGAAATCTCCACCAGCGGTTGCACCGCAGCAGGCGGTGGCTGCGCCACAGCAGGCGGTTGCACCGCAGAATGGGGCTGCTGCGCCGCAGTCCAGCCCGCCGCAGGCGCCGCAGGCAGCGGATGCGTCCTGGAAGTCGTGGGCGTTCCCGCTGATTACGGTGCTGGCTGGGCTTGCGGTCGTCTTTGGGCTGGGTTTTCTGTTGGGGGCGGATAGGGCGTTGGGGCGGACGCCAGCAGCACTGCGGTCTGGCCCGGTTGCTGTCTTACTGGACGTGCCAGTGGGTGGGCTCCTGTTGCTGCTTGGAAGTTTTGCCTGTCTGGTGCAGGCCCACGACGACGCGAAACTCCGTTGGGTCTGGCGGGTGGCCGCCGTGCTGCTCGCGGCTTTTGCTGCGTGGGTCTGGCTTGGAGGCTGGCTTTGAGCGAAAGGCGCTCCGACACCTCCGTCTCCGGCAAGAGTTTCGTCCGCGGCAAGACCATTGACGAAGATGAGCGCCTGCGGCGGCCGCAGGCGGCCCGGGTGGTGCGCCGGGTGGTGGCCGAGCGGCGGGCCTTGCCGGTGGGTGCGGCGGGGAAAATCGCCAGGGCGGCGTCCGTCGGCGGCGGGCGGCTGTTCCGACCGCTACCCAAAGGGGTTCCGCACAGCGAGGCGGCGCGCCGGGTGACGGTCAAGCTGGGCTATGTCCCCAATCGCAAGATCGGTCAGTGGGCAGCGCACGGGTCCTATCTCGAGCGCGAGAATGCCCAGCAGGAGGGTGAAAAAGGCTTGGGGTTCGATGCCCAGGACGATGAGGTCTCCATCAAGGGTCGGCTGCAGGAGTGGCAGCTGTCGGGTGATCCTCGCCTGTTCAAGATCGTGCTGTCACCGGAGGATGGGGACCGACTGAATCTGCGGGAGGCGACGCGGGAGACGATGGCGCGCATTGCCCCGCACATGGCCGAGGATCCGGCGTCGGTCGAGTGGATGGCCATCGATCACTACAACACCGGACATCCGCACGTGCACGTGCTGATTCGGGGCAAGGCGGATTTTCGCATCCCGCGGGAGATCGTGAAGCGGGGCATGCGCGATGTCGCGTCGGAAGTGGCGACGGAGCGTTTGGGCTACCTGTCGCCGGCGGAACTGGCCAGACGGCAGGAACAGCAGATCGAGGCACGCCGTTTCACGCCGCTGGATCGGGAGATCGAGCGGATGACGAAACCCTTGCCGGATGGACGCGCGGTCTTGTCGGAGGTCGTTCGCCGGCCCAGGGAGTCTGGGTATGCGCAGCAGCGTATCCGCATGCGGCGGCTGGAGGCCTTGGAGCGTCTGGGACTTGCGGAGAAGGTCGGTTCGTCCACCTGGGCACTGGATGCCGGTTGGACGAAGGCACTGAAGGAGCTGGAGATCGTGCGCACACGCACGAAGATGGTGGCGGAGTCCAGGGCGCTCATGACGGAGCCGCGGTGTCTGCCGCAGGTGACGAAGCTCGGCCCGGGGCAACGGATCGTCGGGCGGGTCCTCGGAACCGGGCTCGATGAGCGATTCGACCGCAGTTTTGTGATCCTCGAAGGCACGGATTACCGGGCGCACATCGTCTATCAGACGGCGGGCATCGAACAGGCCCGTGCGGCGCAGCAATTGCAACTGCGGCATCTCGTGGCCATCGAGGGGAAAAGCTTCGAGAAGGACGGTCGCCGGATCCCCTACACCGCCGTAGAGGACTATGGGCTGGTGATCCCCGACAAGCCCAAGGAGGTCCGGATTCCCGAGAAAGCCCTGGACGATGCCCTGGATGCCGGCATGACGGCCCAACCGGAGGCATCGACGACGGGTTTTCAGCGGCTCTGGCACGAGCAGTTGCTGGAGCGGATGCGGCGGCGGGAGCGCGAGAAAAGGGAGCGTGAGCGTGACGCATCTTTGCCGGTGGAATCGGTGCGCGAGGATGCTTCTCCCGTCGCACCAGAGCCGGCTCAGCCGGAGCGTACACCGCAGGATCTGCCGCCAGAGGTTTCGCCGAAGGCTTCGCCGGAGGCTTCGCCGGAGGTTCCTGCCGAAAAGCCGACTCCGTCGCCCAAACGTCCAGGACGTGGCGAACGGGGTGGTCCGGCCAGGGGATCGAAGAAGCCAGGCAAGGGCCGTGGTGACGATCTCGAATAAGGGTCGCGCGTCGCGAGTCGCGCGTCATGCGTCTATGACCGTAACGGAAAAAAGGAGGCATCATTTTTGAACGCAGAACCCGCGACTCGTGACCTGCGACTCGGGATTCCTCGGATGCGTCGTGTTCTGGTGGTGACCGTTCACGTCCTGATGAGCCTGTTGATGTTGCTGGTGCTTGCTTTTCTTGCCTTATTGACGGTCGCCCGGGCGCAGCACTGGGTATTCAACGGGACGACCTGCATGCCGCTGGGATTCTATCGGTTAGGGCCAAAGCCGAAGGTGGTGCGCGATGGCGATTACGTGATGCTCTGTCCGGAGCTGGGGAATCCGCTGCACCTGCGTTTTGCCGGTGCGCAGGCCTACCAAAAATCGCTGCCGGCAGACACAAATCCCGCCATGGCGCAGGCCATTTCCGGGAACTGGCTCGAATTCTCGCCTAAGGGGCCTTGCGCCAAAGGCATAATGCCTTTTGCCAAGGTGGTGGCGGCGATACCCGGGCAGCAGGTGATGGTGGCGCCACAGGGCGTCCGGGCCAATGGCCGGTGGCTTCCCAATAGTGCCGTGGTAACCCGGGTGGATGGGATTCCGGTCATCCACGTGGCCTACGGTCGGTATGTGGTTCCCAAGGGCTACTTTTGGGACTACGCCCCCGGGAATTTCGCGTACACCAGCGCCTATTATGGGCCGATCCCGGAGGACCATATTTTGGGCAGCCTCAAGCCCGTGCTGGTGATTCCCGGAAGCGAGTATTGGTACCACCCGAAGGTTCGGCACGGATAATCGTCCTCCAATCTTTGAATTTTGTTGAACTTTTCTTTTGGAAAGCGTACAAAATGCGTGCAGGCCAAGAGACGCCCTCAGGGAAAGCGGCTCGCGCCTGCAAGCCCAAAACGTGAAGCCGGCGCGTTTGGGCTTTTTTTGTGCCCTACACCCACCCCTGCAGGGCGCAGCCCCCGCCGCTGGCAACGCTACCGACCCGCGACGCGCGGAAGTGCCAAGGCGCATTGCTATACCCAAGGGAAGGTTTTCCTGGAGGGTTCCATGTTCAAGAAACTTGTGCTGCTATCCACACTGACACTGCTTGCCGGCTGTTCGACCCTGCCGGCCAATTACGATGCTGGTCTTCCGTCTGGACCGTCTGCGACGGCTTCGGCTCCTGCTGTGCCGCAGCCTGCGGCGCGGCCACCGGCGAATCCTGCAGCGAAGACGGCGCCATCCCCCCACACGCACCGCATGTGTTCCGCCCGTCTGGGCCAGGCCCAGGGCTATCTGCGGGGGCTGCTCGCGACCGACAGCCAGCTCGCAAAATCCTGTTTGTCGGCGAATCCCGCCGCGGTCTGTTGGGGGAATCTCGCCAGCACCTTGGTGCAGCAACAGCGGGGCTTGTCGGATTTGGTGCAGGACTCCGGATCCTGCCCGCAACTGGGATCCCTGCGTCAACTGGCGGACGCCTATTTCCGTGCGGCTGGTGAAGTGGCGCAGGGTTGTGCCGATACCGGTGCGCCGCGTTGCCTCGAGGGGGATGCGGTGCAGGAGGCGTCCCATCGGGGTCAGGCCCTGCGCCAGGCCATCGGGGTGGCCCAGTGATGTACCCGACCGTCGCTCTCGACCTGGACGGGGTGCTGCTCGACTTTGAGGCGGCCTGGAAAACCTGTGCTGCCTGGACCCTGCGCCGGCCCGTGGAGCGGATTACGGACGACTACGCTCTGGAGGACCGGTTTGGTCTCAGCCGGCGGGAGGTGGCCAAGGTCTGGGATGCGTTCCACCAGGGGAACTGGTGGGAACGGGTGCATCCCTATCCCGAGGCCTGGGACCTGATCGAACACCTGTCGGGACTCGGGGCGTGCGTCTGGGCGGTCACCAACGTCGATGCCCGCCATCTGCACGCGCGGGCCCTGTCTCTGGAGGGCATGATCCCCGAGTCGCGGATAATCACGCTGGGTGCCAAGGCGATGCCCGAAGATCGGGTGGCTATCCTGCGGGATCTTCGGGCGACGGCCTTTTTGGACGACCGCTTGGACAACGTGCACGCCGCCCTGCCCTACGTGCCGATCTGTTCCTGGATTCACCGGGACTATCGCGGGTTCGGGGAACCGGAAAACGGGGTCCTGGTGATCGACGACCTGCGCGATTTCGGCACGGTGCTCCAGGATTTTCTGTATCCGGTGTTGGTGGCCACCGCATGAGGCGGACGCTGTCTGGCCTGCTGGTGGGCCTTTTTGGTTTTACTGCTGCTGCAGCTTACGGTTCTGGAGCAACGACCAATGCGGTCGCCATGCAGCGTATTGCGCAGGATCGGCAGATGGCCCCGAAGCCCAATTACGCCTGGACGCATCCCTACTGCCTGCGCTACCGCAGCGCGCATCCCGATCTGCTGATACTCGGGGATTCCATTTTCGACGGGTGGAGTGGCTATCTCCTGCACGTGTTCCCTGGTGCCTTGGTGGACGCGCGGGTTGGGCGGCAGTTTGCGTCGGCCATTCCGATTTACCAGAAGCTACGGGCTTATCCCGGGGTGCGGGCCATCGGCACGGTGGTGGTGGAGCTGGGGACCAATGGGCCGGTGACGTCGGAACAGGTGGACCAGTTCCTGCGCCTCGTGGGGCCTCGCCGGCGCGTGGTGTTCATCGTGCCCGAGGTGCCGCGTCCGTGGGGCCCCGAGGTACAGGATCTCTATGCGAGCCTGCCGCAGGCCTACCCGAACGTCCGGCTGGTGTACTGGAACCGGATCGCCTCGTTGCCAGACGGGCGGGAGAACGGGGCGTATTTCTGGGGGGATGAGGTGCATCCCAACTGGCAAGGGATACGCGCTCTGGTGGGTGGATTGGGGGCGGTGTTGGAGGGGGATCGGTCATGAAATCCAAAGACACCTCGATGATGCTCCCGATTTTCGCGGAGCCGGAAGCAGAGAGTCGATATGCCATCCGGGTTGGGGATCTGCTGGACGTGTTGCCAACCTTGCCGGAAAACCATTTCGACGGGGTGTTGTGCGATCCGCCCTACCATCTCACCCAGAAGTCGCGCGGGGGGAGCACACGCAAAGCCAATGAAGATGATCCCTACGGTCGGCACGGTGTCGGTACGGACCGCGGATTCATGGGGGAGACTTGGGACGGCGGGGATATCGCCTTTCGCCCGGAGACCTGGCGGGCGGTGATGCGGGTGATGAAGCCCGGCGGTTACCTGATGGCTTTCGGAGGCAGCCGCACCTTTCATCGGCTGGCCGTGGCCTTTGAGGATGCAGGGTTTGTTTTGGCCGATACCCTGATGTGGCTATATGGCAACGGATTCCCCAAAAATCTCGATTTGAGCAAGGCGATGGATCGGCATTTTGGGATGCAGCGTCCAGTAGTCGGCAAGCGCAAACATCCGACCCTGAAAAATTCGGACCTCGTTGAGGAAGCGGCAAACGCCGCCCATGGGAAAAATTTCTGGCGTCGGGAGTGGGATGTCACCCTGCCTGGACATGCGGATTCTGCGCGGTGGAACGGCTATGGTACGGCTCTGAAACCCGCCTACGAGCCCATTCTGCTCTGCCGTAAGCCCGGAGAGAAAACCTACGCCGAAAATGCGCTGAAATGGGGTTGTGGGGCGCTGAACATCGATGGGGCGCGCATACCGGTATCCGAGAGCGAGGGCGAGCGGCCATTGCGGGAGGTCACGTGCGATCCCGACAAAAACGGCATGGTTTACGCCGGGCGACGTAATGCGGGTGGCGGTTTTGACGGCGGATCCCGAGCCATAGGTTCCACCAGCGAAGGCCGCTGGCCGGCCAATGCGATCCTGGACGAGGAAGCCGCAGCGATGCTGAATACTCAGGCAGGCCCACGCAAGAGTGGGGCCATGCCGAAAGGGACCCTGCGCCGGGCGCGACAGGGGAACGCTTTTGGACGTTTCCCGGGGGTGGCGACGCACAAGGACATCGCGGCGAGTGTGGGGAATGCCAGCCGGTTTTTCTATGTCTCCAAGGTGTCCACCAAAGAGCGGCAGGCGGGGGTGACTTCTGGTGAGCCTAGGTATGCGCATGGAACCACCTTGCGCAGGATAGAGAACAGCGAAAAGGTTGGGAACGATCACCCGACCCTCAAGCCCATCGACCTTACCCGATATCTGGCCAACCTGATTTTACCGCCATCCAGGGGAGACGATTCGCGTCGACTTTTGGTGCCTTTTTCGGGGGCTGGGTCGGAGATGATCGGTGCCTTGCAGGCTGGGTGGGATACGGTTTTGGGAATAGAGCAATCGGAGCATTACGCCGAGATTGCGCGGAAACGCTTGATTTATTGGATAGGAGGATAAGCTGCATGTTGCCTATGTCGAAGAAGATGGCGTTGTGGTTTGGCTGGACGGGTTTTGTGGGAATGGGGGTTCTGGCCGCAGGAATCTGGACGGTCGACCTGTTGGGTACGGCCCATGCCCAGACGAATCCCGCCGCAGCAGCGGCGAACTACCGTCCTCTGGTGGACAAACTGAGCGCGGGGCGCGCGACGGTCCTGTCCACCTTTGCCGGACCCGATGGCTTGACGGGTCTGGTCGTTGGACCAGCAAATGGCGCTGGCCCCAAAAGCATCGCCTGGGGTATCGATGGCGAGAACGGTCCCGTGCTGATCCCGGGTCCAGTGCTCGACTCTCAAGGAAAGAATCTCTCCCAGCAGGCGGCCGAACGGCATGGCGTAATACCCAAACCCATGGCCGGTGGGAAACTCGCGCAGGCGATGTTGGCGGCTCCTGGGTTCACGGTGGGCACCAAGGGACCGTTGTTCACGGTATTCCTCGACCCCAACTGCATTTTCTGCCACGACTTCTGGACCAAGGCGTATCCTTTGGCCAAGGAGGGCAAGTTGCGGTTCAAGGTCGTCCCTGTGGGATTCCTGAAACCGTCCAGCCTGCCCAAGGCGGTGACCATACTGCAGAGCAAGGATCCGATGGCGGCCTGGGCACAGAACGAGGTGATTTTCAACGTCAAGACGGAAGCAGGCGGAACCACGCCGGCCAAGGTGCTGGACCCCAAGGTGCTGGCCGAGGTGAAGGCCAACACGGAACTGCTGGCCAGGACGGGTGAGGTTGCCACGCCCACGATTGTGGCCTGCCTCAAGGGCGACAAGACGCCGCAGGTGTTTCACGGCATGGCGCCCGGGATGATGGCGGATCTTGGGCGGGGTGCGAGCATTAAGGGGGACGGAACATGCTCCTGACGACCCAGGAAGATGCTCGAATGATGGAAGCCGATCGCTTCCTCGATACCCAGATCGAGGTGCTCGATATCGCGCGGGATATGCTCGTCAAGGAAGGCTTGCCGCAGGACGATCACCATCTTGACCTGGCGCTACATGCCCTGGTGCGCGGAGTCGAGATTGGACTCATGGACAGCCAGCTGGCCGACCGCATCGTGCGTTTTGGTGCGGCGCATGCGCGGCAGTATCCCTCGATCGGACGAGACTATCCGCGCTAAGGATGGAACCACCGCATAGGAGATGCCCCATTGGTCACCCTTTTTATTCTCGTTGCCTTCCTTTTCGCTGCCTTCTACTTTTTGCCGACAATACTGGCCTATCTGCGCAAGAAGTCCAATCTCGTGGCGATTTTCGTCATGAACCTGTTGCTGGGCTGGCTTTTTGTGGGCTGGGTCATCGCCCTGATCTGGGCTTTGTCCAACGACAGTCCGACGACCATCGTCATCCATAGCGGGAAAGAGGATCGCTAGTTTGCTCCCCAGGGATCCGGGGCCGGTAATACCGGATAGGGATCCACAGACCAGCCGACGGTGTCTGTTTGAGAAAAAACGGCGGCAGCGCGGGATTGGGTTTTTGCTTTAACTCCGCTCAAGGGACCGCGCCGTACCCCCCCCGACGATATGGGGGATTTTATTTTTGCTCAACGCTGAATTGTACTGAAAGCCACGAAAGATTATGCGGGGATGATCTAGCAATACCATTTGGGCCTATTGGTTATCACCCCATAATCCGTAGTGCTGTACTCGGATAGAGATTTTCCTTGTGCGCCACGACCCCTCGCTATACCAGATAGGCGATGTTGCCAACGATCTTCTGCGAGGTATGGATATGAAAAAGATGCTGCTGGGTTCGGTGCTCATGGCGATCTCCACTATGGCTCTGGCCGGCACGGCGTCGGACGGGATTTCGTCCATCGTGGCCACCAACAACGAGGCCGGTATTGCCGTGACGGGCAATCTGTTCAACTACCAGGAGCACATCACGCCCGGACCGTCGGATACGGAATCCGGCTGGACTCCCGGCTTTCAGGTGAAGGCCAGCGTTATGCGTGATCTGATGGGCCTTTCGAACGTCTATGGGCAGGTCAAGTTCAGCTACAATTCGGGCGGGATCGATTACCACGGTGCGGTAGAAAACCTCAGCACCGGAACGGCCACCCCTTACGACACCACCGACGATTCCACGCAGTACCGCATCCTGGGCCGTCTGGGCAAGGGTTTTGCCATCACGGACAACGCCATGCTGACGCCCTATGTGGCCATCGGCTATCAGCACTGGAATCGGCATCTGGTTGGACCCTACGGCTACACCGAAGACTATTCGGCGGTTCTGACTGGGCTTGGGGTCAAGGGCCAGTATGCCCTCACACAGCGTCTCGTACTGGGAGCCAATGCGGAATTCCTTGCGGTGGTGGATGGCCAGATGACGCCGAATCTGGACGGTCTGCCTCTGGGAACAGCCAACTTCGGCACCACCGGCGAAGAGCGGGTAGGCATGGATGCCGACTATCGTTTGATGGGCGGCCTCCACCTCTTTGGCAACCTGGACTACACCCACTACGACTACACGGGCGGCAACCTGAATTACGGCTTCTATGAGCCGTTCAGCGCCAGCAACCAGTTTGCCGTCGGTGCCGGCCTGGCCTACAGCTTCTGATCGATGTTCCCTTCTCCTCCTCTCTTCGGCGCCCTTATGGGCGTCTTTTTTTTGGTCAGTCGCGCGTCCATCGAGGTTGATGTTTTGCAGTAGGGGGTGGATGCGCGGCGTGACGAGACTATCCGCGCTATGAGCGCAGGGATGGTGTGCCACGGCCTTTGGCTATACCTCATCGGGCAACAGAAAAGGATTGGATATGAGCAAGCTATTCACGTTGGACCGCTTCGCTGGAGCGGGGCTGCGCCTGCGGTCCTTGCAAATCCGTGTGGCGCAGGATGTCGATCACTGTCTGGTGGAACCCCTGCCGGAACCCGAAGCCATCACAAGCCGTGATGGGGAGGCGCTGTCCTGCCGGCGCAGCCTCTGCGGGTTCATCGAAGCGGGTACGGGGGTCGGGAAAACCATCGGCTATCTCGTTCCGCTTTTGGAGTATGCCAGCCAACACAAAAAGCGGGTGGGCATCAGCACCTACACCCGCTTTCAGCAGCGGCAGGTGGCCAAGGATCTGGCTCTGGTGCAGCAACGGATTTTCGACGGACTCGATCTCCAGGTCGCCATCCGGCTGGGTCGGCAGAACTTTGTGAGCCGCGAGCGCGTCGCGTTCTGGCGGGAACGTCTGAAAGGAACGGATTTGCCCAAAGCGTGGGAGGATTTCTTCGCCTGGGTGGACCGTTGGGACGAATCCACCGATCCGCTGGACACCACCTTTCTCGCCTGGCGGGAGATTTATCCGGACATGCCGGAGTTTTCCGGCCTGGCGGAAGAGGATTTTGCGTTGCGGGAGGACGAGCCGCATGCGTGGTACGAGGCGCACGCCAAGGCGGCCCAGTCCGCCGATGTGGTCATCACCAACCACGCCACGTTGCTCATTCACGGTGCCCTGAAGACTGGGCTTCTGGGCGATCTCGACGCGGTGGTCGTCGATGAGGCGGATCAGCTGATCTCGGCGGCCCAGTCCCTGCTGTCCCGCCGCCTGCGGGCCTCGCTCGTCGTTCGCGACCTGCGTCGTCAGTATCCCGATCCCAGGGAGTTCGATTTCGCCGAGGCCCGACAGGAAGCTGACGCGATTCAGGACCTCCTCCGGGAACTGGGGGAGACGCTGGAGTATCGGGAAACCCTGCTGTCCGAGTGGCTAGCGCGTTTTCCCGAGGAAAGCGCGGCTTTACGTGGTCATCTGGATCGATTGATCCCGCTGCTGCCCAGTCCGTCTGCGCGCCGGAATTTTCAGCGGGTGCTGGCGGGCCTCGACGGCGGGGAAACCGTCGATGTCGTCTATTCGCCCATCCGCCATCTGCCCGCCTTCCATATCGACGATCTGGAGCCGGAGCGTTTCGTCGGGAAGCTGTTCGTGGCTTTTGGTGAGGACGAGGTTTTTCTCCCCCGCGTCGTCCTGGTATCGGCCACCCTGTCCGATCCCATGACGGAAAAGCTGGATTTCGTTCACCAGACTTTTGGTCTTTTTCGCCAGCCCTTCTTGACGAGCCGCTACGAACCGGACCGGTTTGGCTCCATGACTTTCGTCCTGCCCGATCCCCGGGTCGGTGCGCCTTTCCTGGTGGACGATGAGGACCTTTCCGAGCGGATGTGGAATCCCGAGTGGCTGGCCTATGTCGAGAACGCTCTCGGCATCGACGATCACCACAAGCTCCTGCTCACCCCCTCTTTCGAGGACATCGCCCGATGGATGGAGCGACGCGGGCTGGAAGTTGGGAAAACGCGGCTGCACGATGGCATCCTGTACCACCAGCCGGACGTGCCCGGAGCGAAGCTCGTGCAGCGCATCGAACAGGACCCGGACGTTCGGGTGGTCATCACCCCGAGCCTGTGGGAAGGCGTCAATCTGCGCCTCGATGGAAAGCCCTGGATGCAGGACGTGCTCATTTCGAGGGTTCCCATTCCGCCCTACTCGCCTCTGCTTCAGGAGCGGAAAATCGCCTGGCGGCTCGCGCGGCAGGCCGAGCAGGCCCGCAAGAAGCGGGAGCGTGGCGAAAAGGCCGTCTGGCGCACCGAAGAAGAGGTTCGTGCCGAACTCGTGTGGGAGTCGGCCAAGAAGGCCTTGCGGCGTCTGCGCCAGGGTCTTGGGCGCGGTATCCGCGACGAACGGGATACCGTTCGGGTGTGGATGCTGGATCCCCGCGTGCTTTTCCCAACGGACGCCTTGAACGGCCTGCTGTTTGTCGCCGCCGGTCTGGAGGACGGCGAGCATCTGGTGCAGGCCGCCGAAAAGATACCGGCGCATCCCGCCCTGCGGCGGTGGAGCCAGTCCGTGCCGGCGCGGTTCCGCGGGCAGCTATCCAATGCAGACATTTTCCTGCGCGACGGAACCCTATCGTCGCTGGTTGAATCGGAGGGGGCGCTGCTATGCACTACGTGCTGAAAGTGCGCTGCAAAACGCCCATCGCCATGGGCAAGGCGGGTTTCTACTCCGGTCTGGACGCCGTGCTGCTGCATCGCCTCTGCCTCTGGACGGGGGGAGATACCGATGCGGCGCGGGAGCGCATGCCTCTGGAAAGGGACGGCGAACTCTGGGCCTGTGGGGGCGGCTACAATCCCCAGGACGCCCTTTTTCTCTCCCGCACCGCACCCAGGCGGGTGCCCGTCTTTCGGCTTTTCCTGCGGGATGGTGGGTTTCGTGAAATGGCGGACTTGTCTCCGGACGAACTGCAAACGCAGATCAACGCCTTTTTCGGTCAGGAAACCGAGGCGACGGGGGACGCCTATGCCGTCGTGCGCAACGCGCGGGAACTGCATTTCCGCTTCCGTTCCACGGATCCCGAGCGGGTTTTGTATCTCCTGCGTGTCGAGCCTTTCCTGGGGCCAGGGCATTCCGTGGGTTGGGGCGAGATCGAGCACGTGGAACTCGAGGAAAAAGGCGATGCCGATGCGCTCTGGGTGTACACCGATCCCCTGAACCGCTTGACCCGTCCCGTGCCCATGGACTGGACGGGTGTGGATGGTCAGGAATCCCTGTCGGCGCTGGAGGCCCCCTACTGGAGCATGCCCAAGGTGCCCGCTCGGGTGCCCTATCCGGTGGGGGTGCGCTGATGGAACGGACACCGTTACAGGAAGCCGTGTGGTTCTTTTACGAACGGCTGGGACATCGTTTTCCGGCCCCCGACTGGGGGGAGCAACGCGAGGACGTGTGCTCCATCTGCGGCACGGAGGGGCGGGGCTACGACGATGAACGCCCGAACCATCGGATTTTCCGGTGTCTCGCGTGCACGTCTTTCTATGCGCCGACACCCGACCATTTTCTCACCACGGGTAAGGACCGGTCTTTCGCGGGCATCGTGAAGAATCCCTGGGTGCTGGACGCGAACGGACGTTTTCGTTCACCCATTGGCAAGGCGAGCCGCAAGGACGACGCCTTTGTGGTGAACGCCCGTGCCCATGGGATGGATTTTTACCCTGCGGAAAACCCATTTCAGACCTTGTACCGGGGAATCTACGATGGGGAGTTCGCTTTCCCGCTCCTTTTCGTCCGCCTTGGGCAGAACAAGATCGAGTCGATGCGGATGATGCGTTTGTCCACGTCCGACATGCTGTTTTTCTGGGACAAGAGCGAAATGCGGACCTTCGATCTCGCGCTCGTCCGCGAGGCGGGCCGCTTGCCTTTGGGGGAAAAGCCCTGGTCCGACTGGGCGAGGTGGGGTATTCCCGAGGATCTTGCCGAGCGTGTGCGTTTTCTCAAGGACGTGCGCGGAAAAGCCCCTTTCCGGGTGCTGACCATGCACGGCGACAACCGGCTTTTCCTGCGGCAGGTGGTGGACCGCGAAGAGGCGAAAAGACCAAGGCCGAGAAGAAAAAGAGGAGCAGAAAATGAAGATTCTGGACGGAGAAGCACTGCACAAGAAGGCCTGGGATATCTGGGCGGGTAAGGCTTCGGTGGACGAGCGGGATTTCCTGTTCGCGCCGTACAGGGACGCCATCGTGTTCCGGTCCCGCTCGGAGCCCTTGCCGGCCACGCCGGAGGTCTGGCGGATGCGGTCCCTGCTGGCCCCGGTGATGCGCCGTGAGCATCGGGAGCGGGTCGTGAAGCCCAGGGAATTTCGCGGGTGGCTCGCGTCCCTGCTGGAGCGCCACGGCTGGGTCCTACGCTCCATCGAGAAGGTCGAGTCGATGGAGATGACCATCCGTCACGGTCGACGTCTCACGGTCGTCGATACGGTGTTCACCGCGCAGGTGGTGGATCGGGAAAACGCCGACCAGTCCTACCGGAGCGGCATCGGTCGGTACAAGGCTTTTGGCTGCGGAATGCTGATTCCGCAGGGTTGATCGCGGCTTTCCGTCGATCGGCGGAAAGCGAACCGTTCTTTCAAAATCGAGCGTGCGTTTGTCCGATAGGATTTTCCTAACGGAAACCGTGTGTTGCGCAATAGGGTCGTCCCCGCGTGTGCGGGGGAAATCCGAGGTGCAGTCGAGGCTCCCGCTACCAGCCGACGTCGTCCCCGCGTGTGCGGGGGAAATCCTAATGATGCTGAAAAGTTGGGGCAGGTCTGGTCGTCGTCCCCGCGTGTGCGGGGGAAATCCTCCTTGCAGTCCGCATTTCGCATTTGCTGCGTTTTCGTCCTCGCAATGTGCGGGGGAAGGCTTCGCATTTCGCATTTGCCGCGGGCATGGTCGTCCCCGCGTCGGCGGGGGGATTCGCACCGAAATCGGTGTTTTTTGTTCGTTTGATAAGAGGAGACACGATATGTCGATGTTGGAAACTCTGGATGTTTCGGGAAAACTGCTGGCCGTTTCGCCTATCGCGGTGTCGCCGCCCGGAGCGGCGTTTTCGTCGGACGACAAGGGGGCACCGCAGCGGCTTCCTTCGGTCGGCAAGAACCGCTACCTGCCGGCATCCACCTTTCGTCACGTCCTGCGCTACGGGACCATACGGGTGGTGCAGGAAGCCATGAAAGCGCAGGGGAAAAGCTTGAGCCTGGACGCCCTGCTCATGCTGGACAAAGGGTTCTTTGCGCAGCGGAAAAAGGACAAGGGAACCCTCCCAGGCCGGAGCAACGGCAAAATGAAAGCCAAGGACGTCCTGCGCATGGAACAGGAAGTGCGGGAAAAGAACCCGCTGCTGGGTCTCTTTGGGGTGTGGACCATCCCGTCCATGCTGCGGGTGCGCAACGCCTTCCCGATCCCCAACGCGCAGGGGCAGACCTACACGGTGGCGTCGGGCCTCGTGCGCAAGGCGCTGGAAGAGGATCTGGTGGACGCCTTGACCAAGGAGGATGCGGAGGACTATCTCCAGCGTCTCGACGACTGGTCGGAGGCCGACAAGGAGACCACGGGCCTCAAGCACATCAGCGAGCGCCCCTGGGAGGAGATCGTGGCTGGTGTGGAGTGCGAATGGGGCTACCAGATCCACAGGTTTACGCCCTTCCAGTCCGGCGCGGTACTGGCTGGTCTGCGCTACTTCGCCAGCGATCCGGTCATCGGTGCGCACAAGGCGGTCGGGCGCGGTGAGCTGGCGATGGAACTGAACGCCAGCGTCATCCGCCAGGATATCCTGAACGGCCCCCAAAGCGCGGAAGCCGGAACGCTCACCCTGCGGCGCGGAGAATTCCGTGTGGATGGTCTGCTGGCCGAGCATCTATCCGAATTCGACCGGCTGGCGAAGGCGGGTTTTCCGGGGATGGATTTCCATTGCCTGCCCGCGCTGGTGGAGGGGGAGTGAGTGTGGAAAATCGCATAAAAACAGAGTGTTGAGAGATAGAGTCGTCCCCGCGTGCGCGGGGGAAAACCGTGGGCATCTCCCAATCGCGCGCGCAGGTGTGCGTCGTCCCCGCGTGCGCGGGGGAGAACTGGCTTCGAGACCGACGCGACCGTGGTGCAGGCCGTCGTCCCCGCGTGCGCGGGGGAAAACCGGGATCAGCGGCGTACTCATCCACTTGTGGGCCGTCGTCCCCGCGTGCGCGGGGGAAAACCTTACAGTATGGCGCGGAACGCAGCCGGTGGCGTGTCGTCCCCGTGTGCGCGGTGGAAACCTGATCACCGGGACAAAACCGGGCGGCGGTCGTCCCCGCATGTGCGGGGGAAACCCGCTCCGGACTCCGCTCGTACCCGTCATTCACCGGCGTCCCCGCGTGCGCGGGGGAAAACCTCATCGCTATACCAATGCGCAAGGGGCGGACCCGGCGTCCCCGCGTGCGCGGGGGAAAACCCGCCTTGAGCTCCCTGTTCCGCCATGTGGAGGAGTCGTCCCCGCGTACGCGGGGGAAAACCGGGCGCTGCGGTGGGGGATGACATTTCCCAAAAGTCGTCCCCGCGTACGCGGGGGAAAACCGTACGCGGCTCATGCACACCATTCCAGCGATGGGTCGTCCCCGCGTGCGCGGGGGAAAACCGAGAAAGCAGGAGATTGGAGAGCGTTCTCTATTGTCGTCCCCGTGTACGCGGGGGAAAACCCCGAGCCAGCACCCGACTCTTGATAGCGAATCTGTAGTCCCCGCGTATGCGGGGGAGAACCGCAACCGTACCGGACCCCGCGCCGCCCACGCTAGTAGTCCCCGCGTATGCGGGGGAGAACCAGTCGATATCAGCGGAAACGCTTCGGACATTGCGCCGTCCCCGCGTATGCGGAGGAGAACCACAAGCGGCCAGGTCTCCCGTCATGCTCAAGAAGTCGTCCCCGCGTACGCGGGGGAAAACCGTACACCATGGCGCAAATAATCGACTTTCTGGCCGTCGTCCCCGCGTGCGCGGGGGAAAACCGGAACCCGCGACGGGCCTTTCAGGCCGTTTTCCGCCGCAGGGTTCCCTCGTCCTTTCCTCGACAGACCGCCCGGCCCGGTTTAGCCAATCGCCCACGAATCCAGGTGGGGAGGTCCATGTCCCGCGTGAGCATTATGCCTTTGGGGCTGTGGCCCAGGTGAACGACCGGCGATTCCGAAAGGGAAAAGTGGTCGCACTCCACCCAACGGGCGAAGGCCTGTTGGAAAAACCGGGAGAGGAACCGGATTTTGTCCCGTTGGCCGATCCGGCGGAAAAAGGCCGCGTGCACCTGCAGGTATTCCTGGTCGTGCTCGACCAGAAGCATCCCGTAAACCTGCAGGGGCTGGCCTTCGGCGTGGGAAATGCCGGCCCAGGCGGACCGTGTTGCGGACGTTTGCCCGAGCACGCGAACACCGTTTTCTTCGAGCATCTGCACTCCCCGACGATACGGCAGATGTACCCATTCGTGATGCGACCGCTTTTCCATGGTGGCCTCCTTTTTTCCACCAAAATCGCAAGGTTAGAGTAACATAAAACGCTTTTGTTCAAAAAGTCGGGATTTTGTGCATGGAATGGTCACCGCCTTGCGGGTTCGCTATACCCAGGAATACGCGAACGACGATCGGGTGCTGCTTCCGCTGACGAGACGATCTGCGCTATACGGGAAAAGACGGACAGGACGAGCAGGACCAACACGATGCAATTGACCGACGAACAGCAAAAGGCCGTTGCCATGGCCCAAAAAATGGAAAGCTTCAAGGTGTCGGCTCTTGCCGGTACCGGCAAAACCTCGACGCTGGTGGCTATCGCCAAGGCCATGGGCAATCGCCGAGGGCTGTACCTCGCATTCAATGCCGCCATCGCTGCGGAAGCCAAGCAGCGATTCCGGGGTACGCAATGCGAGAGCCGGACTTTCCATTCCTTGGCCTATCGGGAGTGTGGCTACAAGTACAAAAACCGTATGCATGCGCGGTTGACGGGGAGTTTCTTGCGCCGGCGTTTTGGGGTGAACGAGCTATGCTCGAATCTGGTGTACGGGAGGTCTACAACTAGCTTGAGGAGGGTGGCGCACTGTTGCTAGAAAAGGGTTTCTGGATCCGATTCGCAACGAATGAGGAGTGCGCCATGCAAGAGAGTACTGGTTTCGACGGAGGAATGGGAGAGTTGGGCCTGAACATCGAGGGCTTATTGCGGCGGTCCGCGCGCCAGCTGATCCAACAGGCCATCGAGGGCGAGGTGCAGGTGCTGCTGGAGGAGTATGCCGCGGTACGCATGGTCGATGGTCGCCGGGCCGTCGTGCGGAATGGATATCTGCCGGAGCGGGAGATCCTGACAGCGGTCGGCCCCGTGCCTGTACAGGTCCCCAAGGTGCGAGACCGCTCCGGTTCGGGCGTGGTCTTCCGTTCTTCCCTGGTACCGCCCTACGTGCGCAAGTCGCGGACCGTGGCCGCAGCGCTCCCCTGGTTGTACCTGCACGGGGTATCGTCGGGACGGATGCACGAGGCGCTGTCTGTTCTCCTGGGCGAGGAGGCCAAGGGGCTTTCTCCGGCCGTGCTGGGACGCTTGAAAGTCGAATGGGCGCAAGAGCATGCCCAATGGCAGCGCCGGTCTCTACAGGGAAAACGCTACGCCTATTGGTGGGCCGACGGGGTCTATACCCAGCTGCGGGCGGAGGACGATCCCCGGATGTGTCTCTTGGTCATTATTGGCGTGACGGCCGAGGGCAAGAAGGAGGTCGTGGCGGTCACCGACGGTTTACGGGAGTCCAAAGCCTCCTGGCTAGAGATCCTGCGGGACTTGCGCGACCGCGGGCTGCAGGAGGCGCCACTACTGGCCATAGGAGATGGGGCGATGGGTTTCTGGGCCGCCCTGGACGAGATTTACCCACAAACCCGTCATCAGCGCTGTTGGGTGCACAAGACGGCCAACATCCTCAACGAGCTACCGAAGCGCCTTCAGGGGAAAGCCAAGGCCGCCCTGCAGGCGATCTGGATGGCCGACACCCGTGAAGCTGCGGAGAAAGCCTGGCAAGCCTTCGTGCGGGACTACCAGGCCAAATATCCCAGAGCGGTCGCAAAGCTCGAGAAGGACCGGGACGTGCTGCTGACCTTCTTCGACTTCCCGGCAGAGCACTGGCGGCATATCCGCAGCAGCAACGCCATCGAATCGACCTTCGCCACCGTACGGCAACGCAGCAGCCGCACTAAAAACTGTGTCTCTCGAGCCACTTTCCTTGGCCTGAGCTACAAGCTCATCCAGCAGGCAGAGAGACACTGGCGCGGGATTCAGCATCCGGAAAGACTGCGCGAGCTCTTTGCCGGGGTGACATTTGTCGATGGGATGCCTGCCAACGAAACCCGGCTGGATCCTCAACAGGACGCCGCCTGAATCGTGTTAGCAAATGCTCATACACCAATCTTGACCATAGCTCGGGGTGAACGGGGATCTGGCTGCCGCCATTGCGGAAACGGCCATGCGCACCATCCGTGCCTTTCTGCGCACCGTCGACCCGAAGATCGAAGCCCAGCATGTGCGCAGTAGCGATTATTGCCGGGTTATCGACAGGAAATTCCGTCTGGCCCTGGAGGAATATCGGTACATGCCGGATGGGGAAGATCGGGACCATCTGCGGCAGTATATCGCGCTTCTGGAGCAGCATCGGGCCACTTGCCATCAGATCGGAAAAGAAGGGCTATCGCTCGCACGGCGGGTCTGGGACGATATGGAAGACCCAAAAGGGGAAACCCCCATCGTCCACGACTTCTATCTGCGCGAATACGTGCTGTCGCAACCCGATCTGGGGCGCTGGTATCGGTATCTGCTTTTCGATGAAGCGCAGGACGCGGATCCGCTCATGCTCTTTCTCACCCAGTCGCAAAAGATCCCCGTGTTCTATGTCGGGGATGCGTACCAGCAGATCTACGAGTGGCGCGGTGCGGCCAACGCCATGGAGAGCCTCGACCTGCCTGAATCGACGCTGACCCTGTCCTTTCGCTTTGGTCAGGCGGTGGCGGACGACGCCAACGAGGTACTGGATTTGCTCGGTTCCAGGCTGTATCTGCGCGGGAATCCAGAAAAATCGTCGCTGGTCCGGATGGGGAAATGCGGAGAACTACCGTCTGCTGGGGGGAACGGTAGCCGCGCCATTGTCGTTCGCACCAACGCCGAGGCGGTACAGCAGACCCTGAGTGGGCTGATGTCGGGTCGCCGTGTAGGGCTGTGCGGTGCATCCTCCATCCGCAGTTTCCTGAAAGGATATCAGGACCTGATCGAGGGCAATCCCAGTGGCGAATTCGTGTATTTCCAGAATGAGCAGGAACTTCGGGAATTCGCCCAGACCGACATGGGCCAGGATCTGCGCATGCTGGTGAAGCTGGTCGATGAATACGGTATCGAGGAACTGGAGCGCATGGTGGAACGGGCCGTGGACCTCGACCGGAGCACGGGGCGTGTGGATATCTCCGTGACGACGGCCCACAAATCCAAGGGCCTCGAATTCGATCGGGTGTTCGTGAGCGAGGAACTGTTCAATCCCAAGCGCCTGGAAAGCGATGAGGAAAAGCGCCTTTTGTACGTCGCCAAGACCCGCGCCAAGCAGGTGCTGTGCAACGCCCGTCCTTTGGTAGCGGCGTAAGCACCATCGCCCCGCCCTCGCCTTCCGCTATACCAGACAGGAATCGGTAGCGCAGGAGTTGCCCGTGAATAATCCACACGTACATGAGCAAAACCCGGGGGACCGCTGCCCCGTATGCGGGAGACGGGATTGGGAGCGCGGGGGCTGGTATCGGCTGGCCGACCGCAAGACGATTCACGTCTTGCGTTGCCGAAACTGTCGGACGGTGCATCGGGTTCCCAGTCACCGGTTCTTCCAGGTCGCCTCAATATCCGATCGGGAGACCGTCCGCTAGTGCTCCCCCTCGATACCCTCATCGCGCAGTGCGCGCCCTTTGTGGCCCCGAAAACGATGTCGGCCATCGTGCGGGTCGAGTCCGGTGGCAATCCACTCGCCATGTGGAACAACACCACAGGGCAACGCATCCTGCCGCCCAACCGCGCGGCGGCGATTGCCTATCTGCAGGGGGCCATTGCCGCCGGCCAGAAGGTGGACGTGGGGATCGCCCAGGTGGATACGGAAAACTTTGCGGCCTATGGGCTGACGCCGGAAAATGCCTTCGATGCCTGCACCAATCTTCGGGTTGGGGCGAAGATACTGCAATCGGACTATGCCCGCGCAGCAGCCCGCTTCGGCCCGGGTCAGGTGGCCCTCTACCACGCCTTCGAGGCCTACAATTCTGGCCACCTCTGGGGTGACGCGCACTATGCGAACACCGTCCTGCGCTCGGCGGGGATCCCGGTCTACGTCCAATCTTCCGGGAAAATGGTGTATCGTCCCCTCGCGACCGTCTTTAGCTGGTCGACAGCGCCTACGGTATCTGCGGCGTCGCCACCCAGAGCTTCCGTGTCGGCGGCGTATGTTCTGAAATGGTAGTCCAGAAAAGGATCACGACTTGGGCTTTCTCACCAATCCAAAGGTTCAGCGCCACGAGGTCAACGCGCGAGGACGAGACTTCATCGTCGGTGATCTTCACGGTTGCCGGTCGATGCTGGACACCATGCTTTCCCATGTGGGCTTCGATGGTGCCCAAGACCGGCTGTTCTCTACCGGCGATCTGGTGGACCGTGGGCCGGATTCCGAGGGGTGTCTCGAACTGCTGCGGGAGCCTTGGTTCTACCCGGTTCTGGGTAACCACGATGCCATGCTCATCGCCTGGATATACGGTGGCCGAATCGATGCGCGTTGCCGTCGGTATGAGGATGCTTTCGTCAACAACAAGGGCTGGAAGTGGGTCCGCCGTTTTACCCGATCCAGCGAATTCCTGCCGCTTCTGGAGCGGGTTCCGTTGGTGCTGGTTGTGGGTTCCACCATACAGGATTCGCCATCGGAACGCTTTCATGTCGCGCACGCAGAACTTCTGGGAAGCAGTCCCTGGAGCGATGCCTTGTTGGATGCTCCCGAGGAAGAGCAGCAGAGGATCTGGTCCGAAAAGCGATTCATCGCTGGTTTTGATGGAATCGGCGACGGAATCGATGCCGTGCTTTGGGGGCGAGAACTGCGGATCTGCGGCGACGATTTCCCCGATCGCGACGATCCGGCCCTCTCGACCACCTATGTGGGTCACACCATCACGGTATTGCGGGAGAACCCGCCCAAGCTTTTGCGCCGGGCGTCCCACGTCTTTCTGGATACTGGGGCCTATCGCGCCGAAGCCGAACCCAATGGGCGCCATGGACTGAGCCTGTGGTGTCATCGGGAACAGCGAGGCTGGCACTTCGATGGGAAAGCCTTCTCGAGTATCACGATAGCCTAGACGGTGTGCCCTGCCCTTTGGCTATACCGGACGAGACAATCTGTGCTCGGAATAGAAACCATCGCCAAGGAGCTTTCATGGAGCGGCAACTCAGCATCGACACCCTGCGGAAAATCGCCACGGCGTCGGCTGCCCTGGTCAAGGGCAATTCGGTACAACCCATTTACGATCACGTACTCATCGAAGACCAGCGGGTGGTCCTGGGTAATGCGACTACCCAGCTGGAGTGGTTTCTGGACGAGGAGGAGCGCAGTTTTGGGTTCGCGCCAGAGGCTTATCCCGCGCGGGATCTGGAGCGCATCGCCAAGAGCCTGCCCGACGGTGCCCTGGTGGAGTTTGGGGAGCAGGGACAGATTCGTTGTGGGCGGTCACGTTTTCGTCTGCCCGTCTACGACGGTGCGCAGTATCCGGTGAAGGCAGAGCCTCTGCCGAGTGCCTGGATCCGCGTACAGACCCAGGATCTGGAGCGCATTTTCCCTTCCCTGCGCCGCTGTGTCGCCAAAAACGATACGCGCACGTACCTGAACGGTATCCATTGGCAGATTCGTCGTGTTGGCGAGCAGGAGGCAAGCCTGTTGGTGCTGGAGGCGACGGACGGCCACCGTGCTGCGCGGTTTTCTCTGGAGTACACCCCGCCTTTGGATTCCGCAAACGACGATAGCGCAGCCTCGCAGGGGGATTGCTCCCCGCAGGGGGATTGCTCCCCGCAGGGGCTGGACGCCATCCTGCCGGTGGAGGGGCTTTCCGCCTGGATGAAACTCCTGTACAGCCAGAAGATTGCGGAGTTTTCCATCGCGCAGACCCGGTCTGGGGTGATTTTTCAGGGGGGTGGTTTGCGCCTGTGGCTGACCTCTCTCGATGGGCGCTATCCGAGTCTGGACACGATTCTGGCGCAACTGGAGAAAAGAAAGGATGTGCTATCCCTGTCCATCGCCGATTTTCAGCGGGCCTTGACGCTCGCCACCATCGGTGTGGGCGAAAGCCAGGCGGTCACCCTGTCCACGGCTCCCGATCACCTGCTTTCCGTTGCAGCAAAGGGTGAGGAACGCCAGGCCGAAGACCAGATTCCCGCCCAATGGTCGGGTTCCCTACCCCTGCGATACAGCTTCAACGTCCAGTACCTCATGGATTTTGTGGATTCCGTCAAAGAGACCACGAAGGGTTCCGAGGATACGGAGGATCCGCAGATGGCGCTGCGTTTCGATGTGTCCGAGAAAGACCCGACGTCGACCTTTGCGGAAGTGCCCGGTGGCGTGCTGGTCGTCATGCCGATTCGGGAATAGGAAGGTCGACGTACTGCAGCAGGTTTTATTAGCAGTTTGCCGAAGGAGATTGAAAATGAAAATCGACATTGTGCTTGAAGACGACCTGCCCCTTTCCGAAGCCTCACGGATCGTCCGGCGTATGGCGTCCACCATCGGCTGGGACGTGGAGTGGAAAGGGGATAACACCTTTCAGTTGCGTCGTGGCCCCGCGGAAGACGAGCAGGACGGATTTGGCCGGGTCGCGCCCATTACCGATGGGCTCAGAGCGTCTGGATAATGACTGACCTGGACGATCGTCGAAGAATGGTTTGTGACCAGCGGTTCCTGCAACGAATTTTCAGGAATCGCTGGATTCTGGCGTGTGTGTCATGGCCGCTGTTCAGCCTTTTTCTGTACGCCTTTGGCACCCTGGTCGTTTATCTGTTGGCGACACACCAGACAGGAACCTATTTCGGATCGCTGCTCAAACCCAAAAACTTTTCCTTTCTTTATGCCGTCCTGGAGGTCCTGATGCGCATGGTGATCGGCTGCCTTTCCAGCATCTTTCTCCTGCTGTGCAGCACGCTGGTCGAGTATTCCTGTAGTAGCCTTGGGGACGTTTTCCGATAATCTCGGCGGCTATCCTTTCAGCATCCCGCTCAACTCCGACTTGTCGGCGCGCCGGTCCAGACGTTGGGTATCCTGCATCCAGGCGTCGGCACCGCCGCTGGCTTCCAGTAGCCGCGCCGGCAACTTCTCGATGAAGGACGCGCGAATTTCGGTGAGATCGGTAACGGAGTCGGAGACCTCCACGTCCAGGGTTCCGTCCTCAGCATCCTCGTCCGCACCCTCTTCCAGTATCGTCCCGGTATCCAATCCACCACCGCCGCCACCATTCTGATCGCCACTGCGCGTGTCAGACGTGCCGTCGGCACCGCTGCGCGGGGCACCGCTGCGCGGAGCAGAACTGCCGTCCGCACCGCTGCGCGGGGCGGTATCGCTATTCGTAGGATCAAGACTGCCGTCCGCAGGACCCGCAGGACTGCCGTCCGCAGGACTGCCGTCCGCAGCACTGCTCCCCGCAGGGGGGGTGTCGGTGTAGTCGGATTCCTCGAAGGTATCGAAGTCCGGTTTGGTGGATTCGATGGAGGTAGGTTTGTCGTGGCCCAGGAGTTTGGCGTAGTAGTCCTTGGCGCGGGCGCTGATTTCGTCCGAGGTTGCCGGTGGTGGGATCTGGGCGCGTTCGAGGAAGGTGGGATTCTTGAAGTAGAGGATCTGGCGCCCATAGACGGGGGCAAAGCCTGCGACCATGACGATCATGTCGCCGGCCTTGACGATGTTGGAACCCCTTTTGATGGGGCCGCGCAGGCGCAGCACTTCGTCTGGGGTGAGCAGGTCGCGGGCCTGGTAGTTGAGGCTGCGGCTCTGACCCTTTGGCGATGGGAGGACGCTGCCCTCGAGGCTCTGGGTGACGTTTTCGAGGACGACGGTTTTCTTGCCGAGCATCTTCGAGAGCCATTCGGCGGTGGTAACGTCGTTGGGTGCGTAGAAGATGCGGACGTGGCAGTTCTCGATGATGACCGAACCGCCCGACTTGCCGTAGCCCCGGCCCTCGTCTTCCAGCTGCGATTTGCTCTGGGTGATGAGAAAGAGCTTGACGTTGTAGCCGGCGAAGAAGGCGATGGCGTCCTGGAAGATATCCATCTTGCCCAGGGAGGGAAACTCGTCGAGAAGCAGGAGCAAGGGATGTTTTCCCTTGCAGATCATACGTCCGTCCTTGGGGATGAGGCGGTCTTCGGCGGTGAACTTCGAGGCGATGAGGTTGATGACCAGACGAATGAGGGGTTTGAGGCGGTTCTTGTCCTCCGGGCTGGTCACCAGGTACAGGGAGACGGGAGCATCGGCGTCCTGCAGGTCGGTGATGTGGAAGTCGGAGTATTCCGTCCACTCGGCGACGATGGGGTCGCGGTAGAGGGAGAGGAAGCTCATCATGGTCGAGATGACGCCCGACTTTTCGTTGGGGGCCTTGTTTTTCATTTCCTTGGCCGACTGGGCGATGGCCGGGTGGACGGTGGCATTGCCGTAGAGGGCGGTCCACTGTTTCAGGAGCACCGGATTGCTGGGCCGGTGCTGGGTATCCATCATCTTGTCGAAGGCCTGATCGACGTCCTCGAGTTCGGGGTCGTTCAGGAAAGCGGCGACCCCGCGCATGGTCTTGTCCGGCTCAGCGTACAGGACGTGCAGGATGACGGAGGTGAGCAGGGCAAAGCCCGTTTTCTGCCAGTGGTCGTTGAGACCCTTGCCGTCGGGGTCGACGATCATGGTGGCGATGTTCATCACGTCCTTGACCTCGAAGGGGGTGCCGACCCGCACCTCTTCGAGGGGATTGAAGTGGCAGCACTGTTCCTTCGTGCCCAGGTCGCCGTTGTTGTCGGCTTCCATACCGTTCAGGGGATCGGCGGCCATGCCGAAGCCCGGGTTGAATTTCAGGATCTTCTGGCCGATGGATTTGCGCCAGCCGGCGGTGAGCAGATAGTTTTCGCCCTTGATGTCGTGAACGACGACGCTTTCCTGCCAGCCGCCCAGGAGGGTGGGCAGCACGAGGCCCACGCCTTTACCGGAGCGGGTGGGGGCGAAACAGATGATGTGTTCGGCGCCGGCGTGCTGCAGGTAGTCGGTCTCGTCGCGTTCGTTGGGGATGCCGCCGACGTAGCAGACCCGCTTGGAGGGTTTTTGTCCCTTTGCAGGGTGCAAGCCCTTATCCGGGAGCAAAGCCATCTTGACGATTTCGTCGCGGCTTGCCCAGTGCGCGGAGCCGTGCAGGTCGGTTTGGTACTGGGATTGCCAGAGGCGCTGGGAGCGGACGAATTGCCATATCCCCATGGCCAGGGTCGGCACGGCCGCAATGGCGCCGGCAATCTCCGTGGCCTTTTGCATCATGGGGTATTGCCATTCGGCGTAGGCCATTTTGCCGAGTTCCCAGGGGGAGAAGACCGGTAGCCCCAAAAAGGGCTTGGCGACGTATCCGGGGAAAAAGTTGGGATCGTAGATCTCGGGGATGGCTATATGCACTCCGAGGCTCGCGCCCAGATAGGAAGCAAAGAACCCGGTCATGGCGGTAGCAAACAGCCCCAGCGTGGGGGCATTACGGATCCTCTGCTGGGCGCGGTAATCGAGGATATTCTGTTCGGGTCTGTGGACAACGCTGGCCATAGTTCATCCAAAAAAACGCATCTTCTTTGGTATAGCCGAATACCCGCGATATAGCACCGCTGCGCGGGGCAGACGTGCCGCCGGCAGGACCCCCTGCGGGGGGCATATTGTCGGGCGCAGCCCGCCGTCCGCAGGACCAGGACTGCCGTCCGCAGGACTATCGTCCGTAGGACTGCTGCGCGGGGCGGGCGTGCCGCCGGCAGGACTGCTCAGGGGGGTTGCTATACATAGACGGCTCAAGGATGCAGCAGAAGGAATGCCGAATGGGAGATGTGTTTCCTGTGGTTCGCCGGAAGATTGGTGATGAGGAAATGCTCGTTGTAAACGCGCGGGATCTGCATGGGTTCCTGGATGTGGGTAAAGTCTTCGCGGCCTGGATTCAAGAACGTATCAAACAACACCGCCTAGTTGAAAACATCGATTTTTCTATATCAACGTGCTCAGCTGGTGGCAAAGGTTCCGCTGGGGGGAGACCAAAAACCGAATATCATCTATCGTTGAAATCGGCTATTTTCATCGTTGCTCAAGAAAAAAATTCGCGTCCTCTGGTTGTTCAGAAATTTATCGAATCCGTGCAGGATGTTTGCGCTCTGTGGGACGCCATTCGGAACATCGAACTGCCGGAGGACATTCCTCATCCCATGTATGTGTATGCCATAAAAAACCCGGATACGGGCAACATCAAGATTGGTATTTCCAAAGACCCGGAGGCCCGGCTGAAACAGCTACGGGTCGGTAACGACGCCGACCTGCGCCTGGTCCTCGTGGAAAAGATCGAGGCTCCAGACCGATTCCAGGACGAGCGATTTGCCCATCTGAAAAACCAGTACCTGCGGATCCGTGGGGAGTGGTTCCGATCGGGAGCACGGTTGACCACCCAAAACAGGAAAACGGTGAAGTGACGAGACTATCCGTGCTTTATCTGAGAGGTGACTGTACGTCGGCCATTCTTGCTCAGGGGGTTCGCTATACCTAGACGGCCCGATTGTTCTATGGAGGAAGTGCGGATGGAAGCGTTGGTTCCGGTAACCCGGCAGATGATTGGTGGCGAAGAGGTCTTTGCGGTGAACGCGCGGGACCTTCATGCCTTCTTGATGAACCGAGACAAGTTTGCTACCTGGATAAAGGACCGTATCGCGCAATACGGATTCATTGAAAATCATGACTTTATAGGTTTTTCGGAAGTTTCCGAAAAACCCAAAGGTGGTCGTCCCAGCAAGGACTACCTGCTCACCCTCGACATGGCCAAGGAACTCGCGATGGTCGAGCGCACCGAGCGGGGCCGGCAGGCGCGGCGGTACTTCATCGCTTGCGAAAGGGAACTGCACCGGCTCCAGGCGCAGACGAAAGGCCGTGGGCTCATTACCGAAAGTCCGCTGGACCAGTACCTGCACGGCATGGACCGCGATCTCATCGTGCGCGAGTTGCGCTTTCTCACCGAGGTGCAGAAGACCGTCCCCGGGATGCACGAGAACCAGGCTTTCCTGAGTGCGCTGGCCTACACCGAACTGCGGCTCGGTATCGAACTGACTCCCCTCTTTCCGCCCGAGGCCCTCGCCCTGCCCTGCCCGCATCAGGAGGTCGAGTTGCGGCCGACGGACATCGCCAGGCGCTTTGGTGTTGTCTATGCCAGCGGCAAAGAGGACGGTGCCACCGTCAACCGGATTCTCGCGGATCTGGGTTTTCAGACGCACACCAAAGGCGAACCGCTCGACTGGACCCCGACGGACAAGGGCTGGCCCTTCGCCGTGGTCAAGGAGGTACCGAACCGGTCCCTCAAGGCGGGCCGGACGATTCGCCAGTTATTCTGGCGTATAGGGCTCATTGAACATGCCGACGTGCGCGAGGCGCTCGATCGCAAAGGCCGCGAGCGGCAGGCGCGGTTGGCCTCGAGCCGCAAGCGCGGGCAGCGTGCGTTGGATTTGCACTGACTACGTCAGATCGAAAAGGAGGAAACAATGGAAATGCGTTTCGTGGTCACTGGATTGGAAGAGACTCCGTTGGAAAAACTGGATCGACTCATATCCGATGCGTTGCCCAGGCAACTGGCGCTCGCCAAAGATTTTGTTACCTTCCATCCCAATGTCTTCCAGTTTCAGGAAATCGTCGAGGATAGCAATGGGTCAAAAGACCTTTTGATCAAGGGAGAGATCGCAGGACACGCTTTCGAGGCCCTATTCGAAGAATCGGGCATCTATCTCCTGATCCGGAAGGGCGAAACTTGCCGGTCTTTGGCCCTGCGGTATATGACCGTGGACACGGCTCAGTTATTGTACGATTGGGCATTGCAGAAATGAACGATCCTCGTTTGCCCTTGGGGAATTTGTCCATTGACGAACTGGTGAACCTTGGCCGGGATAGCGACGATCCAATTCTAACGGAGTTGTGCCGCCGCCTGTCTCCCGATTGCTCTGCCAATTCTGGTGGCCAGCTTGAGCTTCATCAGTGTAAAGGGAAAACCATCATCGATGTCCGGGAAGCGGGAGACCGGCTGGTTTTGCTGTTCGATGGTGGTAACTATTTCGTGGTTGGCGCAGAAATTAGCTGTCTGGACGGTGGTGACGCTTACCTGGATTTTGGCGCTCCACTAACCATGCCGGAGAAACATCGTTTGGGATTGATTTCTCCCAGTGAATGGGATGCGCATCTCAAAGCGTTGAAAGAGCAGGAACGGAAGAACCGCGAAGCAGAAATAGAGCGGTTGGAAGCTCGGTTGGCGGCCTTGCGTGAGCATGCGGAGTAAACGATTTTTTGATGGTAAATCTTGGTGTATTCTGACTTGCAATTATCCGTAAGACACTCGGTCGAGATTTCGGTGCTCTTGTAGTTTATTTTCCAACACGGCTATTCCAGATCCATATCGTTCCTGTTGTACTGTCGATTTTTGCTTTTAGGTTTATTTTCTGGCATCGTGCTATCGTGTATTTTGGCATTTGTATTCCAGCTTTCAGAGAGCATATCTATCACCCCGCGCGGAAGCGACTGCCGAATGGCATTTAGCGTTTTTTCAGGGGCGACATCAAAAAGCGACTGCACATGAGAAACCAATCTGTCTGAAAATCCCAACAAGGCGTTTCGATCGGGTACCCAGCGCACAACCTCAACAAACCTGGCCCACAATTTTTCTGCGGACGTTGATTTGGCGATTAGCTCCAAATCCGCCTCATCTTTTGCTCTCCCAGACTCCATCTTTACCAAAAACAACGTTTCCGGGGATAGGCAGCGTATCGTCCAACATCCGCTCTCCGTTTGCATCTTATCGATGACTGGGGAGTTTTCCAGTATGTCACGTATAAGTATACTCCCCCAAATGTTTTCTGTTGGAGTGTGGTCTATTCTAAAACTATCCCCCAGGGAGCACTGATACTTTTTCTCTATATCCAAGGTTAAATCGGGGTCGATCTCCGGCGAAAATATATCTATGTCACCGGATGAAATGCGGATATCCATGGCGAGCATGGCGCTGCCACCAACCAGCACCACCTGCCCCCCACTTTTAACCCCTTTGTGAGCGTCCAATAAATCCCGGAGTATCTCTTTGGTTTTCCCCCAGTCCACAGCCGATCGATTATTTTCCACGTTTTCTACCCTGCGCATAAAAGCGAATCAGACCCTCCAGAAAATCCGCCAATATCCGGTCCCGGTTGTACGCCGTTTGTTCTGGATCGGGATCGGGAGTCTTTTCCTGGGGTACGGAAAGATCGAGCCCCCAACGCGGCAATATGGAGGACATGGTACGGGCACTTTGGGCCGACGTCCGATTGGGACTCCGCACTTCGGCCAGGGCTGCCGTCATGGCACGGCGATGCCTTTCCGGCCAGCGTGTCACGGGAACACGCTTCCAGGCCAGTTCCAGAGATTCCCGCAATACCGTATCGGACTCCAGAATACGGCGCTCATGTGCGGAGATCCTTTCCGGGTACATGACACTCTGCTCCCTTTCCGAACCCAGATTTTGGGGCTGGGAATAAGCGTATATTTTGTGCTCGTTTCGCTAAAATATCCAGCAAGATGGACCTTCGACCTCACTGCACCGAAGCCATCCGCTGCAAGGCGTCCAAAAGCCGTTCCGCCGTCACTTCCCCACCTTCGCCGTCCACCTGCGCGACGATCGCTGCGGCCAGAGCGTAGGGGACGGTCAGGGTGATGGTCCTGGTGTCGGCATCCCCGACCACCGGCGCTTCCTGGACACCATCGGGCCGGTTCCGGGACCGTTCCTCGTCCAGATGACCCGCACCGTCCGATTCCTCGTCCTGTTCTTCCTCCCCAACTTCGGTGGTATCCGGTTCTGTCGGCGGCTGCGCCGCAGCAAGCGGCTGCGCCGGGCACGATTGCGCCGCAGCAGGCGCTTGCCCAGCAGCAAGCGGCATCGCATCCCGACCGGCATCCTCTACCGGTTCCGATACGGTTTCCGCCGCGCTGTGGCTGGGTGTGGCGGAATCGCCGGACACGGCTTCGTCGGATACGACTTCGTCGGACACGACCTCGCCGGTATCGCCATCCGGTGCGCCGGGCTTGTCAGAATCCGGATCCCGGGATACCGGATCCCGGGATACCGGATCTGGATGCAGATGCCGGTTTTCGATCTCCGTCATCAGCGTGCGGCTGAATGGTGTCCCGTCGCGGATGGCCTCAGCCAGGTCGTCCAACCAGCCATCCTTGTCGCCACCCTGCCAGGAGAGCAGCTTGTTCAGTTCGAAGGCCCCGATGTCCGGAAGAGATATTCCGAGACGAGCCGCCAGGGCCTTGGCCTCGGGGTTGGTCCTGGAAAGGATGCGGCTTACCCAGGCCCGGTCTCGCCCCAGACGCCGGGCCACATCGGCTTTGCTCATTCCGCAGGTATCCATGAGGATATGCAGGGCTTCGGCTATATCGTCGTCGCTCATGTCTTCGCGGGCGATGTTTTCGACGAGCTGCATCTCCAGCCGGTTCTGGCCCCCCTGGGTCTGGATGACGATGGCGGGAATCTTCGTCAGATCGTATCCCGCGCGGGCGCAGGGCTTGCCGCTGTCTCGGGCAATAGTGGCCGCGCGGTAGCGCCGCTCGCCGGAGACGATGCGGTACCGGTTCTCACCTACCTTCTCGACCGTAATTGGGTTGAGAATGCCGTGTTCCAGAATGCTCTCGGCCAGGTCCTCGAGGCGCTGGCCGTCGCCGCTCGCTTCCATCTGCCGCCGCGGCTGGTTGGGATCCGGCTCCACCGCGTCCAGGGCCAGGGAAAGGACCTGCATCCCCCCGTTTTCCGGCGATGGGGCCGTGTCCTTCTTGAGTACGGAGCGGATCTCGCTGAGATCCAGGCCACTCATCAAGTCGGTATTGGCCTTGCTCATTCCGTGCCTCCTTCGGCTTCGCGACTCAACTGGTCCAGAATGTCGTCCTGGGAGTCCGCTTCCCCAGACGTTTCTTCGCCATCGTCCTCGCCTATCTGGGCCGATGCTTCCTCGCCATCATCGTCGTCGGGTATGTACGTGTCGTGGGTCACTTCCCCATCCTCAGGCTCAGCCACTTCGGGGTCTCCCCCTGCCGTAGGCATATTGCCCCCCGCAGGGGCCGCAGGACTGCCCCCCCCAGGGGCCGCAGGACCGCCACGGGCGGAGAACTGGGTGTCGAGGATGGCGTCGGCGTTCTCTGGTTCCGGGACTTCGGTGCCGATATCGGGTATGGGAGTCGATTCGAGCAGGGCCAGGAACAGTTGGTACCAGGCGGTTTTCTGGGCCTGGTCGCGGCAGACTTCCCAATAGGGCTTGCCGATACGCAGGGCGGAGCGCACGTCCTCGCGGTCGAAGAGGATGTAGGGGAAGGTGAACTCGGGCAGGCTTTTCAGGATGTTGTCGGCGAT
Organism: Acidithiobacillus caldus ATCC 51756; assembly: GCF_000175575.2. Taxonomy (NCBI): domain Bacteria; kingdom Pseudomonadati; phylum Pseudomonadota; class Acidithiobacillia; order Acidithiobacillales; family Acidithiobacillaceae; genus Acidithiobacillus; species Acidithiobacillus caldus. The sequence continues at coordinate 1,848,727 of NZ_CP005986.1, forward strand.
GGCCTTGTTCTTGGTGGAGTTGGCCTTGAGGCGGTTGATGAGGATGCGGACCTTGAGGTCCTCGTTGATGGGGAGCACGTCTCCGAGGCTCAGGGAGACCATGGACTTGAGCCCCTGGGTACCCAGGGCGTCCGGGGTCACGGGAAGGGCGTGGACGTTGGCGACAAAGAGGGGAGCCAACTGGCGGGTGTTGGGTGCCGGGGGGCAATCGATGACGACGACGTCGTAGGGGCCGCTGCCGCTTTCGAGCAGGTGCAGGCGCTTCAGGGCGGCGAGGGCGGCGTTGAAGTCGCGATCGACCCGATCGAGGCCGATGGACGCCTGCAGGAAGTCGAATCCGAAGATGGGGGACTCCTGCAAAGGCGCCCGTTTCAGGGGATCCCAGATATCGAGCACCGTCCCATCGAGGGTGTGGTGGCGGCTACCATCGCCCGTAACCAGAAAGGTGGCGCTACCCTGCTGGTCGAGATCGACGAGCAGGGTATTGAAACCCAACTGGTGCGCGAGTATGGCGAGGTGGACGGACAGGGTGGTCTTCCCTACCCCGCCCTTCTGGTTGGCAAAGGCATAAATCTGGGCCATGGTTTCACTCTCCCTTGAGAATTTCCTGGACGATGGCGGAGATGCTGATCTGCTTTCCCATTTCCGCTTCCAGCCGGAGGAGCTTTTCCTGGGCGGCTGGGGTGATGGAAATGGCAAAGGGTTCGTAGGGCGGCAAGGGGTGGATGCGGCTTGCCCTGCGCAGCCCGATACGCACCAGATCCGTGAGGCTGGCTGCTTCGAGGGCTGTGCTCACTCGGTGATTGCGCGCTTCGGGATCCTGTCGCCATTCCTCGGCGATGAGGTCGCGGCGCAGCCGGGGATGAATGTAGGAACGCATGCTCGTCTCCCTTTACGGTTCTGGATACGGATCGATGGTGGTGGGTTGGGCTGGCGATCGGGGATTGGCCGAAGTCGCCACGAGATTGGTGCCGTGCCGGTAGGGACCGGGGAACACCAGGTCCTTGGTGACCACCACATTGAAGGCGTATCCGGGCCGGATGGTCAGGGTAGGCGCGATGTTGACGTACTTCTGGAACATCTGCGCCTCCGCCTGCCCAAAGGTCTGGGCGAGGGCCTGTTCGCCGTCCTGCAGGGCCTGGTTGCCAGTCACCCCCGTCGTATTCGTGCTGGTGCTCGTCGGGCTCGCAACGGCCATGCCCACGTCGATGAGCGACAGCAGCAGGGCATTCTTGAAGATCGTCCAGGTGTGGTTGTTCACCAGATCGTGGAAACCGGCGTAGCCATCGGGCGCGGTCCCCGGCATCTTGGACAGCTGGATATAGGTGCCATTGGGGAATTCGATGCGGGTCCAGGCGACGTTTACCCGGGTCTGTCCCATGGCACTGGAAGCTGCGTATTGGCCGATGAGCCGGGATCCCGCCGGGATGAGGACGTAGGCGCCGTTCAGGCTGTTGTAGACGGGATGGGGAACCACGGCGGTGACCTGGCCCGGGATGTCCGATTTGATGCCGGTCGTAAGAATCCCCGGAATGACGGTTCCCTGGAGGAGTTCGTAGGGACTCACTTCCTTGCGCACCAGGTGCGTGCTGTAGACGCTTACCGATGCATCTGAAGGTTTCTGGCTTGCGGCTTTTGCCATCGCCAGGGACTGTGCCAGGGCATCGGACGCCGTCATGCCGGTAGGCTGCAAGGACAGCGGCTCACCGGCTGACGGGCCGCTCCAGGAAATCACCTTTCCGCCGGAGCCACCCTGCTGTCCGAGCGCCTGCTGAAAGGCCAGCATCTGCGGACTGGGCCGTGTGTTTTGCGGCGCATTTACGGGTGGTACTTCTGCTGGAGCAGAAGCGGCACTCGCCTTTGAAACAGCCGATTTGGCCGGAGCCGACGGCGTGCTGGGCTTCGGGGTCGATATGCTGGGAGCGGACTTGGGCTGTGGCGCTATTTCTGGCGCCTTGTGGGGATGCATGGGCGCCGGTTTGGCAGCACCACCAAAACCGTGCAGCGCACCGATGGCCCAAAAGCCACCGGCGGCGATGGCGACGACCCCCACGACGGTGAAGGCCGCGATCTTGCCCGATCGCAGGTGGGCACCCAGTTGGGTTTTGTCCGGGATCAGGTTTCCCCGGACCTTTTTGGAGCGTTCGCCAGCAGGCGTGCTGTTGTCCGCCATGGGTCAATGTCCCTCGTGCACGATTTTGACGACCTTGCCGGAATCGCCTTTGCCGGCAATGAGCAGGATTTTGGGCGGTACCCCATCGACGATGTAGTACCCATCGCGGAACGTGGTATTCACGATGGCGTTTTGTCCTGCGGCGTTCTCGGCCAGTATCGAGGGGATGCCGCCGTGGCTTCCCTGCCCCGGTCGGAATTGGATGAAGGTCTGTTTGCCGTCGTCAAAGACCCGCTCCGGCAGGATGGACCGGCAATCGCTGTTGCTGAACCAACCCCCGCCAGCGCAGCGCATTTTCCAGCGAAAGTCGAGATCGCTTGGATCGATGGAAGGCAGTACGGCTACCGTTTCGGCTTGGACCTTTTTCTGGAAATTGGCCTGGCGTTTAGCCGAAGCCTGCCAACGTATCAGGATGTCCTCGGGATAGTAGAAGCCGACCATGGGGGTATAGCGGTTTTTGTCGCTCACCACCTCGATGGGGTAATTCATCGGCTTGCCGGAGGGCGACGTGCCGGTGATGATGAGGTTCCCGTGCAGTCCGGCAAACCGCGGCGTGATGGCAAGTTCCGGCTGATTGCCGACCATCAGGGTGTTCGTTTGCCAATAGGCGGGAGAGAGGCCAACCCCCTTGGGGTCTTGCATGCCTCGCTGCAGCACGATGATGGACGTATGCAGGGGAGCCGTGACCAGGGTGGGATAAGACTGGCCATAGGCGTAGAGGATCTCGCCGTTGGTGCCAACGATGGGCGGAAGGTTACGCAGCCGTCCGGCCTGGTAGGCCTGCATGAGTGCCTCTTCCGCAGCCTGCTTGCTGAGCTTCGAGATCTTCCCTTCCGGGGGTGCCTGAATAGCCTGCTCCCAGACCTCCGTCGAACTCTCGGGTTTCCCTACCGTCGGCTGGGCATTCGGTTGCTGGACAGTGGCCACGCCTGGATTCCCGCCCGAAGGGTTTCCACCCGATGGCATTGCCTGAGCCTGGCCAGATATCGGAGGCACTTCACCAGGGATCCCATTGGGGGCGGCAGGTCCTGCGGACGGCAGTCCTGCGGACGGCGAGTTGCCCCCCGCAGGGTTATTGCTGCCCGCAGGGCCCGCAGGGGTGCTGCTTTGGGGAGGAAGGGAGGAAGACGGGGAAGTCACCACCCCCGCGCTGCTCGAGGCGCTGACCAGTAGAGCAACCGCTGCCGATACGACCGGGAGAATGTGGGTTTTACGCATGCCCTGCTCCATTAGGGAATCCGGTTCCAGTTGAAGTTGGTGATGAAGATGCCGAAGGGATCGACCTTGAGGATCTTGGGGTTATTGGAAACGGGCTCGATGCGGTAGGTGACGTTCCCCTCGTAATCGCGTTGCCACTGGATTTCTCCGCCAGAGCCATACTGGGTTTCCGTCCACTGCACCTGCATCGTGCCGCCCTTGGCGGTTGGGGTACCCAGGGGCAAGATCGAGGTGATCTCCACCGTTCGCCCGCCCAGGTTCTTGCTGTAGTTGGAGTACGGGTTGTGGCGCTGGTAATAGGCCGTCAGCGCCTGACTCTCCTTGTTTCCGACGATGTCGTAGGTGGAGGTATAGATCTGCTTTTCTGCCGCGACGACGGGGAGCCGTTCGCGCACCCGGCGCACCCAGTTGGCGATGACGTGGCGCACGACCGGCAGGTCGTAGGTCCCGGCCCGCACGGCTTCGGCCAGATGCACGGTGTCGCCCATCTTGTCCACTTCGACCACGTAGGGGACCACATGCACCCGATCCGCCTCGTACACCATGCCGGCACCGAACACCAGAGCGATGCCGATGGAGACGAAGGCCATGGTCCGCCAGTTGCGGGCCTGAGCAATGTAGTCCCCGTAGCGTTCGAGCCATTCCCGGCGTGCGAGGAGGTATTCCTCTTTGGTCTTACCGGTTTCCTTGCCTTGGTCTGCCATACCTGCCCCTGAAACGTTCCGTTCGCCTTGGTATAGCAGAGGGGGGTAACGATAGGTCGCGAGTCCCCCTGCGGGGCGCACCGCTGCGCGGGGCAGAATCGCCGGGCGCAGACATACCGTCCGCAGCCCTGCCGTCCGCAGGACCCCCTGCCGGGTGCAGCCCCTGCCGTGCGCAGGCGTGCCGCCGGCAGGGCCCGTGCCGGGCGCAGCACCCCACGAGGCGCACGGGCTACGCCGCGCGGTATTGACATTAACGGGCGATCGACCTATCGTTTCATCCAGCCGCGGGTAATTCCTGAGCCACTCCGGACCCCGATGCAAAGGGCTCCTAAGCGCGGTGTGAACGCGTGGAACTCAGGGTCTGCCACCCTATCACCAAGGCTCCGGCTTACGGGTCGGAGCCTTTCTGTTTAGAGCGGGCAATTTCGACTTCAGCCCGAAGGGCACCTGCTACTTCGTGCTGACCAGCGTAAGCACGCGGCGCCCCTTCACCGCGCATGGTCCGCTGGATGACTACAAGCACGATTGCCTGGAATTCGGGCTCGACACCGAATATTTCCACTGCGCTGAGGACAATCCGCGGGTGCGCGGCCGTGTATTCGAGTTGATCGCCGGGCATCTGGACGGTCTGCGCATCGACAGTCTGATCGTGGAGAAGCCCAAGACCGTTCCGGCATTGCGCGAGGATAGGCGCTTCTACCCGGAGATGCTGGGCTACCTGCTCAAGTTCGTCCTGCCCAAAGAGATCGAGTCGGGGGCGGAAGAGGTCATCGTCATCACGGACACCGTTCCGGTTCAGAAGAAGCGGCAAGCCATCGAAAAGGCCATCCAGCAGGCATTGGCCAAGATGCTTCCGGCGGGGATGAGTTACCGCATCCTGCATCACGCGTCACGCTCGCACTACGGCTTGCAGGTGGCGGACTATTGCTGCTGGGCGGTGTTCAGAAAGTGGCAGCGGAGTGAAACGGAGCACTACGACCGGATCAGAGCTGCGGTGCGCAGCGAGTTCGACATTTTTCGCACCGGCACGAGGTACTACTACTGATGCCAAGTCTTGCCCGGAAAAAATTGACCCCCCCGACTACTCCGTCGCCGGAGAGAGCCCCTTGGGCTCTTGTCATCGGGGGGGAACCTTTGATCGGAAGTTTACCCTCTTCCCCTGCAGGACGCAAGGGAGCTCTTCGGGTGCCGGAAACCGTCGGGGTGCGCCATGGGTCAGGCGCTCGCCCAATGAAAACGGCCGCCCCCGGTTACACCAGGCGACGACCGCCGAACGGGCATTCCCGTTCCCGACATTAGGCTAGCACAATAATGATCCAACAAGCAACTAGCGCGGAAAAACGGAGCACAACAACCGGGTAAGGCCCGCCGTGCGGAGCGGATTCAAAACCACAAGATTTTTCTGGGAAAATCCCCACCGGGAGTACTCGCCCCTACGGCGAGCAACCGACCCGCGACCCGTGACCCGTGACTCGGGACTTACCTATTTTCCGCCTCGATCTCCGGCGCTCCCAAAAGCCTTCCCCACGCCCAGGCGGTGTTGCGCTGCACCAGAGGAATCCCGGTACCCTGCGCCCACCACTCGTTGTTGGTCAGCAAAACCACCTGCGGTTGCTGAATCAGGGCTTCCATCCACACGAAGGGCAAGAGCTGGTCGTAGCAGATACTCGCCCAGGCCCGCACACCGTCGATCTTTCGCACGGGTTCCCACCAGGCGGCCCGATACCCCACATTCTGGCTGTCGACGTAGCCTGTGCCCCGCGACCAGGGGTGCCACATGGATACGGGTACCGGAAAAGCGGAATCGAACAGCACCTCAGGGGCCTTGCCTTTTTGAAAGGCAACGATGGAGTCCGTCAATAGGCCGACCTGTCGCGGTACCGACAGGCCCATGAGCCAAATCTGGCCCCTGGGCACCGCCTGTTGTATGGCCCAGGCATTACCGGCCCAATCGGTCTCCAGGGTTTCTGGGAGCAAGAGCACCCGTGCTCCCCGCCCCTTCGCCAGGGTCTCTTCCAGAATGCGCCGATGCCGCGCCAGATTGGCCTGCACGTTGGGGACCGCCGGCCCCATGTCGAGGTCGATACCTCGCCACCCTGCAGGCACCATACCCGGACGGAACCACAGGAGATTGAACCCCAGAAGCAGGGTGAGTAGTGCCAGTGCCAGCCAATCCAGGCGTCGCCCGAGTCCGATGACGACTGCCAGCAGAAGCCCTATTCCCCATACGCCGGATCCCGGAAAGAAGAACCCGGCGGACGCGAGCGGTGACATCCAGTCGAAAAAGGCCATGGGCGGCACCAAGGCATCGAAGAGCAAGACCAGCGCCGCCTTCCACGGACGGTCGGCAACCGTCCACCCCATGGCCAGGGCCGTGGCGGACCCAAGCCACAAGGCCGCTCCCTCCCAGATGGGCGCGTGGCTACCGAAAAACACCGCCACCCCGCGCACCAACCCAATGCTGCCCGCAGCATAGTAGGACAGGGCGACGGCAAAGCGCATCCAGGTTTTTCCCTGAATCCGAACGAGCCAAACCAGGACGATCGACAGCGCGGGTCCAACCCAGTGCAGCGGCAGCATCCACGACGCTCCCAGCGCCGCCGCCACCGCCATGGAGCCCAGGACCTTGAGGAAAGCATCCCTGTGCTCAGCCAGCATCCGACGCAAGTGCTGCTTCCTGGGCCACCTTTGCGGCGATGCTCTCCCATTTCCGGCGAAACGCCGGGTCGGCGGATTCGACCAGAACCGTCCCAAAGGCAATGGCGTTGCGGATACGGGACGCAAACTGGTCGTACTCGCCCGCTACGATCCTAGTCTCTCCCGACCAGGACAACACGTTCCAGACCCGTCCCGAACGGGAACGGATGGTGGCGATGGGTTCGACTGCTCCGGTTTTCTCGATCAATGCAGCACCTCCACCTTCTTTTGGCTCCCATCAATCCGCGCCCACTTGACCTGCAGCCGTTCGAGTGCCGCATCGGGGGAAATGTCGAGCAGCAGGAAAAGCCGGCAGGCCAACCAGCCATGCAACCACTTCCGTGCTTCCAATTCGCCCGGTCGAAAAGAGGTCTCGACCGCATCCAGCAGCACCGACGCGATGAACTGCCGGTCGCGTAACACGTCCTGCTCCAACAACGAATCCGCAACCCAATGCACCAGAATTCCTCCTTCACACGGCTTCTGCATCGGTATAGCGCATCCCCTTGGCAGGCCTTGCAGGCGGCAGGCCTTGCAGGCGGCGGGCTGCGCCCCGCAGGGGGTCCTGCGGACGGCGGTCCTGCCGGCGGCACGCCTGCTGGCGGTGGGGCGCGGTGGTGAAAGCTATATCCACGAGAAGGAGCTATACCAGAACAACCATTGGCTCAGGACCAAAGCTTGGGAATGCTATCCACGGAGAAGGAGGAAATTACGGCGGGCTGCGCCCCGCAGGGGGGCCTTGCAGACGGCAGCCTTGCAGGCGGCGGGCTGCGCCCCGCAGGGAGATTGCGCCCCGCAGGGAGATTGCGCCCCGCAGGGGGATTGCTCCCCGCAGGGGGCCTTGCAGGCGGCGGGCCTGATAATGCAACTGCTGCCGGCGGCCCGGGTTGCGCCACGACCCGTATCGCCGGAGCGGTTGCCAGCGCTATTACCATCCTCTGCGCATTGCTACTTGCCCTGGACGGCAACCCACCCATGCGCTGGCTCTTCGTGGGCTGGAGCGTGGCCAATACCCTGTGGGTCTTTTATGCCCTGCGCCTGCCCTCGATGTCCCTGCTCTCGAGTCAGATCGTGTTTTGCCTGATCGATGTGGCCGGGATGCTGCACTACTGGATTCTTTGAACCCGAAGGAGTACGCATGTCGGATGCCGCAAAACCCACAAAGCCGGGAATTTCTGAGCCATTACGGAATTTTTACGCCCACCTGTTCGAGGCGATGGAAATCCTGATTGGAGAACACCAGAGTTTCGGAAACTGGGCCGTTGGGGGTATTCCCGATCTGCGACCGCAGAAGGCGCAGAAATCCCTGGGGCTGTGGTATGCCGATGGCGCGATTCCCGGTATCGCCGTTCCCGGTGCTGTGAGCCTGGCTCTGGTGCCGGGAGACACGCGCGTGGGACTCTTCTTGCCCTGTGCGGCCTTGCAAGGGAAAAACGGGATCACCTGGCTCGAAGATGTCCTGGCGCAGTCGTTCAATGGGGAGCGATGTTCCATCGTGCGCCGGGATGCCAACCAGGTGCTGTTCGATTACCACTTTTCGGGTGAACCCTTTGACCCGGCCAGCCTGCACGCCGCCATGCTGGAACCCGATGGCCCCATGGCGCAGATACTGGCCCAGCGGCTGGCCTACACCGTCTCGACCCTGTGGGTCAATGCCATTCGGGTGCTGTACGCCGATGGCAAGGTGGGGTCGGACGATTTTCTGGTCCGTTCGATGCGACCGCTTGCTCCGGACGATCTGCGGGATTTGCCGTCTGGAGTGCTGGTGCAGAGCAACGAGATTGGGGACCGGGTGTACGTGAGCTACATCCGGGCACAGGCGACGGAAGCGCAGATACTCGACTACCTGCGCAAGATCGGGGTAGCTGGGGATCCGCTCACCGTCGAGCGACTGGAGGAGTCCGCGCTGTGACCCTCAGCCCTTCCAGTATTGCCTTTCGCCGTGAACCCATCGTCCGGCTGCGCGATGGGGCCATTCTGGGCGAAGAATGGCTCCTGGATCACCGGCCCCTGCCCGACCGTAAGAAAGACTGGCTGGTCGTGGTCATGGCCATGGTCGAGAAGGTACCGGTGGCCAAGACCCCGGACGACCGATTCATTTCCGTCAACGCCGACACCGGGCAGTTGTCCTGCTCCCACTTCCAGCCCTTGTGGGTGGCGCTGGCGCGGCGCTGTCGGGAGACACATCGCCGGCTGGTCATCGAGTGGACGGAAAGCGCCAAGGTAATTTCTCGCGACGCCGTGAATCTGTTTGCCTGCTTGCGGGAAGATTTTGGAGTCGAGATCGCCATCGACGACGTGGGCTCGGCGGGCCTCGACAGCCTCTGGCGCATCACCCAGATCCGGCCCGACTGGATCAAGGTGGACGGCAACTTTTTCCATCGCGCGCTCACCGATCCGCTCACCCTGGATGGTTTGCGCCGCATCGTCGATATGGCCAACGAAAACCGGATGGGCTGCATCGTCGAGTGGATCGAAAAAGCCGAGCATCTGGACGCTGCCCGGGAATACGGTGTGGGTTATGGGCAAGGATTTTGGTGGACCAAGCCAATCGCGCAAAAACGGACTCCGCGCAACGTGCTCTGAGCGACACACAAGTAAGGACGGATATCGTCTCTATCTGTCCTCCTGGCGGTCCTTCCTGGACGCCTTGGAGGGGCGATGGCCAGACGCCAAGCATCGGTGCTAAAGTGCTCTTATGTGGACGCGCGACGACTACTGGCTGGCTATACACTTCAAGCTGCAACTTTATGAAGCCATGGGCGAGGCGTTCCAGCGTTTGGTGGCCGATGTGCTGATGGCACACTACCAGGATTTCGTGCCGGTTCGCCCGTCTGGATCAGTGGGCGATCACGGCAATGATGGCTATGTGCGCAGCCTTGGCGTTTTTTTTCAAGTCTATGGGCCGGCTAACGTCCAGGAGCGGGAAGCAGCGCGCAAGGCACACGCGGATTTTGCCAAGTTGCGACGGCATTACCCTGACTTGAAGTCCTACCGCTTCGTGCTCAACGACCGCTTCCGGGGGATCCCCGCGAGCGTATTGGATGAGCTGAACGCTATGCAACGCGAAACCGGCATCGATTGCCAGGCCATAGGCGCTGGCCATCTCCTCGGTCTGTTTCGCGGGCTTGCGGCCGAGGCGCGTACGCTGATCGTACAGGGTGTGCCAGGGGATCTGCCCGACTGGATCGACCCCCGCGCCGTGGCTGAGGTGCTCGAACATCTCGCGCGCTACGATGCAGGCTGGGGTGACATCTCCAAGCGCCTCGCGCCGGACTTTGACGAAAAAATCCGCTTCAACGGCCTCGATGGTTTCGCCGCCGACAGGCTGCGCAGCCTGTCCTATCAGGTCGGCAGCGTCGATGCCTTCTTCCAGGTGCGCGACCCGGCACTTGCGCAGGCGGTAGCGCAAGAGCTGCGCGTGCTGTACGCCAAAAGCCAGCAAAGCATTGCGGAAGTTGACGAAGACGCCGCAGCGCTGCGCTATGTCTGGATGATCAAGCGCATCATTCCGCCTGACGCGCGGAAGCGCCCGATCGTGCTCAAGGCTTACCGCGAGGCCGCCGAAACGGTGCTGGCCAAGTATTTTGAAACCTGCGACGTCTATGACACACCTGGAACTAGCGGTCGCACCGCATGAGCACATCCGCTTTGCCGACAGCCTGGTCGGGCTAGCGGGGTATGTTCGCACGCTGCTTGCCGATGCGCCACGCACACTCGACGAGCTGCTGGCGCAGCTTGAGCGGCCGGACAGCCTTTTGCCCTCGCGGCCCGACATGGGCGAACTTGCTCTGGCGGTGACGCTACTCTACGCCATCGGGGCAGCCCGCCTGACGGACGGTGACCGTGTGGAGCTTGTGGCATGAGGCTCATCTGCCTCAGCTGCGACCGGCCAAGCTTCAAGCCTCTGGTGTTTCGACCCAGCGGCCTGTCCGTGCTGGTGGGCGACGCGCAGCAAGAGCAGGGCAGTTCCAATGGCGTGGGCAAGACACTAGCGCTGCGCCTGGTGCACCACTGCCTAGGGGCGCACCCTCGTCAAGAGCTGAAACATGGCGTTGGCGACTGGCGCTTTGCACTGGAGTTCGAGATCGGTGCTCAGAAACACCGCATTGAACGCAATGGCGATGGGTCCGACATCACCATTGACGGCGAGTCGCTGAGCGTGCGTTTGGTGCGCGACTGGCTCAACTGCCACGGTCCGTTCGTGCTGCCGCAACGGGGCGGCTTGACCTTCCGCAGCCTCTATCGGCGTTTTGCGCGCGTGGAGCGTCAGGATTTACTCGACCCCGTGGCGCTCGGGCATGAGGAGAAACATCAGGGCCTCGTGCATACCCTCTACTTGCTTGGGCTCGACATCGATCTGGCGCTGGGCAAGATCGCGCGCCGCGAGCGCCTGTTGCAGCTCGACGCCAACCTGAAGCTGCTTGCCCAGGCCGACAGCCGCCTGCGTGACCTGCTGCGCACTGGCATGGCGACGCAGGCGCAAATTGCCGAACTGAAAAGAAATATCGATGAGTGGCAGCGCCGACTGGATGCCATGCAGGTCGCCGACGACTACGAGCAGGTGCGCCAGGATGCCCAGCGATTCACCGAAGCACTGCGCCAGCACGAAGCGCAGCTTGCGCGCATCGATTTTCAGCTCAAGGGCATCGAGCGGGCGCTCGACAGAAGGCCAGACATCACCCGTGAAGCCTTGCTGAGCTTTTACCGGGGCCTTGAGCACGTGTTCAAGCCCGAGATGCTGGCGCACTTCGAGGCAGTCGAGTCGTTTCACCGCTCGCTAGCCGAACAGCGCCAGCGGCGGCTCGAACGCGACCGCATCGCGCTCACCCAACAGCGCCAGCGCATCGAGCAGGAACGCCGCGAAGCCGCACGCCAACGCGACGAGGCGCTTGCCTATCTGGGTAGGCACCACGCCATGGACGATTATGTTGCAGTGGCGCAGCGCTTGGCGCAGATGCGCGCAGATGTCGAGCGGCTGTGCCGCTACGAGGACGCCAAGTCTGCTTGGGAGAGAGAACGCATCGAGATCCAGGAACAGGATGCCGAGGACAGCCGCCGCGCCAGCGACTACTTGGCCACACGCCCCATTGACTGGGCCGACCGACGCTATCGTGAGATGATCCACACCCTCTACCCGAATGAGCCCTGCGGCATCACGCTGGAAAACAACCTAAACCCGAACAATAAGTTGCGCTACAACCTGGCGGTGCAGGTGCAAAGTCAGAACTCCGACGGCATCAACGCAGTGCGCGTCATGGCGTTCGACTGGCTCATCTACCGCTACGGCGCACACCACACCATGCGCCACCTGTGGCACGACAACGGCCTGTTCGACCCCGTGGATCCACACCAGCGCGCTGCCTGGCTTAGCCTCACGATGCGCGAACTGCAAGCCTCGGACATGCAGTACATCGTCTCGATCAACACAGAAAACTTCGCCTCCACGCGCGAGATGCTCTCGCCGCAGGAGGCGCAGGCGCTGGATGAGGCTGTGATCGTGCGTCTCTTGGGTGATGCCGACGAGCACAAGCTGCTGGGGGTACGCTTCGGCGTGGGAAGCCGGACCGCATGATGATTAAAATGCCACGCGCTCAGCGTCGTCCCCGAGACCTGGGGAGTCTTCCCAGCTAGTCGAAAAAATACCCGAGCAACTCTATGCCATACTGCATCCCGCCTCACCCAAGGGACTCGCGCGGACCCAGACCTGGGAAGCCGACCCAGGAAGGACGCTCCTTTTCTTTCGGAAAATCGCCGAAGCCGGGGTGGGAGCAGTCGAGTCTTAGCTTGGCTCAGCGGGCACAAAAAGCGCCGATTCGAACGCGGCCCAGGCAGATTGACGCAGAGTGGCGGCCTCAGAGCGCTTCGCCTGCGCACTCGTGTCAGCCGCACTCAACTCCGAAATCAGGGCCTTCTGAACTGCAATGGACGGCAGGGGAATCGGGGCTGTCCGAATGACGCTCGAGTTGATCGTTCCTAATCCGCTGGTGGTCTTGCCAGACTTGAAGAAGTGATCGCGGCCGGCCTCGCTGTTGAACCACGCCATGGCGAACTCCGGCAGCAGAAGGGACTGTTGCGGCCGGGCTTTGATGATGTGGTTTTGGTGAACACAGTCCGTGATCTCGCCGTTCCAGAGCGCCACCCGGCCAAGCTCGGCGCGACTTCCGTTTCCTTCGACAAACAAGATGTCGCCGACTTCAAGACGCAGGCTCGCCATGTCGGCATCGGGGACATTGATCGTCTTTATCTTGTCCAGGATCAAGCGTCCGCGCTGCACGTTCGCCACGCGCAGGTAGGGGCGCGCGTGCGTCCCCGGACGATTTGTTGGCGACTTCTGAAGACCATAGCTGACGGCTGCGACGGTTCCGAGTTCGACAATGGGGCACGTCGCAACACGTACCCCTTGATCGCCCACAGTAGCGCGCAACATGCCCTCGTGGCTCCATAGCTCCACGTCCTTGAACCGCGCCACGAATACCGGACGATCCGGCAAGGGCGGTGGCGGAGCCACGCCCAAAGCGGTCTCGAAGGCCAGCCAGCCAGCGCGCTCGATGGCTTCGGCCTCCCGTTCCAGTTGCTCGGCGCGGGTCAGTGCGTCAGCGTAGGCGGTAATCAGCACATCCTGTTCTGCCAGCGAAGGGACGGGAATTTCGAGACTCAGGAAACCTTCCGGCGTGACGCGCTTGCGGCCACTGGTGCCGGATGCTTTGCGCTGCAGCTCGCCCTTGAAGTGATCCGCCCGCAGCAAATGGTGCAGGTATGCGGGGCGCAGCTTATCTGCCCTCGGTGTAAAGACCGGATATTCGCTAGTGACCACCGCCTTGGGGATGCTCGATGGAATTAGCCCGACCGCACCATTGCGCGCATCGATTTTCGAGAACACGAGGTCTCCAGGATAAGCAGCGAACATCGACCCCTTGAAGGCCTCGGCACGCTCGCGCGGCAGCACCTCGCCCGAGAACTTGATGGTGATGGACTGCCAGTCGCCGAGCGCACCATTGACACGCACCGGCTCATGGCGCGGGATAACGACATCCCTCAGCGGTGACACAGGGAAGCCGCTGGCCCGTACCGAGCCAGCTTCATCTTCAATCCAGCGTTCTATCTCCCTCCACCGCCGGATTACGCAGTGGAGGGCCCCGGAAAATTTGGCGTTGCCTCCGGCTGCGCGCCTTGTGCTAACCAATGCGCGAACTCTCGATAGGCTTTGAGCAGCTCGGGCAGATCGTTTGCCACACCCTCGCCGGTTTCCCCGGTGGAGGTGATGCCAACGCTCTTGGGTGCGGCAACGAATACGGGATAGTCAAACCGCTCGCGCACCCGCGCCCACAGGGCGGCGGTGTGGGCTTCGTCGATGGCCTTGTACTTCGCCTTCAGCTCCGAGAACAGGGCGTCGCTGCGCTTTCGCACGGCGGCCAGCGCGGCGTCGGCCTGTTTCTTCAGTTCGGCGGCGGCCTTCTTGTGTTCCTTGTGTTCCTTGGCGGCCTCGCCAGTCCATGCCGGCTTGTTTTGCACGGTTGGCCTGGCTTGCCGTGGATAGGCAGGCGCCTCGCCGTGCTGCCAACGCAGCAGCGTGCGTTGTATGCCCAGAGCCGCCAGTTCGTCGAGCAGGCGTTGCACTTCGGCATCGTCCCCGCAGACGATGCGCGGCGCGTATGCAGCATGGGCTTCGTCGCGCTGCTGGTCGAAACGGGCATCCAGCTCCGCATGCGCTTGCGCCCAGGCAGCCTCCCATTGCGCAGCCTCCGCTTCCGTGAACTTGCGCAGGAACACCAGCGAGGCTTTGACCGTGGCGTTGCTGGAGCGGAAGGTTGCTTCCGGCAGGCTGACCACGGCCAGCAGCTTGGCTTTGCCCTCGGCCCAGCGGCGCAGCCAGGCGAGCGAAGGATTGTTGAGATTTCCATCGGGCAGCACGATGCCCATGCGCCCGCCGGGCTTGAGGAGATTCAGGCAGCGCTCGACAAAGATCAGCTCGGTTGGGCGGTTTTTCTTGCCCTTGCCGATCTCAAACAGATCCAGGATGGGCTTCCTGGCGGCAGCGGCGGCGAGCAGGCTCTGATGGCTTTCTTCCCAGGCTGGTCCGTAGCCGCCCTCGCGGCAGCGTGCCAGATAGGCTTCGTCTTTGGGCACGCGGGTTTCATCGCTGCCGCCGACCTTCTGGTCGCGCCCAACGTTGGAGCCAAACGGCGGGTTGGTGAGCACCACGTCGAACCGCCCACCGAAGATACCGTTGATGTCGAGCAGACCGTCGTGATAATGGATGCCACCGTGCCCGTCGCCATGCATGATCATGTTCATCTTGGCGGTGCGGGCGGCACGCGGTTCGGCATCGGTGCCGTAGATGCATTGCCAGGCAAGACGCCCGACGCGGGTGTCGATGGGCTTATTGTTGTCGTCGCTGGGAAGCAGCTCGCGGTTCAGGCGCGAAAAGGCTTCCTCGATCTGCCGTTCTTCCTCCTCCTCGGGCAGGCCCAGCGCTTCGATGCGGGCACGCTCTTCATCCTTCTGGCGCTGGATGTCGGCCACGATCTGGGCGCGCACGTGCTCGAAGGCGCGGATCAGGAAACCGCCGGAGCCGGAGGCCGGATCGCAGATCCGTTCGCCTTCCCGCGGGTTGAGCAGATCGACCATGAACTCCACCACTGGGCGTGGGGTAAAGAACTGACCTAATTCGCCACGGAAGGTGGTGCCAAGGAACTTCTCGAAGGCGAGGCCCTTGATGTCGTCTCCGGTCTTGGAGAGATCGAAGCGTTCCAGTTGCTTGACGATGCGACGGAAGGTTTCCTCTGAGATGTCGAGCTTGTCGGATGCGGCAAAGAGATCGTCCGCTTTGTAGTAAGCCTTGGTCTGCTCGAACAGTCCGTCGTGCACCGCTGGGTCGGTAGGCAAACGGACGGCGGCGCGGCGGTCGATGTAGTCTGTGGTGAAGGTGCCGTGCTGGCCGGAACGCTCCACGTACATCTTGATGAACAGGATTTTGGAGATGGTGTCGAAGGCGCGGCCCGGGTCCATTTTGTGTACGTCGCGCAAGATGCTATGGCAGACGAACAGCAAATCCTGAAACTCCTTGCGGTTGAAGGCGCGCAGGGATTCGCGGATTTCCTTCAGCCGGCGGGCCGAGCCCCAGTCCGTGGCCTTGGGAATCTCGTTGATGGCAACGAATTCCCCCGGCAGACCAGGCACCAGCTTGAACACGGCTGTGTGCCGCGCATTGGTGGCGATGAAAAACTCGCAGCCGGTGGCGCGGGTGTAGGACTCGCCCTGGTAGTAGTCGCGCTCCTGAATTTCGATGGTGTCGGTCTTGCATTCGACGACCAGAACGGGCGTGCGTCCGGCTTCCTTTTCCATGGCCGTTTGCCAGACTACGATGTCGGCACGCGGGCTTTTATGGCCATGCTGCGTGCGCCGCTCCTGATCCATCTGCTCCAGCACGTAGCCGTAATGGTCCACCAGCGTGCGGATGAATTTCTGCCGGACGATTTCCTCTGGCTTGTTGGTGACGTCACGCCACTCCTTGCACAACGGAATCCACAGCCAGTTGCCTTCCTGATGGAGTGCATCGGACTCGTTTGGGAACGACGATCCTGGGATATAGGTGGGCTTTCTGGTATCTACCATGGGTGGTATTCGCTCTTTTTCCTGCAGTGGTTCGAATGCGCTATTCAGACCTCTGGACAACGATGTTATTCAACATCGCCGTTAGAAGATGGTCTTCCGGTTCCACTCTTCTCCGAGATAAAGGTCGATTCGCCATTAGCCGCAATTTCCTTTTTTTTCCTTTATCCAGGGTAACCAACCAAGGTTCGAAATCGAGTTCCCGATAGACCACCTGGAACGGAGAATCCTTTATCCCCATATCCATTAAGCGGGTGTCGCACGTTTTCAGGAAACGCAGGATTTGATCCTCAACGACCCGAATGGGCAAAATGACTGAAGCGGTATTGGTGTACTGAACCGGGTCAAGATTCCGAACCTGCGTCCTGTTGATGCGCAGCGTCACTCTCGCTCCATTCGAATAGATACGCAGTGGCGGCCAGATAAAGCCGTCACCCACATAGGCCATATCGTGGGCCATAAGCCATTCCAGAGCGAGTTCCCGCCCTTGGGTTTCTGGCAACGGTTCGTACAGAAGCCGATAGAAGTTCCAGGCGAACCAATGGGCCAAAGGGTGCATACAGAGTCGCACCGTTTCTCGCGCGTACCATTCTCCGTTATCCAAGATCGTGTTGCGCGTCAGACACAACGAACCGACCTGTATAGCCAGATCGGCCAATGTCGCTTCGCATGGTTTACCCTCGTACCGGGAGAGGCCATGGGCACCATCCAGCCAAGTCACCTGGAAAATCTCTTTCATCAGTTTGCGCGGGAAACCCCGGCATTCATGCCGGGGAGGGATAGCGCGGCAGGCGTAGCCTGCCCCAGTCCCGCATCTCCTCTGTCGAGTGCTATCTTGGTCCACAAATATCCATAACCGTCCGCCCGCTGAATCAGCGCGCAAAAGCGGTGATGGATACCCTGCACCAGACCGTTTCCGGTCTGGAGGTTGAAGCTGCCACTGGCACGGATAGCGACGCGGCCCAGATAGGTGCCCGTTTTCTTTCCGGTCGTGACGATGGCTTTCACCAGGTCACCCGTCTGGAAACCAAAGACGCTTTTGCTTCGGGTCAAGTACCCGCGCGGAAAACCGTGTTTCGTCAGCCGCGTGCGCTGATAGCTGCCGCGTCCGGTGGCTTTAATGCCGAGAACTGGTTGCTGCCAGTTTTGGATGGCGTCAACACACCCCACGCAAGCCGCATCGAGACAATGGGCTTTGGGAATGGACATCTGGTGTCGGTTCCACTTCGTTCTGCCGCCACTGGCGACTTCCACGTCCAGACCCGTTGCTTTAAGGCGTTGGAACAGTGCCCAGCGAGTGCTGTTCACCGCCGCCGCATCTTTTAACGGCGCTTTGGCCTGGGCCAGTATCTTGCGGACTCGCTCCGGAGCCTTCGCCAGAAACTGTTCCAATGGCATATTGCCTTTGGCCTGATTGCAGTCGCGACAGGCGATGGTGAGGTTGCTCACACGGTTGCTGCCGCCTTTGGATCGGGGATGAATGTGATCGATTTCCAGAGGTGTGTTTTTCGCTCCGCAATAGGCGCATTCCCGTCCCCATTTCTCCAGCAGATACTCCCGGACCTCGTATCCGGCCAGGGTGCCTTGTTGGTACTCGCTGCCTGCGATTTCCGGATTCTGCAGGGCCTGGGTGTCGAACCGCACCAGTTCCTGCGACAGCGCCGTCACCGGCGCCAGACGCATCAGCCGGTTTACCCAGGCCAGCATCGTATCCACCCGATGCTGTAAAGACGGCGCCAGCCAGCCTTCCGGCTTCGTCCGGTTGTCAAACCGGGCGGGACGGTAGCGCAGGTTCCCGCGGCGGCGGCGGCGAAATGCCCGGCGCTGGGTGAGGGCATCGCGGATCGCGTGCCCCCGGTGCTTCAGTTCCAGCAGCATCAGCACCGTGAAAGTGCGGAGAATTTCGCCCGTGGTTGCGTCAACGGTTTCTTTCTCCCGCACCAGCGCCATCCCAGTGGTTTTGCTGCCGGGATGCAGTTTCAGCCGCAGCGGCTGCAGGACGGATTCCGCCTGCAACCTGTCCACCAGCCGGATGGTGAACGGGACCATGCGATGCACCCGTGCCCGCCCGCTCTCCAGCAGCAACCGTGCCCGTTTCTCCGAGCACGGCATGAGTGGTCTCTTCCGTTTGTCCAAAACAAGCACCGCCATTTTAACCTCCTATGCCCTTACGGGCCTTGTGACGCGGAGACTTCCGTCTCCGTCTCCCCTCGGGGTGGTGTGGCACCGGCTCCCGTGGTTTCCCACGGCGGAGAGAGTATTCGGCGCTTTGCCTTTCACCAGCATTGCCCTCTCCTTCCAGTGTCCGGGACTGAGGAAGCATCCCGGAGTGGGTCTCAACGACCTGTACCACACGTCTGCCGGATCACTCCGGCCCCCTGGTCAACCGAGCCTGCGTCACCGCAAGCTCCGCCCTTCAGGGCGGGGTAGTTGACATCAATCCAGAATCAAGACTCTTGATGACATCAATGATTTTCGCCGATTTTTTAACACAAAGCATCGAGTCCGTTCGATGAACGGGCTCGCGAAGACGATAATCCGCCTGAGCACGCTTCTTTCTTAGCTGATCCAACTCCAGACCAACTTCCGCGATCTGAAGCTTTGTTTCGTCATCACTCTCCCTGCCTTCACGCATCCACGAGATGAGTTTTTCGTGTAGATTGGCACGGGCATTGCGAATATGATTAGGAGAAACCTCTAAACAAGCGTGAAATGCCGCATAATAACCCCTGGAAACAGCGCACCTCCAATACGCCTCCCCATCAATGCGAGATAATTCTTCCGCGAGGCGGACTAAATCCTCAATGCTCACAGACATCAGAACACCATTTCTGCGGAGAAAAGAACGTTTTTCAATATACTTGTTGGAATATTTTTATCTCTAATCAGCCTCTTTACAGCAAGATGGTCAGCGCGCAAAAAAGCGTTTTCTTCAGCTACAACAGAAACGGTAAAGGAGAAAGGATAACCAATTTCCTTTATATCTATTTCTGCCCATGACATGGACTTAATCCGGCAATTACCATTTGCTAATTCTTCTACATAAGAACTTACAGCATATTGCAAATCTTTTTCACAAATACCAGACTCTTCGAGGAATGTACTCAGGTCCTTGATAATTTCTGGATGATAATCTATAGTATCCATGTCCACTCCTGAAGCGGAAAGTTTTTCTGCCAGTTGAGTTGTATTCTCCATATCTGGAATAGTCATATACAACATCAGCGCTAAAGCAAGAAGTCCAGGATTCCCTTCCCCATGCGTTGCCAGGAATTCTCTGGCTTTTTGTGCGGCAAAAGAAATCTGTCCAACGGCCATTAAGCAGGAGAGAAAGTTTTGCATTGTGATGGCCGGTGTTTGCGAATGGCGCAACGCCGTAGCAAAGCTTGACAGCATGCCTTCCACATCGTTCTTCATAACTGCCAGAAAGCCCATCGCCTCAGCGCTGTCCGCAGGATCCCTGTGTCTACATTCATCGGCCAATATACGAACGCGGTCGAGCATTTCCCCGCTGGGCAGCGTATCCGCATTAAACAGTTTAATAGCGAGCCGCAACGCTTCTCTGGATTTTCTCTGCGGGAGATGAATAATCGTCACCTGTGCACTCCCAATGTCCGACTAGCTGTTCCGCCCGTTGTTATAGCCGTTGTTGTACCCCTGCTGGCGCCCCTCTTCACGAGCCTTCTCGATATCCCAACATGCCTGTTAACCTTTCTCAGCAACAAGCCGGACCGGGATATGTTCCATACAGGCATTGAGCAACCTCAGGGGCAGTTCTGGCTCCCAGAAACGGCGATTGAAGCGATAGACAAACTCGTTCAGATATTCCTGCAGATATTTGCCGGATACCCCATGGAATGTGCCCAAAAGAAAGGCCTTGAGGTTACCAATGGCGATGTGTACCCACGGCAACCACTCGTCCACCTGATGCGGTTTGGTCACGCGCCCCTCATGCTCTTGGCTCTCTCCGAGAACTCGCAGCGCTATTAAGCCGTCGGTGCGGGTAGGTTGCTTGGGGCGCAAGCGTCGCCGCGCGAATTCGCGAATCCGGTCGGCAGAGACCGAAGGCGTCGTCTCGATGGCAATAAAGCCCGCCTTCTTGCCCCGGTTTTCCACGGCAACCAAGATCGGTGTTTTGCCTTCGGCCCCTCGACCGCTCTTCCCCCCAGACCGGCGTCCACCGACAAAGGCATCGTCCAACTCTACCAGCCCTTCCAAGCGATACAGACTGTCGCGATCGCCCATGGCGCGGCGCATGCGGCGCAACATCCGGTGAGCCGTGATCCAGGAGACCCCAATCTGCTTCGACAGCCGCAGGGCGGACAATCCGCCCTTGTCGCTCGCCATCAAATAGATGGCCAGGAACCATTGCACCAGGGGCACATTGGACGAATGAAAAATTGTGCCGGCCGTCACCGAGGTCTGATGGCGACAGTGCCCGCACTGAAAGAGTTTTCGTCCGGCGATCCAGTATCCGCGGTCATGGCCGCATTTCGGACATCGAAACCCCTCGGGCCAGCGCTTTTGTTTCAGCGCCTCCAAGCAGGCCTCTTCCGTGCCAAACCGCGCTTGCCACTGCAAGAGGTTCGTCGCTTCAGCTTTCATCTCAGACCTCCTTTCTCTATGCCTCACAGAGAGTTAGAGCTTGATTGCTGAGAATGATTCAGAGGCATGTATCCCAATGAGTGTATCTAGTAGAAATTGCTGGTTGCGAGTCAAGCCAACGCAGGAACCAGAAGATCACGGGTCCACCCACCCAGACGGCGTAGATCCACAGACCAGCAACCGGCAGCGCAGCGCGAACGACAGGACCGATCACAACGCCGGCAAGCCAGAACAGAAACAGTTTCGTATTGAAGCTCATGGCAACCTCCTTGGCAGTGCCGAGAACCTTACCCTCACACCTCCAGCGCGGATAGTCTCGTCAGCTAACGGGCAGCGCAAGGAATGGCCAGCCGGAGAGACAGAAAGGGAACCCCACCATGGCGGGGTGCTTCTTTTTGCCGTCTTCTAGCTATTCCGACCGTGGTGATAGCCTGCCTGATAGCCCTGCCTGCGAGCCTGCTCCACCTTCTCCTTGGTAAAATCAATGCCGGCATAGCCGCCCGCACCAAGCTTCTTCAGAGCAAACACTAAGATTGGCAGGCCTCCAAACAGGACAACAATCCAGATACCGAAAGTCGGGATCTGCACCAATTGTTTGCTGAACAGCACGACTAGAAGCCAAATCAGAAAGATGGCGAGTTTCAGATTCTTCATGATCAGCCCCTTTTGCGGAAAGCTTCTACACCCTGAGCGCAGATTGTCTCGTCACAGCCCATCATCCATGATCATTCACTGTGTTTCAACCCATGATTAGCCGCCTGTACACCTTGATTCTCAGGCGACCCAGGGAAAAGAAAGCGTTCGGCTAGGTCACTTGTCTCTTTGTAATCTTTGAATATTTTTTTGAATGACCCATCGGACTGATTTTCCTGCTGCCCCGCCGCCAGGGTCTCGTTGAGCTTGCCCAGGCTCTCCTGCATGGGGGCGAAGGCCTGCTGTATGGACTGCTGCAAGGCGGCGCGCAAGGCCTCCTGGGGCGTTGGTGCCTGTTGCCCAGCGGATGGGGTAGCCGATGTCGTCGGCGTTTCCTGAGACGCAGACGTACCACCACCAGAGGCTGGCTTGGCGGACTCAGTGACCCGGCTTGCGCCGACATCCGTGCCCAGGTCATCCGAACCACCCGCACCTTGGGTAACCTGCGCGGGACCACTCTCGGCCCCGGTATCGGTGGCCACGGCATCGCCTGGAGCAGGCGTGGCGCCCGCAGGCGTGCCGCCCGCAGGACCGCTGTCCATAGTATTGCTCCCCGCAGGGGCAGGGCTGCGCCCAGCGAGGGCTGCACCCCGCAGGATGGCTGCACCCCGCAGGGGGCTCGACGCAGACGATCCCGGCGCGGGCTTGGGTGATGCGGAAGGCGAAGCCCCCCAGTTGGATGGGGGTAACACAAATCCAGCGTCTTGGCGCTTCGCTTTCAAGGTTCCGGGATCCGGTGCGGGTACGGCGTTCTCCGCGCCAGGGAAATCTTCCATGTCACGAACGCCACCGCCACCAGATCCGCTCAAGCCACCCGCAATGCCACCGCCGCCTCCGGGGAAGGGTCCACCGCCACCTGCCCCTTTCAGTTCGCCGGCAGCACCACCCATATTGGCGGCCTGCGCTCCGGTCAGCGCACCGGCACCACCGCGACCCGCCAGGGCCGCGCCTCCCATCAGGGCTGCGCCACCGGCGAGGGCGACTCCGGCAAGAAAGGCCGTTCCTTCCGCACCGCCGGACAGGCTGGACGCACCGCTCATGATGCTCGACGCGATGCTCGGCAACTTCTTCGTCATCCAGGCGATGAGCAGCACAAAGATGAGCACTTCGCCGTAAGCAACGATCGCCCCACTCAGGTTGGCTGTCGGATGGTTGCTATTGACCTGACTGAGGATCTGGGTGATAACCGTGCCCGCGCTCTTCTGCAGGAATCCAATCCATAACAGAATGACGAGGAACCTTACGCCGACCGACAGCGCGTACTTGAGATAGCCCTCGGCGTGTTGGACGGTCCAGCGGCTACCCGCAAAACCCATCAGGATAATGCCGACACTGGCTACCATGGCGGCTTCCAGCTGTATGGCGATGTACTCCAGCGCCAGGTAAATCATCGCCAAAAGGGCAATGATACCGACCACCAGACCCACCAGCATGCCCAGAACATCCGACAGGAGCACCGTCGGACCGCCCGTAATAGTCTGCCAGATACTTTCCAAAGCACCAGTGCTCTTATCCGGAATTCGTGGCCCCACGAGGCAGGCCATGAACACCTTGCTCGCTGTCCCAAAAATCCAGGACAACAGGCCACCGCTCGCACCCGTCGCCTGAATAGCGCTTTGCTGGAATCCGTTTTCCACCCAGCCAATGAGTTTGTGGCCATTGAGCAGGAGCGTGTAGAAGAACGCAAAACTCATCATCTTCTTGATGAAGGACGTGAAAACTTCGTGGACGTCCTTGCCACCAATGAGCCATTGGGAGACGAGATAGACAAAATCCAGACCAAAGAGCATGTAGAAAATTTCTTCAGCGTCGGCCTTGAGGCTTTGGTACCATCTCAATGTCTCGCTATCAAAAGCGTTGAGGATGACCCCGGCACCAGATCCGTTAATGGATGGCGCGGGTGCCGCCAATACGTCTGGCGACACGAACAAACATAAAAGCAAAAATAGACACCAAATCCCGTATTTCTTCATGGTGTTTCCTCAATTCACGCTAGCGGTCAGCGCATTGGAGGTGGCGTTTAACGTCCCACCATGTGTGGTAATCCTTTCATCCAGCGGATTGGACCCAAAGAGCATCTGGCTTCCGGTCTGGTTCAACTCGTCTTGGTGTGTCGTATGCTCCAGCTGCGCCTTCCGCCAGTCCGCCTCGGTCTGCGCTTCGGCTCGGGTGAGGTTATACAGCTGCGTGAGCGATGCCGTGGTCTGCTGGCCAACGGCGACGGCCCCCTGCAACAGGGCGTTGCGGCTGTTGGGATTGGCCATGGCGTTGGCAATGGCCTGCTGCGCCTGCGCCTGATTGGCGAAGTCGTCCGGGTTGAGCCCCGCCGTCTGGATCAGTGTGTTGAGCGCGTTGTTGAGCCCTTGGCTGATACTCTCGTACTGGCTGCTGTATTCCGCCGTGATCTGCGGATTGAAGCCCGCATTCAGGTTCTGGAACTGCTGGGAGATGTTGATGGCATTGGTCGTCAGCGCCTGCGCCTGGCTCACCAGACCATACAGCTGGTCGACGGGCTGCAGGACCTGGTTCATCAGGGTCTGCGGCAGCGTCACCATGTTCTGTACCATGTTCTCGTACTGCTGGATCTGCTCCACCAGACGCTCGGCACCCGAAATCTTGGACTGAATGAGGGTCGCCTCCTGGACAATCTGTTCGGGTAGCGTCGCCCCACCCGTCAGTCCACCGCCGGCGTCGGCGCACACCGGCAAGACCAACATACCCCCCAAAAGGACAGAAACGATACGACGAACTCGCGTGGACATGGGAAACCCTCCGAAAGCAAAAGGCTTTCTTGGGTATAGCCAAGGGGGGGTGGGGATAGCGTTGGGGAAGTCGCTAGTCGCGGCAGGACCTGCTGTCCGCAGCACTTGCCGTGTGCAGCACTTGCCGTGCGCAGCACCTGCAGCCAGCAGGGCCAGGCGCTCACCCGCTTTGGCGGGTTGAGAGTGTCACTAGGGGGAACCGAGCGCAACGTCCCCTTTTTTCTGCCTATTCTCTCGGGGCCGTAGCCCGAACAATCATGTCCTGCACGTCCGAAACCGCGTTCACAACGGTCAAGCTGACCTCTGGATGGGCCGCAGCGAAGACGCGAAACACCTCATCAGCAAAGGCTTGCCCTATCTCGGCCACGCCGGTGAAGTCCAGGTATACGGTGCGGAACATCTCAAACCTCGCCACCAAGCGTTTTGCCTGGGAGCGGGAGACCAGTTTTTCACCCTCGTGCCTGGCAAGGCGCACGGGAACCACGGTCTTACTGAAATCCAGGCTGTTCGGGTCCGAGAACTCAGCGTACACAGCTCGCATGGTTCTTTCGGTATCGTTTAGCAGGTTGAGATGCACCAGCGTGCCGGACACCGCTCCGTGGTCGTGATCCAGCAGCCAGTCCGCGTCGTGGTGGTGCGTGAAGAAAAGGTCTCCGGACAAGATGTAGAACTTGTCAAAGGCGCGTGACGTGAAGAAGATGCCTTCGCCAGAGTGTCGCTCCGGATCCGTAGTAAACTTTCCCTTGGCCAAGTCCAGCAGGGCTTCTCTAGGGTCGTAGTAGCCTGCCAGTCTCTGAATCCTTCGGAAGATACCCTCTCCGTTGTCCTTGATGGACAAGGAAGCGTCAATGGCAGTGCGGGCGAATACCAGATCTACCGAAGCGCCGCCGGAGTGGTCAATCGCGTTATTCACCATCTCCGTAAATCCTGTCATCCAGATGGCCCGGACGTTTTCGGGCAGGTCGGAGACGGCAGGGGCGACTGTTTCTCGCCACGCAATGGTTTCGTCCAAGCCTTGCAAGGTAAGGTTCCATACGCGCCGCTCAGTAGTCTTCAATGCCAGTTTGCGGAAGCGTGACCGGCCCGATTCTTCCAGCTCACCATCCTCAATCATCTTGCGTATGCGGCGCGCAATAGCCTGGCGCGACACGCCAAATTCCTTGGCCACGGCTATGGATGGAGAGATTTCCCCCCGCCGCACGGCCTTCAGGATTCCCGCATGGATGGCTCTAGACTGTGCTTTCGTGGTCATTGGTAAACTTTTAACTCGGAGTCGGTAAACTTTTCTGCGATCAATGTAAACTTGTCGACCGCCAATGTAAACCTTAACCGGGAAGCTGGAGCAGGTAGGTGGGGTCGAGCAGGCCGCCGTGGAGGCCGTCGACGATCGCTAAGATTGCTTTCGTCACCACCGTCGCCCTCGCCGCCCTGTGGGGCGGCTTGGACCTGAGCGAGCACCGTCAAGCCTATGCCTGAAAGCCGTGGCCCGCCAGGCAAGCCTGGTCAGGTCACGTTGTCCTGGTGATCCACAGCGTTGCAGAGCGCTTTGAGTACCGGGCTTGCGTGAAAGGTGACCACCCGGCGGGCGGAAATCTCTACCAGTTCCCGGGTCCTGGGATTACGTCCAGGACGGGCCCGCTTGTCTCGAAGCGTGAAGTTTCCGAAGCCGGAGAGCTTGACCTCCTCCCCCCTGGCCAGGGTTTCCCGAATCGTATCGAAGAAGAGATCGACCAACTCGGCGGCCTCGGCTTTCTTGAAACCGATGGTGTCGTAGAGATGATTGGTCAGGTCCAGTTTAGTGACGGTCATACCGGCTCCGATGGCTTCCGGGAGCGCAGCTCCCACAGGTTCACGTTGCGCCCGCGGGAGTTGCGGACACAGCACGGCGTATGAATGTACCCGCGCCGACGCAAATCCTCCAGCAGCCGGACCGCGCGTGCTGAGGCCAGATCGAGTGTGCAAGAAAGTTGCTCAAGGGTGTGTGGCCCCCGTTCCAACAGGCTGAGTAGTCTTCGGCTATCCTGGTCCAGAGCGTTTCGGGTCATGGAAAAAATCTACGACAATTGGCGGTCGATGGCAAAATGCCTAGTCATCGCCGGAAGCTACTTCTTGGAGGATCCGCTGAACCTCCCCGTTGTATTGGCTCAGTGGGCCAGAAATCGGGGCCATATACCCGGCAATCCCCGTCTCGTCCGCCGCCAGGGCCGCTACCAAACGTTCCCTGGCAGGATGGATAGCAACTCCGCCAAATCCATAGAAGATGGCTGGTGCCGTCCAGGTACTCCCAGACTCCAGGGGCTGAACCACCTGCCCCAGAGACGGTTCATCCACCAAGGCCTGTTGCACCGCTTGTTCTACCTGCGCTTTCAGCGGCAAGATGGGTAGGGAAGCCGTGCCCGTTGGACAAATATCCTCCAGCCGAATCCAGATCGACGACGGGGCCATACCCGCATACCACCCAATGGGCGCTCCATCGTTGGGTCCCGGAAGGTATCGGACCTGCGCCAGATTGGGCGCATCGCCAATACCGGCTTGCCAATGGGAAATGGGCAAGGGCTGCAAGTCCGTCGAGGGGCCCATGGCGTCACTCAACTGATTCGCCGTTGTATTCAGCAACGCGGTGAGCGTATCGAGCGATTGGAGCAAAGGCCCTTTCTGGGCCAGGATTTCGTTGGCAAGAGCCTCTTCTTGCGGATTTCCGGATTGTGCCAACGTGACCAAATACTGAGACAACTGCTCCTGGAAATCCGTCGCCACCGCCTGAATGGCGTAGGCTTCCGCTTCCGCATCCCCGCCGATGTTGAGCCCGCCCGTCACCAGATATTGCGTGGTGGTATCCCAGCGCGTGTTGTGGCACTGCTCGCGATAGCCCCAAGGGGTGGTGACCACAGGACCGGGACCTGCCCACATCGCGGACGCATACGGTGCCAACTGTCCATAGGATTGCGCCGCCGACTGTAACTGCGGCCAGGTCTGCGCCATCGCGTTCAGCGCCTGCGCATCGGCTTGCATGGCAGACAAAGGATCGGCATGGGCAATCGGCGCACACCACAGAGCCAGAGCCGGTAGTAAGGGGAACAGGATACGACGTAATTGCATCGGAAAACCTCCAAGCCTGTTTGCTTCCCGCGGGGGCCCTGCCGGCGGCAGGCCTTGCAGGCGGCAAGGCGTGCCCCCGCAGGGGATTGCACCCTGCAAGGGCTGCACCCTGCAAGGGGTCCTGCGGACGGCACGTCTGCACCCTGCAAGGGGTTGCACCCTGCAAGGGCACTTTGTCTTTACAGGTATAGCCAGAGGCGTTCGTGATACGTCTTACAGACGGCAGGGGTTGCACCCTGCAAGGGTATTGCAGTCCGCGGGTTTTGCAGACGGCATGAGCCTATTCGATTCCGGGGTCTGCCCTGCCCCGATCTTTTTTCACCTTGCGAAAACGTCCGCGAATCCCGTTGCGAACGATCTCCTGTTCCTGCGGTGTGCAGTTTGGAATCTTTGGCACCAGATGCAACACGGTGGATTCCTCCACAATACCGTGCTCGATCATGGCATCGAGGAAAGGCCCATCCTTGGGACGCCCGGCCATCGTTTTGGCGATGAACAGGTCCGCCGGGTGCATGCAGTAACCCACGACACCCTGGGTTCGCTCGCTCTTGAGGGGGTAACATCGTGCCTGCCAACCCTCAGGAGCCCTGGCGGTTTCCATCGAAACGCCCTGCGCGAAATAGCCATAGGTCGCGTGAAAATAGGAATCCTCGCCCAGCACACCATCGATCAGATCCGATTTCTTGCTATCGTTGTCGATCGGGATGATGTCCGCCTCCGTCGAGAGCGTGAACACCCCTGGCCATGCCCGGGGCGGCTTGCCGGCCCACTTCCGCAGCCAAGGTAAAATCGACTGGCTGCCGATTATCAGGATCTCGGAATCGCCTAAAATCGCACCGGATGAACGTATCAGATGCTCAAGCTGCTCCTCGGTCATTGCCAGCCCCCCGCTTCCCACTGGCGCTCAAACTCCTTGAGCACCATGGTCCTCTCCTTACTGGTCAACACCATCGGAAACGGCGAGCTGCTGCGCATGTCGATAGCGTGCTGCGCCGACGAAAGCATCAGCCGATAGAGGTCTTCACGCTCTGCCTCAGAGGCGATAGCGCGATCGAGCCGCCCAACCCACTCGGCAAGCCAGATATCCTCAGGACGCTCCGCCGAAAAACGCGCCGCCCAATCCCGCGCCGCGCGCAGATACGGCAGGGGATCACCGGCGGTGATTTTCCGGTGGATGGCGCGATAGAGCGCCAGACTCTTGGCGTCGTGGCGAAACATTTCTCCCCTGTCTCCTTGCCCAGGAAAGCAACACACTCCGGTCCCGATGGGTCCAGTCTAGGTAATACAGCCAGAGCGTAATGGGAACGATGGATTCCAGTACGACGAGCCCCCAGACCACCAGAATCTGCCAAAACCCCTCGACAGACAGGCGCGAACCCGACGCATAGGAAACATACAAGACCACCGCCACCGAAGCCAGAAAACCACCCAGGAAGACAAGCATCCGCAAGACCGTCTCCGCACTACCCCGATCGATCCAAAACCACCACGGCAGCCTTGCAGGCGGCGGGCTGCGCCCCGCAGGGGGATTGCGCCCCGCAGGGGGCCTTGCAGGCGGCAGCCCTGCAGACGGCAGGCGCAGCGGTGCGCCCCGCAGGGGCCGCAGGGGATGGGCGGCGAGCCATGCGAGTTTTCGTGTGGTTGAACCGATCGGCGTTTTGGCGCGCCAGAGCAGGATCGTTTCCGCCAGAAAAAGAAACGACAATAGCAGTTGGAGCATCCCCCAAGCGGGGAAAACCAGACCAGCCAGGATCGATGGGCACAGCCCCACATCCGATAGGGAAAGCACCACCGCCAAAACCAACAGCAGGAACCATTCCCACGTCGCCGTGCGCACCAGCGCACGCTGGATCCATCGTGGTACCGCATCGGGAGAAAAGGTCGCCCGATAGAGATCCATCGCCCACCGCTCTTCCGCACTCTGGGGAGGAGAACCATCGGCGAGCAGCAGGCGCACGAGCGCATCCCCGTCGGGAAACCAGATAAACTGTCCCATCCAGAATATCGCCAGAAGCATCGTGGCGCTGAGAATACCCGCAGACATGGCACGTTTCCGGCAAAGAGGCGTCTACACGATGGTATAGCTTCCGCAGACGGCAGGCTTCGCCCCGCAGGGGGTCCTGCGGACGGCAGTCCTGCCGGCGGCAAGCCTGCTCCGCGCAGCGGTGCGGACGGCAGGACTTGCAGACCTCCGGGAACCGTCCACAAACCGTGCGTATTGGCTAGAAGCTTACCCGCGTTAGCGGGTTGAGCGTGTCACTTCAGCAGCCGTAACACGAGATGCGGGAAGAGCGCCAAGAGAAAAAATCTCTTGCTCGGTGAGCCGCTGAGGCACCGTGGTTGCCCGCTGGCCATGACCCGAAAAGGATAATCGAGTTTCCAGCATCTCGGACAAGGGAAGCTCAGAAAGCATCCCGCCTTGGAACCTATCCAGGCAGTCCAGTGCATTTACCGTTTTCGGTATAAGGATTGCTACTGCTCCGCCAGAATGAATCACACGAGACAAGCCTTGGATCAAGTGATCGTCCTGAGGCTGCATCTGTACATACATTCCCAGCGGTCTCTGCCTCTCCAGCGGAAATATATATAAAATCTTCCTGTCAGGCGTCACCCGAATCTCAATGTTGTCCCTTATGTTCATGTAACGAGCCAAAAAAGCCAGGTGTTCCATTGCCAATCGCACACCAACCAGTAGCACGGCCAGATTCGACCCTTCAAGAACGGAGATACCAATAGTACCCCTAACGTCCATTCCACCATCGGACTGGCGTCTTATCCAAGGCGGTTGCTTTCCGAAAGACCGGTCGATCCGCTCCAGGGTGGCTCGATCCAAAGCGCTCAAAGGGTCCGCTGTTGGCCGCGCAAAACTGGGAAATCGGGAAAATGCCTCTGGGTTGTGGCAGTGCACCCATGCGGATGCGATGGCATCATCCAGGTCATCCTGCGTTTCGAAAATCATGGATAGACGAGGCTTGGCAAGGTCAAGAGGTCTCCGTTCGTCGCCAATCAACGCAACCTCCCTGGCCTTCTTAAAAAAGGCTTCCGCTGTACCTACTCGCAGGCTGATTTCCATCAGTTTGCGCGGGAAACCCCGGCATTCATGCCGGGGAGGGATAGCGCGGCAGGCGTAGCCTGCCCCAGTCCCGCATCTCCTCTGTCGAGTGCTATCTTGGTCCACAAATATCCATAACCGTCCGCCCGCTGAATCAGCGCGCAAAAGCGGTGATGGATACCCTGCACCAGACCGTTTCCGGTCTGGAGGTTGAAGCTGCCACTGGCACGGATAGCGACGCGGCCCAGATAGGTGCCCGTTTTCTTTCCGGTCGTGACGATGGCTTTCACCAGGTCACCCGTCTGGAAACCAAAGACGCTTTTGCTTCGGGTCAAGTACCCGCGCGGAAAACCGTGTTTCGTCAGCCGCGTGCGCTGATAGCTGCCGCGTCCGGTGGCTTTAATGCCGAGAACTGGTTGCTGCCAGTTTTGGATGGCGTCAACACACCCCACGCAAGCCGCATCGAGACAATGGGCTTTGGGAATGGACATCTGGTGTCGGTTCCACTTCGTTCTGCCGCCACTGGCGACTTCCACGTCCAGACCCGTTGCTTTAAGGCGTTGGAACAGTGCCCAGCGAGTGCTGTTCACCGCCGCCGCATCTTTTAACGGCGCTTTGGCCTGGGCCAGTATCTTGCGGACTCGCTCCGGAGCCTTCGCCAGAAACTGTTCCAATGGCATATTGCCTTTGGCCTGATTGCAGTCGCGACAGGCGATGGTGAGGTTGCTCACACGGTTGCTGCCGCCTTTGGATCGGGGATGAATGTGATCGATTTCCAGAGGTGTGTTTTTCGCTCCGCAATAGGCGCATTCCCGTCCCCATTTCTCCAGCAGATACTCCCGGACCTCGTATCCGGCCAGGGTGCCTTGTTGGTACTCGCTGCCTGCGATTTCCGGATTCTGCAGGGCCTGGGTGTCGAACCGCACCAGTTCCTGCGACAGCGCCGTCACCGGCGCCAGACGCATCAGCCGGTTTACCCAGGCCAGCATCGTATCCACCCGATGCTGTAAAGACGGCGCCAGCCAGCCTTCCGGCTTCGTCCGGTTGTCAAACCGGGCGGGACGGTAGCGCAGGTTCCCGCGGCGGCGGCGGCGAAATGCCCGGCGCTGGGTGAGGGCATCGCGGATCGCGTGCCCCCGGTGCTTCAGTTCCAGCAGCATCAGCACCGTGAAAGTGCGGAGAATTTCGCCCGTGGTTGCGTCAACGGTTTCTTTCTCCCGCACCAGCGCCATCCCAGTGGTTTTGCTGCCGGGATGCAGTTTCAGCCGCAGCGGCTGCAGGACGGATTCCGCCTGCAACCTGTCCACCAGCCGGATGGTGAACGGGACCATGCGATGCACCCGTGCCCGCCCGCTCTCCAGCAGCAACCGTGCCCGTTTCTCCGAGCACGGCATGAGTGGTCTCTTCCGTTTGTCCAAAACAAGCACCGCCATTTTAACCTCCTATGCCCTTACGGGCCTTGTGACGCGGAGACTTCCGTCTCCGTCTCCCCTCGGGGTGGTGTGGCACCGGCTCCCGTGGTTTCCCACGGCGGAGAGAGTATTCGGCGCTTTGCCTTTCACCAGCATTGCCCTCTCCTTCCAGTGTCCGGGACTGAGGAAGCATCCCGGAGTGGGTCTCAACGACCTGTACCACACGTCTGCCGGATCACTCCGGCCCCCTGGTCAACCGAGCCTGCGTCACCGCAAGCTCCGCCCTTCAGGGCGGGGTAGTTGACACTTCCTCCGACGGCCTAGGGCAATCCAATTGTTGCATCAGCGCCATGGCTTCCTTGCAAAACCTCGCTAAAACCTCTGTGAATCGACAGTCTTGCAGGGCAACGGGTTTCGCCTGATCCTTATGATGCCGGTGGCAAGGCCCGTATCTATGATTGTGGGCAGTATCATAGCCGAGCACCCTGTCATTATCGCGAGGATTATGCTCAAAACAGATCAAGGATAAACGGAATGAAGTCACCAACCTCTCACGACCAACCCGGTATTCCAGATTCACCATCCCAGCGCGATTCCGACCGCTGCCCAACATGAAGGAGACTAGCTCGCCACTCGGCGCTCGTCCATAAGGCGACGCTGTCTGCTTCCCTCTTTTCCTCTTCCCCATTCAATTACTCCGTATGTTAGGGCTGAACGTGATACATTTGGAACCAAAGTTTTCACGAATGTGGTTCGCCCATTATTGCACAGCGCGCCAGATAGCCTGAGCGGGATTCTCCGGCAGCCCGGGCCGCCGCATCGATGCGGCGCAGGACCCGGGCGGGCAGCGTGATGTTGACGCGCTCCACCCGATCGGACAACTTCGCCAGATCCACCGGTACCACAGCCCAGATCCATCCGGAAAACTCCGGCTGCTTCTGGAGCGACTCCACGGAGGATGGCGCAGGAATCGTACCGCCGTCATCCATCACGGTTTCCAGCCACAACGCAATAGCCTCATGGGCGTTGGCAATCGCTTCGTCCAACGTATCTCCCGCCGAGAAGCACCCCGGCAGGTCGGGGACGACCACGCCATAAGCGTGGTGGTCATCCCCAGGTTCGATGGCAATGGGATAATTCATGATTCGCTCCGTTTCAGGCCAGCCTGTTTCAGGATCTTGTTGACCAAGCCCACCCCGAGATCCTTCTTGGGATGCGGCACAGTGATATGCCCTGGCTTGTTCGGATGAATATAAATGTGGTGCGAGCCTTTCGTGGCTCGCACCACCCATCCATCGGCCAGCAACTGCTTGATCAGATCACCGCTGTTCATGTGTGTATTATACACACTTAGCGAACGAAAGGGCAATCTCTCTTCGGGGGCTTACAGGCAGCAGCACGGGCGGCGATATGCCCCCCGCAGGGGCTGCCCCGCGCAGCGGTGCGCCCCGCAGGGGGTCTTGCAGACGGCAGGTCTTGCAGACGGCAGGTCTTGCAGACGGCGGATGCTGCACACGGCAATGTGCTCACCGCAGGGGGCCACGCAGGGGATTGCGCCCCGCAGGGGACCCGTGACTATTCGGTGAACGCGCGCACCCAACTGTCGCGAACCGTCGCGGGGAGACGCTCGGCCAGCCAGAGGCGTCGCCACTCGTCGCCGTACTGTGCCTTGAGTTCGGCCACCCGCTTCACGTCCCGGGGGTCGGAGACGCCGCAGAAGGCGAGTGCGACGGGGCCAAAAGCAAAGGACACGAGCCGCTGGCCGTCAGGACTGCTGACGTAATACTCCCGCTTGGGCGTGGCCATCTGCAGCAATTCGATTTGCCGGTCCACGAGACCGAAAGACTCGTACATGGGCATGAGATTCTTGGAACCCGCCTCGACGTTGGGCAGGAAGATCTTCGTCGGGCAGCTCTCCTGCAGGACCGGCAACAGAGGATTGTTCACGATGTCCGCCAGCGACTGCGTGGCAAACACGACCGCTGCGTTCTTCTTGCGCAGCACCTTGAGCCATTCGCGGATCTTGTTGAGAAAGAGCGGATTGTCGAGCAGGGACCAGGCTTCATCGAGGACGATGAGGGTTGGACGACCGTCCAGCATCGACTCGATGCGATGGAAAATGTACAGGAGAATCGGTACGACAATACCCTTGGCCGATTCTCCCTGCGGCAGGCTGTCCATCTCGAAGGTGACGAAGTTGGCGTGCATATCCAACCCGTCGTGGCGGGCATCGAGGATGTCGCCGTACTTGCCCGTGCCGGTGTACACCTCGATAGCCTGCTTGATCTGGATGCTCTGCACGAGGTTCACGAAGTCGGCAATGGACCGCCCGGATTCCTGCGCAAGGCCTTCCACCGCCCGGTGGATGACGGCCCGCTCCTGCG
Organism: Acidithiobacillus caldus ATCC 51756; assembly: GCF_000175575.2. Lineage (NCBI taxonomy): Bacteria > Pseudomonadati > Pseudomonadota > Acidithiobacillia > Acidithiobacillales > Acidithiobacillaceae > Acidithiobacillus > Acidithiobacillus caldus. Next base: position 1,883,141 of record NZ_CP005986.1, read on the forward strand.
CCGACATGGGGACCCCCTGGAGTATGGCGAGGCTCTCCAGCCACTCCTCGGCAAACACCCGTTCGTTCGGGCTATCGATGCGCTCCAGGGGCGCAAAGGCCAACTGGCTGTATTCCCCGCCAATGTCGTAGTGCTGCCCACCCACGGCTTCCGTCAGGGCGTACATCGAGCGCCCCTTGTCGAAGCAGATCACCCGCGCGTTGCGGTAGCGCAGCCATTGGGCGGCGAGCAGATTGAGAATGGTCGATTTGCCCGATCCCGGTGGGCCCAAAATCAACGAGTGCCCCAGATCCGATACGTGCAGATTGAGCCGGAAGGGCGTGCTTCCCGTCGTCTGCCCGTAGAGCAGACAGGGTGCCGGCTTCCCGTCTGCTTTCATGAGCGCGCTCGGGCAATCGGCCTTGCCGGCCCAGACCGCCGTCTTGGCGGACAGATCGGCGAAATTCATGGTGCTCAGGACCGGGCGCCGGACATTCTCCCAGGTGTGCCCGGGAAGGCTCCCCAGAAAAGCCTCCACCGCATTCACGGTTTCGCGCTTGGCGACGAAGCCCAACTGGTTCAGCAGGTTCTGAACCACACGCATCCGTTCTTCGAGCACCTTGGGATCCCTATGCCGCAGGACCACCGTAAAGGTGAAAAGGCCCAGACGCACGGCACCACTCGACACGTCCCCGTCGGCGAGCGCCGTTTCCTGCTCCATGGCCTGCTTGAAGGGATCGGCCCGATCCGCACGCAACTGTCCCTGACTCATGGCCGCGGAAATGTAGTCCCGCAGGGTGAACTTGGATGAGGCCCATTTCTCCCGGTAGCTCGTGATGAGCTTCTTGGACTCCAGCGGGTCCAGCAGCACCATGCGTGTCGTCATCCGCAGGGGGAACGGCAGATTGTGCAGGTCTTCCAGAAGCAGGGGATTGGTCCGGTCCGGGAACCCGGTGACGGTCACGACATCGATGTGCTCACCGTCGATGGAGGGTTCCACTCCCGCGATAAAATCGTGGTGGCCCAACACCACATCGAGGTAGGCGGGAATGGCCGGCGGATTCACGGGATGGGAAAGCCCCGTCAGGCACTCGTGGTAATGGGTGAGCAGTCCCCGGGCATCCAAAGGCTCGATGGAGAAAGACGCGCGCAGGATCCCCACGGCACCCTGCAGCGTATCCTCGAACTTGCGCAGGAGGACATCGAAGCTGTCGGACTCATGGCCCTTCTTCGTCTCGATGAACATCTGCCCGGCGGAGACCTGCGACTCCGGCGGCGTCTGCCAGGTGAAGACGGCGTAGTAGGTGGACAGAAAATGGGCACCTTCCTGCTCGAACTGCATCCGTCGTTCCAGATCGATGATCTGGGAAACAGGATCCGGGAAATAACAACGATCCTCGGTCACATAGTCGTCCGCCGGCGTCCGGATGGCCGTCCAGTGCACGCTCCAGCCGGCGTCGAGCCGGGAGACCGCCTGGTTCACGATGGCTGGCAGACGGTCGATGGCCGCATGGGACAAACTCTCGCGGTCGGGGCCGGCAAAGCGGATTCCCGCCGATAAGGACCCGTCCTTGTTCAGGAGAACCGCACAAGGCACGTTCATCAGGGTGATTTCCCCGGCCAGGATCGCCGGGTTCAACAGATCCGGCAGAGCATGTTCTTTGGATCGAAATTCCCGAATATTGAGCACGCTTAGGCCTCCGCTTTAGCGCCTTGGTTTGTGGTTTTAGCCTTGCCAGTCCTGGTGAACCAGGACAGGAGTTTTGTGGTGGGTGCCACGGGGTGAAACTGGGGAACGTCCCGGTAGGGCGCATCGAGGCTCGCCCCATCGCCATAGAAGGGTTGGTATTTGCGCGAACGCTGGACAATGGCGATCATCTGGGCGTCGTTTTTGGCCAGATGCTGCAACACCGCCTGGGTGATGGAAAAGAGCACGACGGCGACGACGATGCCCGGAAGGGACATGGTGAAAAAGTACACGAGCATCGCAAAGCCCGCGTTCAGCAGGGTCGCCTGGCGCTCCGCCCCCATCAGGAGATGGGGACGGACCAGGGACTGGTACAACCGCGCTTCCCGCACGGTTTAGAGCAGCCCCAAAGCGTGGCCCAGGGCGGCCGCGACGGTGATATGGCCTCCCAGAGTTGCGGCCTGGATACCGGCCTGCTGACCGAACCAGCCGTACTGACTGATCAGGAACCCGCCGCCGGCAGCCGTGCCGATGCCCATGATAGCCTTGCCGTAATCGTGCTTGAAGGCATGTATCGCGCCGTAACCAATACCACCGGCGATACCAATGGATCCGATGGCGGGCATGAAATTCTGCTGAATGAAGTTGCCGATGGCTCCAAAAGGCCCCCCCGTCGCCGCCAGCGCCACGTCCGCCACGAGCAGGGCCGCAACACCCGCGGCAAGCGGAACCCACTTGCGCGCCCGATTCCCCAAAAACTGCTGCTCACTACGCACCATCTCGGTCATGACCGTCTCCTTCGTGCTTGCCAAAACACTCCCCTGGTATGGGCATCCCTGCGGGCGGCAATCCTGTGGGGGATCGCCCGTTCACGGGACTCGACTTGGTATAGCGAGGGGAGAATGGGATAGCGTTGGGGACCATTGCAGGGGGCAGTATCGCCGTGCGCATCACCCCTGCGGGGCGCACAGCTGCGCCGCGCAGCGGTTGCACCGTGCAGCGGTTGCACCGTGCAACGGTCCTGCGGACAGCACGCCGGCTCCATGTGGGAGGTCACACATGTCGGCGCCTTGACGCAACTAAACTTTAGTTGCAAAGTAGCCCTGAGAGATGCGGAGACACGATGTCGCAAGCAGAAAAGCTCAAGAAGCGATTTTTGTCCACTCCAATACCCAAGAACTTTCGATGGGAGGAATTGGTGAGGCTAATGGAAAATTTAGGCTTCGCGATAGAGTCTGGGAGCGGGTCCGCTCGGAGATTTGTTTCCAGAGAGAGGCCAGAACTCGTCCTATTTATCCACCAACCGCACCCACAGGCAACACTAAAAGAGTATCAGATACGACAAATTCGGCAGACATTGAGGGAAAACGGCATACTGCAATGAGCAACATTCTGGAATACAAGGGTTATCAGGCAAGCGTCGAGTACAGTGCTGAGGATGGCGTGCTTTTTGGGAAAATCCTGCACATCCCGAGCCTGATTCTCTTTGAGGCGGAAAACGCAGCGGACATCGTCTCCGCATTTCACAAGGCGGTCGATGACTACCTTGAGTATTGCGGTAAGAAAGGGCTCGAACCGAACAAAGCTTTTAGCGGAACACTGAACGTTCGGATTGGCCCAGAGCGGCATCGAAAGATCGCGGTGTATGCCACAAAAAACGGACTCAGCCTGAACGAAGCTATTTGCGATATCATCGACGCGTTCTTTTCAGAGGAGCTAGAGGAGAATAAGCACCATCCGGTTATTCTAAGCCCATGGAAAGAACCGGAATCTGACTGGGCATTTGGTAATCAGGTTCCGTGGTCCATGCTGACACATGGAGGAACAAAGAATGAACGACGTCACTAAAAATATTATCACCAGGAGACCGGTATCTGATCCTCTTACCATCAAGGAGCTAACCGCCATACTCATCAAGCATTATAAGAAGAAAACCGGACACTATGAGATAGGCCCAGAATTTGCGTTCACTGTTGGTCAGGGAGGGCCAAGCTCAGACAAAATCATGCCAACGGTCATGGTTGGATTGTCCCGAATTGCCTTGGTCGAAGTATCCGAGCCTACGCCAATGAGCGTGGATGCGGAATTGGCCCAAAAGAAAAAGTGACGCTCTCAACCTTAAGACTGTGGAGAGGAAGATGAATCTAGCCAAAGAAATAGTTGAAATGAAACTGAATGCGCTGGTATGGAACCTGACGAACTCAAACGATACAGTAACCAGAGAGATGGCGATAACCAACGCATATGAATACGATTTGTCGGATTACGAAATAATTATGGCAAGTCAAAAGTCGAATGACTTAATTGATTTTGAGGTGACGCTGGATCTATCTGGAGAACAGGATCCAGAAAGACCATTCTGTGGTTCAGAAATCGCCGTGAGCGTTTCCGGGACTATTCGCAAACAAGAAGATGGATCGTGGGAAATTGAAAGCTATGATGTCTTATCATGCTCTCTAGAAGATTTCTAACCCCACTCCCCCTGATAATGGAATATTGTAACATGTTCGGATGCAAGCACAAATACTGGCTCATGATGAGCGTTTTTCTACTGTCTGGCTGTGCAATACGTGCAGAGGCAGGCTTGTCGACTTCATATGGACTTTATGTCGGCAAATCGACGATTGGGACCGTATCCAGCAGCCGTTCATCATTAGCTAGCGGGTGTGCAATTTCGTTCGTCATAGGAAAATTTCGATATAGAATAAGTAACGTTAGCCACCTTAATCAATGCACGACGTCTGGCTATATTTTTCTATACAGAAAAGGAAAAGGATTTACGGCGTGCATTCATGGAAGTCATATTCGTTGTTATCCTGCACAACAAATTGGCAATCTCATTCAATGAGGAGGATATACTGATTTCTTTGACGCTTGAGACCCTTTATCCGCAGACGACAAAAAATCATTGTTTCAACAGCGCCATCAATTTCTCGTTTTCCCGTTCCAGATCCATCCCCTTCTGCAGGGCGCCCTTCTTGTCGCCTGCATCGTACAGGGCTTTGGCCTCACGGGCCAACGCATGCAGGCGCGCGTGCCGTTCCTGCAACTGCCGATAAAGAGCCGCGTTCCCCCCGTACTGGAGTTTGCCCTCCCCCAACAGCCAAAGCCCCAGGTGACAGGAATTTTCCGCGTCCGGTTCCGTTACCAGGGCGGGGAAAGGCGCTGAACTGTGCAGCGCGCCAATAAAGCTTTTGACCCGCTGATTATGAATGACAATCATTCCCACCTTGGGGGGGGGGGGGGGGGGGGGGTAGAAAATCCGTTGTTAACCAACGGGTTATACCGTATTATCCAATCGGGGATCGCCTCCGGTGCCATCGGTCTGGCAATCGCATAGCCTTGTAGACAATGGCACCGCAAGTGGCTGAGCAGAACGGCATGCTCGGTGGTCTCCACCCCTTCGGCAATGACTTCCAGGCCCAGGAGTCGGGCGCTGGCAACCACACCCGTAACAATGGCGTAATCCTTGGGATCGTTGATGATGTCGCGTACAAAACTCTGATCGATCTTGATCGTCTGGGCAGGGAGCTTCTGTAGATACGTCAGCGAGGCGTTGCCCGTGCCAAAGTCGTCGAGGGCAATGCGCACTCCCAAGCGGTTGCAGGCTGCCAGGGTATCCTGTGCCACGGCAAAATCCAGCAGAGGTGCCGTTTCGGTGATCTCGATCTCGACAGACGATGGGGGCAGATCCGGATGGGCATCGAGCGCAGCCTGCAAATCGGCCAGGAAACGTTGATCGAGCAGATGGTGGGCGCCGATATTGACCGAGACACGCAACGGTAACCCCTGCCGATGCCAGGTCTGCGCCTGGGCGAAGGCCGAGGCGAGCACGAAGCAGCCAATGCGCCGGGCCAAGCGCGGTGCATCGAGCGCGCTCGCAAAGGCGGCGGGAGACAGGAGGCCACGCTCGGGATGGTCGAGACGGAGTAGGGCTTCTACCCCAATCGGACCGTTGTCGATCTCCACCACGGGCTGATAGTGGAGCAGCAGATGCCCCCTATCGAGCGCGTTTTCCAACATCTTCCGCACCTCCATGGCCTCTTCCTGCCGCTTGTCCATCGGCCAGTCGAACCATCGGAAGCAATCCCGTCCGGCGGCCTTGGCCGCATAGAGCGCGAGATCCGCATGGCGGAGAAGATCTGCGGGCGAGCTGTCGTCCAGAGGGTAACTGGTCAAGCCAATACTCGCGGACAGTGGGACTTCCTCACCTCCCGGCAGATGAAATGGTGTACGGAGCGCCTCAAGCATACGGGCGCAGGCATGCTCTACCTCGTCGATTTGGGTAATATCGGTGAGAAGCAACCCAAACTCATCGCCACCCATCCGCGCCAGGGTGTCTCCAGAGCGCATTTTCGTCTGCAATCGTTGGGCCATCTCTTGCAGCAGGGCATCGCCAGCGGCATGTCCGAAACGGTCGTTGACCAGTTTGAAGCCGTCCAGATCCAGGATACCCACGGCTAGCTGGCGTTCGTGACGCGTCGCCTGAGCCCGGTCATGGGCCAGCCGGTCCAGGAAGAGCGTCCGGTTGGGCAGCCCGGTAAGGGCGTCGTGGGTGGCCTGATGGGCCAGTTCTGCCGTCAGTCGGCGTTTCTCCGTGACATCGTGGAAGACCAGGACCACGCCCAATAGGGCGCCTCGCCGATCCCGAATGGGCGCCGCGCTATCCTCAATGGCGCGCTCCTCTCCGTCCTTCGTAATCAGGACGGTATGGTTCGCGAGGCCGACGACCTTCCCCTCCTCCAGAACGCGTCGGACGGGATTGGCCACAGGGGTATGCGTGCCTTCCTGGACGATATGAAAGACGTCTTCCAGGGCTGTGCCCAGCACTTCGGACCGGGCATAGCCCAATAGGGCTTCGGCGACGACGTTCATGTCCGTCACCCGGCCTTGGGTGTCGGTGGTAATCACCGCATCCCCGATAGAGTGGAGCGTAACCTCGGCCCGCTCCTTTTGCTCCCACAGGGTTTGTTCAGTTCTCTGTCGCTCCGCTTCCAGTTCCCGGCCAGCCCGAAACAGGTAAACGTAACCGAAAGTCGACAACAGCAGTAGAGCGAGCGCACCGGCAATCGGCTCTTCGAAACCAGCCCACCATTCCGACCACACCTCCGAACACGGAATGCCCACTCCTGCCACCAGGGGATAGCCCGCCACCCGTTGCACAGCACCCAGACGCCGCTGGCCCACGGCTGTGGATAGACCGGAAAAAACGCCAGATTGCAGATCTGGGTGCGCCAGGACATAGCGTGCGGCAATCCCATTTTGCCGGAATGCATACGTAGTACGGCTGGGCGGCGGAAAACGACTCTCCAGAAAACCATCCTGCCGCAACAGGAAGATGGACATCCGCGAGGGCAGCGGAAGTCCCTGCCAGGCTGGTAGGCGCCCGTCCGCGAGGGGCAATAAAGCAACGAGGGGCCGGTCGCCACCCCCGGCCGGAGCGGGCTCAAAGACCGGGATCATCCAGACATCCTGAGCGGGCCCGGCGAGAGGGTCATACACGGGAGGGCCCAAACAGAAAGTGGAGGAACGCAGGCACTGCGCCAACGCGCTTCGTTGCTGAGAATCCAACTTTACGCGGGAAGCATCCGCAGGGTTATCGACTGCAGTCAGAAGGTCGGCCAGGAAGCGTCGGATCTTGCCGACCGCGAGCACCCTTCCGTCCGGCAAACGCGTACCCACCGCGGCCAGTTCCGGCTGCAACGCCAAATAGTTCTGAAGCATTTTTTCTGCGCCGGGCTCCAGGTACCGATGGTCCACTGCCATCTGTTGTCCGAGCAGTGCAAGCGAAACCTGAGTGCCATTCAGCAACCCCTGCGTACCTTCCGCCACCGCCGCCGCCAGCGTCCGGAGGTCAGCGATTTCCCGATCCCGGGTTTGATGCCAGTCAAACCAGCCTAACCAAGCCGTGGCTATCAGCACAACTGCCATGAACCCCCACCACAGCCGATGCAGCCAACGCGGGAAATAGGCGACGTGCTCGGCCGACCCAAGGTACGGTTGATTCACGATGCTCCTTTGATTTGTTGGCGTCCACCTACGTTGTTACATATATAGGACAAATGGCCTAATTCCGCCAGCGCACCGAACATCCTGGCCGCAGAACAATGGCTTCGATGCCGAGTCTCGTTCCACCAGGATACTGACTTCAGCTATGTGAACGGCAACGCGTTAGCATTTGTTCCACTAACGGCTACCGGAGACTGACGGGGATTCTACCGAGGTTCGGAATCTGGGATACTGCGTGCACGATAGCCGGTGATTTGTTACCTGAATCCGTGAGTTCTCTCTGATGGTCACGATTGCCAGCTGTTGTGGTTGCGATTTGTTGGCAAATCGTCGGGCACTTGCCTGCCAGGATGGAGAATTTTCGGCTCGAAGGGTGGTTTTTGCCGCAGGAACCGGGGTTTTTCGACGCGATGGCGCAGTTGGCCCTGCCGATCAGCGGCATTCTCAGTGGGGTTGATACTCAGGAGGGCTTTAGGGCGTGGACCAAGCCGTGTGGAGGCGGGTGAAGGCTGCAAATGCCACGGTGTCTGCTGGGAAAGCGAGGATCCATTGCCGCGCATGACGCTTGATCCGGGCCGCGAGGGTGATGATCTCCTGGATGACGGTTTTCACCCGTCGCCGCTTGGCCGGATGCCGTGGTGGGGCATCTGGTCCGAGCAGGGTTTCCTGGCCGATCATGCGCAGGATGTTGTAGGCCAAGGCACCCAGGGTAAGGAGGAGATCGTTGGTGGCAAACTTCCCCGAAGGCAGACGCTCCAGATCCAGATCCGTCTTGATCTCTGCATGGAATTGCTCATGGGTGGCATGATCGGCGTACAACGCGAGGATCGACTGCGGGTCGAAACACTCGGGCAGCGTTGTGTCCCAGCCTTCAAGGGTATATTCCGGCATCAGCAGCTGTTGGCCGTTGGCGAGGGACGTCCGTTCCGTCAGGCGCAGGATCCGGCGTACCGGGACCGTGCCCAGCGTTTCCGGGCTTTCCCAAAGCGTGATCCGCTTCCCCTGCCGCGGACTCTCCCAGCAGGTTCCCGAATCCTCCAGGCGGGCGGCGATGAGCCGATCCAGGTCGTGGCCGCGGCGATTCCATTTGATGAGGAAAGCCAGATCCGCCCCTTGGGCCTGGTGTGCACAGGCATAGCCCGCCAAGGTGGCGGCGATGGTCTTGCTGTGAAAGCCGGCATCCATGCGTACCAAGATCGGTTGCCTGGTGAGGCTCAGGGCTCTGGGCAGAACACGGTCCAAGGTCTCGTCGGTCGCTTCAGCGCTGTGCTGGGTTCCTTCCCGCAGTTCCATGCCAAGGTTCCAACCCTCCTGCCCCAGGTAAGCGGCAATCGGGGCATAGCCGACAAAACCCGCGTAGGTCCAGCCGATCCCTTCCTTTCGGGTGTTGGAATGGTCGAGGGTAAAGACATCCAGATCCAGTGGGACATAGCCACAGGACAGCGGGGTGATCGGCGCCCGAGCCCTCTGCAGCAGCCGGGTCAGCGCCGTGTCTACTATCGGCAGAAATGCCTCGGCATGGCGATCCAGGCGCTGCCGCAAGGTGGCACTGGAAGGTACGCCTCGCAGTCCCAAGGCGCGGGCGAAGAATCCGTCCTGGCGGAATCGTTCGATGGCCTCAAAGTCGCTCTTGCCCTGGCAAAGCAGGCCCACCAGGGCCATGAGGACGTCGCTGTTGGGAATGCCCGAGCGCACGGGCAAGGACGGGTCTACGAGTTGCGGCACTTGTGCGAAGCGATGCAGGGCTTGACCGACGAGGCTCAGTCCAGCCAAGGAGGTCAGCGTGCCACCACTTTGCTCGAGGACAAATTTTGTGGGTTCCATGTGCACCCATTGGGTGAAATGAGAATAGGCGCATTATACCATGCAAAACAGAATGTTGCTCCGCTTTCTCGGGTGCAAACTCACGGATCCAGGTTGTTACCCAAGCTCATGAGTACGGTAGAAATCTTGTCAGCCATTCCGCAACCGCTCGACCTTCCCAAAGCCGGCATAGTCTCTCGTCATCCCCTGCCACAACGAATCGGAGAGCCTCTCCGCCCTGTACGTCCGCGCGGCCGCCGTCATGGAGCGGATCGCCGAATCCTGGGAAATGGTCCGCGTCAACGATGGCAGCACCGACGACACCCTGGTGCGACTGCCGGCCCTGCATCGGGAAGATCCGACATCGTGGTGATCGATCTCTCCCGCAACTTCGGCAAGGAGGCGACGTTGACCGCCAGACTAGATCCCGCTTGTGGGGACTTGTACTATTCTGAGCCCAGCGCTGTGGCTGGGAATAGAATCGTTGTAGTATGGACAATCTGATCAATTAAAGCACGTGAACCACTGATAGCCGGATCCCGATTCCGATATAATCCAGTCCCACTGTCCTAGTGCGTTTTGGCTGCCGTTGGTAGAAACCATAACGAAACCACCTCCATTATTAGACCTTCCTGATATTGTGCACAATCTCCAATAGCCAACGTTTTCTGACCCACTTATATTCGGTAAAAGAAAGGTAGCTTCCTGTGTGTATACTGGCGCGGACTGAGGTTCCTGCCATGTCCCATTGACACAAGCCAGCAGCTGCCCACTCCCATTTGCATTCGCTGCGATCGCCCCGTTCGGGCCACATCCCCAACCTATGTTGGCCGCGCCATTGGCCGTACCCAAGGTAACGTCATAATTGGCTTGAACTTGCCCACTGGCATTGATGTTCCCGTTGGAGTAGATGTAGTTTGCACCGAGCACATTGGCCGTAAAGGTGTTCGCCACCGCGCCATATCCACTATCGGTGATGTAGCCACCACCGCCGGCCGTCAAGGCGTTCTGTGCGTTGACATTACCCGTACTGTTGACGTATCCGCCCTGAACGGTGCCATTGGCGACCACACTGGAACCGTTGTTATTGGACTGCATATAGGCGTAGTTCGCACCATCCGGAGAATTGGTCACGACCTCACCACCGCCACCAATTCCGCCGTCAAAGTCGTTTATGTACGCATTCAGGCTGCCATTCTCACCGGCGCCAAAAGTACCGTTGGCATAGATGTCCCACGTATGGATACCGCCACCCCATCCACCGGGGAAACCTTGGCCTGCGGGTTCATCAACGCCCAACTGACCTTGCAATCCAGCGGGATTGCCACCTTGCGCAGAGCCAGGGTTACCCAAGGTTACGTCGTCGTTGACGTTCACGTTTTGGGCGTTGTTGATGTTGTTGTTCCCCATATCCAGATTCGTCTGCATCTGGTTCAGCTGAGGCTGCCCAGGCACCGAGACGCGATACAGGTAATCGTTCTGGATCTGGCCGTTACTGTACTCGATGAGCGCGGCAAGGTGGCCGGGTTGGGCATTGAAACCCGAAGTGGGAACCTTCCACCCGGAGTACACACCACAGGCTTGCCCAGCACCACACCCAGGTACCGCCGATGTCCCCGATCCACCGCCGACGACACCACCGGCGGCCCCCGCAATCTGTGCCGCCAAACCGAGACTGCGTGTCGGAACGGTATTGCCGCCCGTCGAAAGCACCAGCGCCTGCAACTGCCCAGGACTGGGCTGCAAAACCTGCACTTCCCAGGTTTGCCCGTAGGGATTGTTGGCCTGAAAACCGTTGGGCAAATAGCCGGTATTGACCAGCATGGGGATCGTGATGGTCGCCGGATTGGTCGAGGTCGCAGTCCCCTCGATGGCCACCGCGTTGGCGGTAATGTACCCTTCCGCCGCTTTCTGGATGCGCGCCATCTGCAAAGCCGCGACCGTCGCCATCGTCTGGCGGCTCTGATCGTTCAGGACATGGATACCAACGGGGACCATCAACGCAATGGCCATCAAAGCGAAAATGATGGTAACGGGATTCATGACAGCCCCTCCTCAATTATGCGGCACAGCAATAGTCCAGATGGGCGTACCATTGGACAGACTCGTGGGTGAAACTCCCAATACTGCTCCAGGACAATTTTTCGAGGACGATACGATCTGTCCATTTTCGACAGATCCATACGCACAGTCTCCATCCGTCAGGTTTTGTATCTCAGGGGTAATCGCATAACCTCCAGAATTGGTCCACGCATACACAAGACCATTCTGCACGCTGGCTCCCCAATAAGGGGGAAAGGCGTTGTTCCCCATGTATGGACCCAACTGTGCCGCCGTCAGCGGGCCAGAAACACCCGGGTTGTTTTCCGTGTAGGCCAAAGCAGCCTTCGAAAGCGACACGAAATCGCTGGCAAAAGCCGATCCGCCCGGGTTCTCCGGACTGTATCCGGAGTTCGACGGAAACACCGCATTGCTGTTCAAGGGAATTTTCGTGGAAACCGCCATGAAACCCACGAACATGAGCAGTAGAAAAGGAAGGATCATCGCGACCATGACGATACCCAGAGCCCAAAAGCCAAGAACCACGCTCGCCGTTCATCGGGATCCCACAAGAACCGAAGCAGCCGGCCCGTACCGTCCCGCTTACACGACCACGACGCCAAGATAGCAGAAATTCCCCAACCAAGGAAAAGGATCGTCTGTCCCACGTGAGCCTGCCAAAAGGCAGCGCCAAAACTCACCACAGCACAAAAGCCATCGAATAGTCGACCAGCCGAAACCATCATCGAAGTATCCCACCTCTGGTGCTCGATAGACCTGCAGCCGAGCCCATCACAGCACGATTGCGTTGCATCTCAATGTCCGAGTTGATAGATGCAAGGTTGCCTTCGCGGATCTTGATGCGCAAGGCTTCATCTTCAACAAAGAAAGGCTGAACATACAAAACCTTTTGTGGCCCGTTGGCCGTCATACGATTATCCAGGCGCAAGGTCACGACCGCTTTCAGGGATTGCGCGATGCTGTCAAAACCCGCAAGCATCCCAATCTTGAGTATGGCCTGCTGCGGATTGTCGGCATGCAAGGTGCTCACCACCAGCATGCCGCTGGCCGCCGCAAGGCACGCCGCCTTGGCCGATTGCTCTTCACGGATTTCCCCGATGTAGAAGGTGTCGGCCCCGCTGCGCAGGGTGTCCATCAACACCCGCATAACCTCGCCATCTTCGTTGATCTCTTCCTGATAACACTGCCCAGCTCCGTGGGGTCCCTGCAAATCGAACTCGACGGGGTTTTCCGCCGTCCAGGTGAATCCGCCGATCTTTTCCAGACGGTCCATGAGCAAGGCGCAAGCCGTCGTGGTTTTGCCAGATCCTGGCCCACCCGAAAAGATGACGAATCCGGCGCGCAATCTCGGATCGCGCAGGGCGGAAAGAATAGGCCCAGGCAATCCTATATCGTCTATCCGGCGCAGCACCTGCGCAATTCGGCGCGCGATGAAAACGGGTCCGTATGGCGTTTGACGACGCTGAACCCGCAGACGCATACCGTGAAACTCGATGCGAAACCGGACGGAGTCCACTGCCAGAAGCGTTTCTCTCAGGGCTTGCAACTCCGGCCAAAGGGCTTGCGGTACTACCTGCACCGTCAAATCCTCAGAGAACCGCTTGAAGCGACAGGAGGCGGGCTCCGCCTCGATGGCGATATCCGAAAACTCGATATCCGCGAGCCCGCCCATAAACGACCTTACTGACCGTTGCTGAACACGAAAGCCAGAGAAGTCGCCCCATTGGCGCAAGCCGAAGAAGCCTGCGCGCCGGTCGGCGTAGCATTGCTGTTACCGACCGCCGTCCCATTGACCAAGGTCGAAACCGTATCCACCTGCGACACGATCTGACGACAGATAGACGGACTGATGTTGATGTTGTTGGCTTCGATCTGATACTCATAGGAGGGAAGACCCGCACTGCCCGAGGCCACGGCAAAAGTACCGCCCACCGGAGTCGATCCTTGGAGCGACTTGGGGATCACGCCAGAAGTGGATACCCCGGAATAGTTCCCCTGAACACCAAAAACGCTGTTTACCGCACCCTGTATGGTGGTGATGTCCTGAGTAAACGCACTGGACTCACTACCGTGAAGCAGAAAGATACCCGCCACGACGCCGGCGATCACAAAGACCACGACGACAATGGCGATGAAGATCATCGTCACTGGATTCATAACCTAAAACCTCCTCGTTGAGAAAAAAACCAGAGACTCAATGTGCTGCCGCCGTCAACAGGTTCTGCAACTGCGTCATGCCTACCACAGCGATGAGAAACACGCCGTTTACACCCAGGGTTGCCCCGATGGTGATTACCGTGACCAAACCCTGAATCTTGCTCTCCGTTTCTTCCAGCCATTCCCTTGCCAGCTTTTCCACCAGCAACGGAAAAGTTGGCGAACCGGAAAAGGCCGACAGATCGTCGGCCACGATGCGATCGGGGAAACCGTAACCACTGTCGATAAAAGCCTTCCCGATCTCGGATCCGTTCTTCACGCGAATCATGGCATCCCGCAAGCGTTCGGCCATCCACGGCGACGCCATCTCTGCCTGTAACTGCAAGGCTTCGGCTTGCGGTATCCCTGCGCGAGACAACTTGGAAAACGCCAACATCCATTGCGCACCCTGCAATCGACGGTAAATGCTCCACGGCGGAACGTTCTCAACCCACACACGGGATCGACCAGACCATCTCGGCAAAGAGATGAAAGCGGCTATACCCCCGAAGAACAGCAACAGCAAAACGGCATAGAAAATCGGGCTCGTCGCCATGGACCCGAGAGGCACCATCAGCTTTGCCAAGAAAGGCCAGGTCGATGGCGACGCAATCTGGGCAATGGGCGGCACCATCTTGGTCCCAATGATGTATAGCAAGTACAACAGCAGCAAGGACATGACCGCCGGCTCAACCAGGGAGAAAACGACCCGCGTAATTACCTTGGCCACAATGTTGCTGCTGGCAAGCACGCTGCGCAGCGCATCCGGCAGTTCGCCGGCCCCCTCGCCCGCCCGGAGCACGGCCAGTTCGGACGCCGGGGCCCAGCCGACGATGGATTGGGAAAACAGCTCGCCGTTGGCCAAACGATCGTGGATTTCCGTCAGCGCCAGCCGATCCACATCCATGGATGCAAAAAAACTGTCTGGATTGGAATACCGCCCCTCGATCTGGCTCAACAGCCTTCGCACGGCCTGCCTTGGAGGCATCCCGTTATCGATGAAAACCGCCAGACGCCGGTAAAAAGCAGCCCTTTTCTTGGTACCCCAGCTTTTCCGGGCCAGTGCCCGCAGACCATCCTCCAGCCAATCCATCGCCATCAAATATCCTCCTTCTTGGTACCCCAGCTTTTCCGGGCCAGTGTCCGCAGACCGTCCTCCAGCCACACCGGGGCCATCAAAGATCCTCCAGAGTGAAAGCCCGGAGATCTCTCGGTCTTTCCTCAATTGGTCCAAGCATCTCCGCGACAAACCGTGGATCGGTTTTGCCCGAGAGGATTTTGAGCACCGCATGCGCTTCCATGGGCAACTCGGCATCGGGATTGGCCAGGTATTTCCGGCGCGCCGGCATCGGGCCCTCGTTCACCATGGTGATGAGCAATTCCTCGTCGGTGGGAATCACCTGCGACACGACGGTTCGACCAGAAATGCCCGTGCCCCGGCAATGCGCACAACCTGGACCCTTGAGGCGAACCCCTTCCATGGGAAACTCCGGGGTTGCCCAGGTTTTGAGCTTGGCCCAGTCCTCAGGGTCCACCCCCTGCTCCAGAGCCAAACGATCGTCCACCGGGATAGAACAATGCGGGCACAAGGTTTTCACCAAGCGTTGCGCAATGAGCGACGAGAGCATCTTGGGATCCTGAAGATAAAAGCCGTCCACCCCCATGGCGACCAAACGCTGGATGATCATGAACGGATCGGAGACGTGGAGCGTCGTCCAGACCTGGTGCCCCGTAATGGACGCATTGATGGCCTCCTTGGCCACCTCGAGACCACGAATTTCGCCGACCATGATGATGTCCGGATCTTGACGCAAAGCCGTTTTCAGCTTGCCGGAGAAAGCCCGGTTTTTTTCTTCGTCGGTGTTCGCGTTGGCAATGCGGTATTGCCAGACGAAGTCGCTGTCGAAGACGTATTCCACAGGATCTTCGATGGTGATAATGCGCACCCCATGACGCATCCGCAGAATGCTGTGGATCATTTGCGCCAAGGTCGTAGACTTGCCGGACCCGGTGGGCCCGGTGAACGGATTGATCCCCATGGTTTGCCGGGCAAGCCGATACAGAATGCGCCGCTGACGGCCAGAATACCCCAACTGGGCCAGAAGGTCGGCATCCTCGCGCGGCTTTTCCAGGCGGTACAGAAGTCGTGCCGCCAGGTTCATGCCGTCGTACAGAGGCGCCCGAGCCAGACGGATACCAGAAAGCCCCAAATCCTCTCCAGAATCCGTGCGCAGGAGCGCGGGGTTCACAATGACGGCATGCTGATCTTCCGTCTCACGAAACGAGGCATCGGTCACCGCCGCCATGCCCTGGAACATGGCGCGGATCATCTGGGATCCCTCGGAATAGGGGAACTGCAATCGATCCTCTACCGTGCCACGCACGCGAAACTGCACCGACAAATAGCCTTTTCCGTCTTCCCCGTGGAGCGAAAAATGGATGTCGCTGGCCTTTTCCGAGACCGCCTGCGCCACGATGCGGCGCACCTGACGAATGGCCGAGAGATTCGCTTCAGAAGCATGGGATGTGGTTTGCCGCACCTGATCGAGGACTTCCATGTCGCATTCCGTCACCTCGACCGGGAACCCTGCGCGCGCCATTTCTGCCCGCCAGGATTGAATGACCGGAGTCCCCTGGCGGCCACGCAGCACATACAGGCGACTACCGTCCACCACTGCATATTCTTTGGCCGACTCCGGGAACGGATGAGTCGCCAGGATCTCCTCAAAGGTAGGCGCAGAGGGCTCCGGTTTTTCCGGAGAACGCCTACCCAACGGGCTGCCACCCACAGAGAAACCGGCCATGGCTCAATCTCCCTTGCCAGGTAGCATCGGGGGCACAGACGAGACATTCGAGGGCGGCGGCCCGAAGTTCCGTGGGGCAGACGTTATCGGCGCAGGCGGATTCAAAGTCGGAATCGCGCCAGGTGTGGCAAACGTATTGCCCAAATCAGACACGTTGGCAATGGCCCCACCAGAAACCGCAATCGGCAGAACCCGCCGCTTTCCGTGAGCAGAAAAGTACACGCCGTTGCCGGAAACACGCTCAACCCGGCCATAGGGGGCGAGATTCATCCCAGAGTGGACCAGTACCGTCCCGCCATTGGGCAGAGCAAGCTCCGCTACATCCTGGCCATCGCCCTTGCCATAAATACTGAGGACTTTGGGCATGCCCGTTTTGCGCGCCTTGTCCATGGCGCCATCCAAGGTAGCCTGTCCAGCCGGAAACCCCGAAGACAGGTAGGGCTTCGGGGCAGAAGCGTTCTCGCCGGTACTTTTCCCCTCTTTCGCCTTGCGGATTTCTTCCTTGAGCTTGGCGATATCCAGCTGCACCCGCAGGAGCGCCGCCTCATTCTGGGCCCGAGCCAGTGCCGCCAAGGTCACGGAAGTTGAGTCGCCGCCGTCGGAGACGGACGAAGTTTCGGGCGAGGATGAGGCAGATGAAACAGGCACAGACGAAGGCATAGGGCCGGCCCACGCCTCTATGCCCGCCATACCACAACAAATCGCGGCGGAAACCGCCAGGACCAGAGGGACACCCTTAACGATGCGCATCACCGCTACCTCTGAATGGGTAAAAACACGTTGCGACATGATCGTCCTCACTTACGCACAGAAAAATGGGCCGGAATGCCTGGCTTTGGCAGGATCCTGGTTTCAGGAACGGGCTCCCTGGCCGCATTCGCCCGCAATACATACAAATTGCCCAACGCCTTGATCTGTATGTCGCCGGTTTTGGAAGGCGAAAAGGTCAGACTCAAAAATCGCAGGCCAGGTATATTCCAGTCGCGCGGGGATCCCCAATGGGATAGATCTCCAGATACCGAAAATGCCAGATGAGTCCAGGGATGCGCAGGCGGCTTGGGGGGAGAAGATTTGGCCCCAGGAAGCGGGCGCGGCACATTGGGTTGTGCAGCCGACAGACGGACTTTCAAGGAAAGGGCCTGCGATAACCCGTAGATTTTCCGCTCGGCCAATGCCTCGGGCAAGACATTCCCGTCACGGGACGGAGCAACACGCCCAACCGATTCGTGAGAGAGTATTTCCTGCCCCTGATCCGCCAAAACCCCGTCAGGGGCATCCAAAGCCGTAGCGGAAGGACCAATCTCCCACGTGTTTTGCAGGACCACACGCCCATTCGCGGGTTCGCATAGGGTGCTCTTGAGCAGCCAGCCCAAATCGGAAGGGGATACTTTCTCCAAGGCTGAAGTACACGCGCGAACGAAGTCCGAAGGGAGCGGTTGCGCTGCCCAAGGCAGCACCGCGCTCGCCGCACGGCGCGCTTCGATGGCGCGCTCGATGGCAAGCCGCCGCTCTTCCGCGGCAAGCCGTTCTTTCTGCACCTGGACCTCGTGAACATGCCAGGCCACCATGCCACCGACGACAACAGTCGTTGTTATCCCGCCCCAGACAATGACCGGCAAGACCGGATTTTTGCGCACATCCACCAGCGGACGTATCTTGGGGCCCCGCTTCAAAATCTCGGCAATCTGCTCCAAGCCGCCGTCTTTGAAGGTAGTAGGCTCACCATACGCCGCATGCTGACGACGTAAAGCGTCTACCGCCTCCCAATCACCCACGGCATCGCCATCGGGCAAGATTTCGTAGCTATCGCGAACTGCAATGTACCAATACAAGCCATTGCCCAGGTCAAAAATCCCCAGCCACGGCTCCTGGATCACGTCTGCCACCGCTGCCGCCAGGGAATACACCGTGCCACGGTATGCTCTTTCCAGCGGTAATTTCTTCGGAGCGCCAACCAGAAAATCCGAACCCAAGAGTGGCCGCGAGAACCCGCTTTGCAGGGAGCGGCTCTGCGTCCTCCTCTGAACCACCCAAAAATCCTTCCCCCGGCTTCCGGCCAGAAGATCTTTGCGCGATGGCTTGCGATCTTCGTGCCGCCAATAGAGACCTGCGGCAAACACCCGCTTGTCTCCCGGAATCTTGAGCAATACGGGCATCAGAGAATCCTCGCCGTGATCACAATGGCAATCATCTGCCTGGACAGGGACGCATCCGCACCACCACCGAGGAGCGGGAAATAAGGACTGCCTACCCCATTGTGGGTAGTGCTCCCCTGACTCTGGGAATACCCGGTCAACAACAAGGTCTGCCCAGGCTTCAGCTTGACCGACTGCTGGAACGTACTGCTATCCACCGTCGGCACCTGGATACTGCTGCCCCCGCTGCTGATCGTCTGGATGCCCACCAGATTGCTGATGGTCATATTCATGCCCAACAGGATCCGTCCGTCGACGATCTTCGGCAGAAACATCGCCGTAAAACCCGTGGTCACGGTCCCAGGAATCAGGCCACTGGTCGTGCCCACATTTGCCGTGGTGGTATTGCTGCTCTCCGCCAGATAACCCGTCTGCTGCGCCACCTGAATCGGCGTTGGTTCGCCGTTCAACGAAATCGCAGACCGGCTGAACACTTGGGTGACGTGACCCAAAGTCGCCAGCGCCTGCACGGCAATGCTGCTGCCTTGCCATTGCCCCAGCGCACCCGTTGCCGAACTCAGGATGTTCGCACCCAAAGACAAGGGTGCCGGGCCACCGGAAGACACAGACGGCGGAGCAACCCCTTGCAAGGTAACGCCATATTGCCTGCCCAGAGACTGGAACGCGCCACTCAGGTTAAGCCCGTAGTTTTGCTCGTTGTTGAGATTGACGTTGTAGACGTGCACGGTAATCGCCACCTGACGCTGCAACTGACGCGCCAGTCCTTGCACCCAATCCCGCACCCGGCGAACCTCCGGAGGGGTACCGGTGACCGTAACCGTACCTGTGGAAGCATCGACTACCACCTGCCCGCCACCCGCGACCGTCTGCGCCACCTTACTCAGATTTTTCCAAACGTCGATCTTCGAGGTGTTCGTGATACTGGTCATGCCGGTAGACGTGTTCCCGTTATTGTTACCACTGGAACCGCCGGTAGATTCGCCGATTCCACCAACCAAGCTACCAGAAGATCCAGAACTGTTGCTGTCCGCGCCAGCGGAGGCAACAATAGAACCCGAAGAATTGGTGGCCCAATCCAGAGCCGGTAACGAGAACGTCCGCGTTTCGGTCTTGAAAATGCGGATGGCACCGTTTCGGTAATTCCACCAAACACCGTTCTTTGCGGTCACCATATCCAGCAACCCAGAGAGACTGCCCGACCAGTTCAGAGGAATTGCCAAAGCAGAATGCGAGCCCGAAGCAAGCCCGATACCAGATCCGGTCTGGCTAGGCAACGGCGGCAAAAACGTTCCTGGACGACCGGGCGCAGAACCTTGCGAAAAATCCTCAACATGCACCGGAATGCCGGAAATCTCCGTGATTTTCCCGGCGATTTGCCGAAGCGTCAGAGGAGCAGAAGAAACCAGGGTGATTTTTTGGCGCAACAACGACGGGACGCGATGACGAACCTGTACTTCGTCCCCCAGCAGATAGGGGGTGGTTACCGTACTCACCACCGGAGGACTGCTTGGAAGACGAGCCGACCGGACGGACTGCTCTGCGCTGTCCTGCATCTCGTGCACTTGATGGAAAGTCGCACAGCCAGAAAGCAACACGGGAACCGCCATCCCTACCGCACGCAGCACACGACGCATGAGCAAACACCCCAAAAGGACAATCTTGCCTTGGTATAGCAAAGCGGTTTTGCGATATGGGAGAAACCATCCCTGCAGGTCCTACAGACGGTAAAGGAAGTCGCAGGCCGCGGGTCAGTTGGGTCCCATGCAGGGAGCACCTGCCGTGTGCAGCACCTGCCGTGCGCAGCACTTGCCGTGTGCAGCACCTGTCGGCGGCACGCCTGCGCCGTGCAGCGGTTGCGCCGTGCAGCGGTTGCACCGTGCAGCCGTGCAGCGGTGCAGACTGGTTCGCAACCTGGTTTATTTGGCCCGCGACTCGGAACCCGCGACCCGCGACTGGAAATACTGGTACCGCGCAAGCACCGCCGGAACGTATCGCTGGGTCTGCCGAAACGGCGGGACCCGATACCCCGCATTCACCACCGCCTGACCACCAGCGTTATAGCCCGCAATGGCGAGTTTCCAACTACCGAGTTTTCCAGCGAGGTAACGCAGATACCGGGCGCCGGCGAAGATGGCGGCCTTGGGATCAAAAGGGCTGCCCTCCCCGAATCGGTCCCAGGTCCCCGGCATGAACTGCATGAGTCCCTGCGCTCCTTTGGGGCTCACCGCATCGGGATTGAATCCCGACTCCTGAGCCGCCACGGCAAGAATCAACGCCGCAGGAACCCCGGTGGACGCAGAAGCCCGATTCGCCCACTGCACATATCGCGTTGGAATGGAAGGTAACACGCCAGGATAGACGAAATGCCCACGCGCGGAGACTCCATTTCCGCCGCCCGCGTACATTCGCTCCACCGCCAGGATCCACGCGCCGGCCGCGATGCCCCAGCAGGGGTCCTTGCGCACGTCTTGCAACGAGAATCCGTATGCTGCGAGCACCGGCAGCCATTGACCAGGAATTCCCATGGGACCAACTCCCGCGGAGGGCGAAGATCCCGCAGAGCGGGAGACCGACGCCAGTACCCGCTCGATTATGGGGATTGGGACATGATAAGCGGTGGCGGCTTCGGCTACGCAGGCGAGCATGTGTAACCCTGGCGTAAAATGGCGGGAGACTGTGGTCTCTTGTATCTTTGAAGTTCCAGGTCCGGATACTTGAGAAAGGGGTTGCTCCCATGAAAACAGCGCTTCACCCGTACAACGTCAAAAAAGAGGTCACCGTCCAAACGTATACGGCGGAATTTGGTCCAAAATTGGATCCCCAGAGCCGCCATCAAAACCGCCCAAGAGCGCGTTGTCCCGGATGCCTGGAGCCAATGATCGTTGTGGGAAATGACCGGCCTCTTCACGATCAGATTTTTTCTCATCCACGTGATGCGAATCCGCCGCCATGCCCGTTGCGCAACCGTGCGGATCACAAGTACGTGTTTCTCCACGATGTGCCAGTAGACACGGCACGCGGTCGGGCTCTTCGCGCCGATTTTTTCGAGCACTGGCAAACCCACTACGCCCATATGCGCAAGCTTCTCAACGGCTATATGGATGTCGACGACTTCATTGCCGTCATCAAGGAAGCAGATCATTCCCGCCTCTGGAGCCGCGGCAACCTCCAGGAATGGGAGGTGCCTTATATCTTCCTCGCATGGAAGGAGTGGGCCCCGGTGATAAAGAAAAAAGGACAGCTCTTGCGCCCAGTCTGGCTTCGTTTCTGGTTCGACTCCCGAGTTCGAACGCTTGATGATATATGGATTCGCACCCAAGGCGATCCCAGAATCATAAAGGCCATATATAGGAACCCCGCACGTGGCGGATCTCCCACCCTGCGCCACCTCGTCGATACAAAAACCCTCTATATCGACCAGGCATTTCTTCAGGCACAGTACCGACCGCCTGTCGATTATGTGGTCCTGAAAATGCGTCAGGCTTTCCCCAGGGATTTTCCCTGACGATTTTCGAGTCTGCGTTTGACCCATGTTTTCGCCTCTTCCAGGGTCTGAAACGGCATATATTCTTCCTCGGAAATGAGACTATCGTTCCAGAACACGGCGCATAGCCCGCCGAACGGCCCAGATGAGATCACCATCAGATATCCAGGCTCGTTCTCCTCGATCCATACGGAGGACATCCACTCGACAAAAACCTCGTCCAAGCGATGAGGACGGTACGCCTTGCCAGATCGCTGGTACCAGCGAGACCAATATCCGCCAGGCCCCTCTGGAATTCGCTGGCGGGTCTCCTTCGCCCGCACTGCCCGTAGCGTTGCCCGGTCGCGCCGCGCTACCCACCTCAACAAGTGTTCCGTTTCCGCCGGCTTCATTTCCAGGAGCGGAAACACACCCATTACGGCGTTAAATACAGCGCTCGCCTGAATTTCCCATGGAACCATTATCTTTTTTGCCCGAGGATCAGAAGTCATTCCCCACCCCCAGCACCATCGATCACCACGGTATTATTCGCCGTGTGGAAAACCGCATGAATATTGGCCCCGTTGGCGGCCAGCGCCTGCACGACCTGCGTCACCGCCTGCTGGAAATCCCCAGTGAAGGTCGTCGTGTTCGGCACCATCCAGTCTTCCGGCACCTGCCACACCACCGTCCAGTCCGATTGCGCGGCCCACTTCTGCAACTCCGTCAAAATGAGCCGCCCCTTGGTGAGCACGAAAACCGGCTGCGCCGTAAGATTCGCGGGTTCTGCGGACGCCAGTCCTGCCCCGCGCAGCGGTCCTGCGGACGGCAGCGGTCCTGCGGACGGCAGGGCTGCGGCCGGCAATATGCTCCCCGCAGGGGGCCTTGCGGGCGACAGCTCTGCTTTCCGATACCCGCCCAGATTGGGCGCAGGTGTGACTTCAGGCGAAGCCTTCGGCGGAGCCTTCGGCGAGGCCTTCGGAGCAGCCGACGGCAAGGACACCGGCACAGGCGGCGGCGTCCACAGGGTCAAGGTCTGCTGATCCCACCACAAGGCTCCATGCAAGCCCGCCTGCTGGATCTCCTCCTTCAATGCCAGCGTCCACCGCTCCCGGGTCATGGAACCCGTAACGACCACCGGGAGATCGAGCGTCACCCCGGGCTTGGTGTACACCGTCCACCCCGTCGGCAAAGTCTCCCGCAGCGCCTGCAGGAAATTTACGGTGCCGCGCTGCAGGCGATCGCTGCGATGCGCCACCCCAAAGCCGTGCTGCGCCAACACCGGCTGCACCTCGAGACTTTTCCGGTAGCCGGACAGATCGGGACCTGGCGATACCGGCGCTGGCGCCACAACGGCGGGAGGATTCACATTTTCTGGGGGGACGACGAACTGGTACATGCTGCCTCCAAAAACCGATTCTTGCCTTGGTATAGCCAAGCCAAAACGGGATACGATATTCAGTCGAAAAAGCGAATCTCGGTGATCCGACGACCGGCAGGATGATTGGGATCGCGGGCAATCTGCACGACGACGTCGACGGCTTCTTCGATCAGATGCCTCTGAGACGGAACACCAGCTTCCTGGCAGAGCTGGTCGAGGCGAGTGAGCGCGCCTTCCGCGTCATTGGCGTGCAAGGTCGCCAAACCACCTGGGTGACCTGTTCCCCAGGCTTTTAGCAATGCCAAAGCTGAACGATCTCTCACTTCACCCACAAAAATCCGGTCGGGACGATACCGCAGGGTGAGCTTGAGCAGACGGGTCATGTCGATACCGGAATCGGGATCGGTGAGCATCTGCACGACGTTCGGCGCGTTGCATTGTATCTCCCGCGTGTCCTCGATGATGACAATGCGCTGATCAAGACCGGAAATGCGAGCCACGTAATCGGAACAGGCGTTGAGTAGGGTGGTTTTGCCGCTGCCCGTCCCGCCACTCACGACAATGTTCTTCCGATCCCGAATCGCCGTAGTTATCTTTTCGTACTGCGCGTCCGTCAAAATCCCCCGCGACACGTAATCTTCCACCGTAAAAATCGACCGCGCCGGCAAACGTATAGCAAAAGTCGGCGCCGGCGTGAGCGGCGGAATACACCCCGCAAACCGCGCCAGCAGAAACTCGGGCGGCATCGCGCCCTCCACAATGGGATGCGCACGATCCACCACCGTCTCCCGATAAGACGCCATGAGCCCCAAGAGATTGAGCGCCTTGGCCGCGGGCATGGTGGTCAACGGCGTAATCCCTTCCCCATGCCGCTCTACCAGAACCTCCCCATTATCGTTGAGCAGAATCTCAACTACCTTGGGATCCTCAAAGGCCTTGCAGATATCCTCTCCCAGGATACGTCGCATCTGCTCGATAAGCCGCGCATGCGCCTCCGCCTTGGCCTTGTCGATGGCGTGCAGGGCTGCGCCCGGCACGGGACCTGCGGGCGGCAGGAGGGCTGCACCAGGTAGAGACTCGCTCATCTGCCCGCCTCCTTCGCCTCTGCATCCATACGCTCCGTCAGGAGCTTCGCAATCCGGCGCAAAGCCCGCGGACGGTTCGCATCAAACCCCTGGGCTGCCACCTGCCGCAAAAACCGCTCGTAGCGCGTCAGCGCCGACGACTGCACAGCCTCCGCCTCATCCAGCACCGGCTCCGGTAAGTGCAACAGCATGAGCTTCGTAAACAGATCGAACATGGCCGTGAGCGTATCCACCTCCGCCTGTACCCCATCGATGCGATCGAGTAGCTTTTCCTGCCCACCCAAAAGCCGCATCTCCAACGCCCGCAAGGAAGCATCCGGCGCACGGGATAGCTCCATCCCCAACACCGCGTACTTCGCAACCAACTGGTTGATGGACCGCGCCTGACCCTGCCGAACCTCGTCGCGAATCCGCTGCGCATAAGGACCAACCAGCTTGACACTACTGGCGTACACCGGCTTATCGGGTCCTGCGGACGGCAGGGCTACGGGTCCTGCGGACGGCAGTTTTGCCCTACGCAGTGGGGCGGACGGCGGCACGCCCATCGCAGGAGAATTACCGCCCTCAGGGACAGGGCTAGACATGGAAACCCTCCTCGGAAGCTTCCAGACCGAAATGCGCCACCAAGTGGTCGACCGATTCCTGCAGCCGCTCAACCTCCCCCCGCATGGCCAGCAGGGTCGCCGACAGACGCCGCTCCATCGCCCGCGCCTCCACATCCTCCACGGACTGCGCGGCATCCATGCCCCGCATGGCGTAGTCGGCAATGAGCGCCGGACGCGACACCCCGCGCTCCTGCGCCTCCGCCTCGATGCGCTCGGCATATCGCCCTACCAGCTTGACGTTGGCCAACACCTCGGATCCCGACATGATGCTGCTCCCAAAACGCTTGCTTCGTTTTGGTATAGCGAGAGGGGGTGAAGATAGAGGAGAATGCTCCGACATCCCCTTGTGCCAAAAAAGGAATGGCCGTTATAATGACCAGTCAGACTAGATAGGAGATCAACGATGCCAGTTTGGGCATTGCAAGACGCCAAAGCAAAATTCAGCCAGCTAGTTCGCCGCGCCCAGTCGGAGGGTCCGCAAACCATCAGCGTGCGTGGCGAACCGGCAGTGGTGATGCTCTCCGTAGAAACCTACCGTCGGCTCCAACCGAACCGGCGGAGCTTCGTGGAGATCGTCCGTAGCGGTCCAGATACCCAGCTGGATCTGCACCGCGAACAGACAACCGTTCGGGATATCGAGTGGTGACCGTCGGCGGCTATTTGCTGGACACCAATATCGTGTCCGAATTACGCCGTAAACGGCCTGAGCCGAAATTGCTGCAATGGTTCGAAGCGGTCGATGACGATCAGCTGTACCTCAGCGTGCTGACGACAGGGGAAATCCGTCGGGGCATCTCCAGGGTAAAAGACCCAGAAAAACAGAAAGAACTCTCTGATTGGCTGGAAATCACCCTGCTTCCCTGGCTGGGTTCCCATCTTCTGTCCGTGGATCGGCATGTCGCCGACGTTTGGGGCAACCTGTGTGGAATCGCCGATCGTCCATTACCAACGATTGACAGCCTGTTGGCGGCAACCGCCATGGCCCATCATCTCGCACTGGTCACCCGGAACACATCCGATTTTCAATTCCCCGAATTACCGATTATCAACCCCTGGGACAGCAATTTACGATGACCATCACCGTTATCCTCGCCATCGGCACACGGCGCGGCCAGGCCGAGACCTGGATTCAGCGCCTACCCGAGCGGTTCCCAGCCCTCGACATCCGCACCATCGGAAAGCATGCAATCGACAATATCGCAACAGGGGCGAAGGAAAGCGATGCAGCCGTTTTCGTGATCGACACGCCCTACACCGATATCGAGGAATTCCGACGGGACGCGAAAAGCATCCTCACGCAGGGGGCGGAAATCTTCCTGGAGTATTTCCCTGCCGAACCGCTCATCGTCCTCATCCAGAACGACCAGCGCAGCGGACAACTCCTGGGAGCGGAGGAATTGCGCGAGGACCTGCGGAAGTTACAGGAGTCGAGGCAGTACGAACAGGCGCTTGATAAAGCCGAAGCGGAACAGGCACGAAGCCGAGCGATGGCAACCGTATAGGCTGCTACTTGATCGTCCTTGAAAAGATGACACCGCTGGCAATTCGGTTCCCAAAGCAGCGCCTTGATGGCTGACAAAGAGATAAGAAACTGATGCTGACCCAAGATAATCTGGCCGACCTGCTTAATGCGCTCGGTTTCGAGAAGAAAGGCGCGATTCATCGCAAGCTGTTCGGCTCAGCCGTCCTCGAGGTGAACTTCGCCAAGAAGGAAATCCATTATCCGGAGGCGGCAGGTTTGATCATCAATGAGCGGCAAACCTGCAACTTCGACGCCAACGAAAATTTCGTTGTGCTCGAATGCGTACACCGTCTGTTGGAAAAGGGCTATAAGCCTGAGCACATTGAACTAGAGCCCAAGTGGAAACTGGGTCGCGGTGCCAGCGGCGGGTGCGCCGACATTCTGGTCAAGGACAACGAAGCCAGGCCCTTGCTGATCATTGAATGCAAGACAGTCGGGACCGAATTCAAACGCACCTGGAACAAAACCCTGCAGGATGGCGATCAGCTATTCAGCTACGCGCAGCAAATCAGCGAAACCCGGTTTCTATGTCTTTACACCTCGGATTTGGATGCGGGCACGGTCAACTACACCAGCCACATCATCGCGCACCGCGACAATGACAAATATCTTGCTGATAACCCACTTTTCAAGAGCTTCAAGTCGGCAACGGACGTGAAAGATCGCCATGCCGTTTGGCGCGATACCTGCAAGCTCGATTACACAACCAAGGGAATTTTTGAAGAAAACATTCAGCCATACCATATCGGCAAGGACAAATATTCGGTAGCGGATTTGCACGCCATCTCGGCCAGTGATCAGCAGAAGAAGTATCACGAGTTCGCCACCATCCTGCGCCAAGACAATGTGTCCGGCCGTGAAAACGCCTTCGACAAGCTGGTCAATCTGTTTCTGTGCAAGCTGGTCGATGAAATTGAAAACCCATCAGACCTGAAGTTTTACCATGATGCGGCGTAAAGCCCCTGCCTTTAGGCATGGGGATATGAGCCGCACATCTTGCAATGCCTTGTAGTATTGCTATGCTAAGCATGTGGCAACACTGGTCAAGACCATCAAGCTCCCCTTTCTACGCCTGAACCAAGCCAAGGCGGAGGAGTTTGTGCGTCTTGAGCGGATAAACACAGACGTTGCCAATCGCATCCTGGCGCTACCCAAGGAAGAACGTCGCAAGCTCACCAGCAAGAGTTTTGCCGATGTGGAGATCGGCAGCGCCTGGATCAACCAAACCATCCGTAACGCTAACGCCAAAACCAAGACCAAACGGTTTCGGCGGCTTCCTCTGGAAACCAACAACCAGAACTGGACGCTGCACCGTGTGGGCAATACGTTCAGCGTCTCATTTGGCTTGCTGCGTGGAATCAAGAAGCGGGTCCCGCTACAGGTTCATGTTGCCTCGCACCAGCGTTTGTTGGAAGCGTTGCTGGATGGGAAGGCCAAAGCCGAAAGCATCAAACTCTCTCAATCCCGCCGTGGGATCTGGTACGCCTTGATTTCGGTGTCGATGGAGGTTCCCGACGCCGCGAGTACGGGCCGCTGGATTGGCGTGGACAGAGGATAGAATGTGCCGATGGCGGCGGCGACTCCAGACGGGCCAGTGGTCTTTTGGAAGGCGGCAAGGATACGGCACATACGCCGGGTTTTTGCTGAGCGCCGGAAGAAACTGCAAAGTCTTGGGAAACATATGGCGGTCAGGAAACTCGAAAACCGCGAACGGCGCATTGTCACGCATATCAACCATTGCATCAGCAAGGAACTGGTGGCGATGGCCGTTCGCCTTGGGGCGGGAATCCGATTCGAGGATTTGTCCAGCATTCGACAGACCACGAAGCAGCGGAAACAAACCAAGTCGGATGCAGGACAAAATCGAGACTATTGGCCGTTTTATCAGCTGGAGACGTTTGTGCGCTACAAGGCCTTGGCCTCTGGCGTAGCGGTGGACAAGGTACGTCCCCACTACACCAGTAAAAGCTGTCATCGTTGTGGCGCGTTAAACAAACGTCATAAACATGCCTACGTCTGCACCCGGTGTGGACATAAGGCGCACGCCGATGCCAACGCCGCGATGAATATCCGGGATTGGTATGGGCTGTGCTGCCCGTTGGTCCTTGAGGTTCCAGGGGGCGGGCCGCATGAACCGGCCCCAAACCCGATAAGCCAAGCTGCGGCGTTTGCCGCAGCGTAACGAGAACGGGAATCCCCTGGTTTTAGCCATGGGGAGGTTCAAGACCTGGGTTACCTCAAGATGGTGCAGCCAAGGCTGACTTTCGTTTCTTTGTTCGATGACACTGAAGACGTATGGCAGGATGAGGATTTTCGCCTGGTGCAAGATTTGTCCACTGTGGCTCGCTGGTCGCGCCCGGACGAGTTCGAGACAGATTTGCGGGCAGCGTGAGTGATCAATAGTGCGCTGCCCCTACCAGTGCTTCCTTCCCATGCTTGTCCATCGCCACATGCGCCGTAAACGCCGAAAAACACTCCATGGAATGCGCGCCAGGCAATCCGCCATCACCCTTTTCCCAGAATACCTTGGGCTTCCATCCTGGTTTGCCCAAAAACTTATCCCCAATGCGTTCATAAAAAACCGGCATGCAAACGGAACCATTCTTCAGCAAGGATTTAATCGATATGCCCAGCTATCTCCCCGAAAATTCGACCGGAAGCATCGCGCAAGCACAGAACTCCAGAACGATGCGTCGCTCCGAAGCCATACGGAGAATCCCTGCTCCTCAACCCATCAGATATCCGTCCGCTTTCTTGAATCACGGTTAACCAATGCTGGAGCGGGCGGAGTCCACAATTCGCTTCATAGATTCTGCCTTCTTGCAAAGATATAGTTGTTCAGCTTTTTTGCGTTGAGCGGATGTTAGTTGCATTTTTACTCCGACAACAAAGCGATACGGATTCCCAAGAGACAGGATATCTCGGCGAACAACGGTAACGACAGTTTCGCAAACGCCGCAGTCAGGTATCTCAAATTCAGCCAAAAGCGTTTCTCCAAAAACAAAAGCTTCATCCGTATAAAAACTGGCTCCGGATGGACTAAAATCGTGCAACCTAGCGATTGTCGATCTCCCGTCCCGCCGCCGCAGGAAAATGAGTCCATCTATCAAGACGCGCCTATCTCTCCGCGTTTTTCTCTGATAGATTGGGCCACGCGGCAAAAAACAATCCTGCCCGTGATGTCGATTCTGAAAACTCGACAGCCCCATGCTTATATGTCCACTATGTTCAATAACAAATAACGCCTGTCGATAGACCTCATCACCCAACAGATTTCTGCGAAGCGGAGTAAAATATAGAATTTGGTGAGCCGTGTCACAACCTTCAAAGAGGTATGGGTGTCCACTATCGTTGCGATCTGCCGAATAAATAACTGCCGAACCTCGCCCCTCAGTGCAAATCTGGCTATCGCTAAAGGCCATAGAGGTCTGAAATCCGGCAATCAGGATCTCTAAGTAGGACGCCAGATCTATCTCTGCTCTAAAAGGTAGCAGCATGCCTAGATCGGTATCCACATGTGTGGTAATCATAAGATCGTTCTATCCTGCATAGATAATTGCGTTATAATAATACCCAAAAAGTGTGTAGTCGGCCGTAACAGATGCAGGAAATGGTAGCCATGCCCAGACCCTGGATATCTACACAGCCATACCAATACCAAGCTATTGCACATAGGGCTCTCTCACTCCGTTACGCTGCCTGTGCGCATCAGCACTGGACTACTGTTGCCCACTATTGGCGAACACGCTTCTGAAAATATGAAATACAAGCACCATTGACCGTTATAATATCGCACCTTTAACCCTCCCTGTTTTCGGACATTGAATTTATGAAACTTAGTTACTACCGAAACTTGTACAGTTTCTTGTTCGCCCGGACCCAACATCTCTCGTGATATTGGCGAGCGGCAATTGTTAATCCCAGCAAATACGTTGGTTTAGATCCATCCACTGGTTTCCAATAGGCGCAACCACAAATAAATTTCTGACATATTGACCCTTATTAACCAAACAGGATAACGCCCATCCATCATCGTCCAAGTCTCAGGCCATCTTTTACACTTTTCAGCGCAGTAATCACGCTACTTTCCATCTCCTTCAGTACGTTTCGGCTTTGTTGCTGTTGCTGTGCGTCGCTCTGGATCAAAGCAGTAAGGAACTGTTTCCCGGCAAGGTGGAGATCCTGGTGCAGCGTCGCGATTGCCCGAAACTCCGGGCGGTTGCCGAGCTGCTCCTGGCCCAAGGTATCGTACCACTGGCCACAGGCACAGTGATGATGGTCGGGGAGCTCCTCCGCACGCGGGGTGGATACCGGCAGACTCGCTTGTTCCAGGATATTGGCCACAAAGAGCTCATGATCGCCCGTGCCCGCTTCAATGGACAAGGTGCCGGCGATTCCGCTCAGGCTCTTCAAGATCGTGGCCAGTTTTTGGGTGACGGCTTCTGCACCTTCTGCCCGATTTCGCGCCTTCGTGCTCGATTCACCCATAGTGGTTGTGGAGCTGCTGATGGTGGCAATATTCTTTTGGACCTCTTCGGTGGCCTCCTGTACGCGTTTGGACAGGTTTCTAACCTCATCGGCGACGACCGCAAAGCCTCGCCCTGCTCCCCAGCCCGGGTGGCCTCGATGGCAGCATTGAGAGCGAGGAGGTTGGTCTGATAGGCAATCTCACGGATATTCTGGGCATTACCCCGGATCGCTCCGACCTCTTGCTTCAGACCCTCGCTCGGCCTGTGATTCTCCTGGATCAGGCTACCCACCTCATGCACCGAATGCTCGACATCCTGCATGGAAGCGAGCGTCTCGCGAGCGGTCTTGGAAAGGGTCTCGGCATTTCTTTTGGCGTTGTCGGAAATTTCCGTCACCGACTGCTGGATGAACGCCGATTTCTGTTCCGCGGCGGTAACATCCTTGGCCACTTTGGGCCAACCTGTACATGCTGAGGAGATATCTCCTGGCCGCGTAGGGAGTGGTGTGCCCAATATCCAAAAACTCTCCAGAAAATGGGGGGATTCGCGGGATGAATGACCTGATAGCAGCGCACTTGGGTCAATATTGGCGGAAAGACGCACCTTTTTAGGCTAGGTCAGAGTTTCCTTTGATGACCATCTCGACGGCCCCGTCCGCAGCCTGGATGGACATATATTGTACCTCAAAAACAAGGGTGTACCGGTTTTCGTTCGCCGCTCAAAGATCCCTCGCTGCGGCTTGCCTGCAGCGAGATCTTCCCAGAATTGCTGGTAGGCTGGGCTCTGAGCATAGGCCAGCTCGCAAAGTATCCAATGGCTGCCCAATCAGCTCGGAGTGTGTATAACCCGCCGCCTGCAGGAAGTTCCCATTGGCATCCAGAATAGTGCCGTTGGGGGTAAAGGCGATGATAGCCGAGGCCCGGTCGATACTCTGCCAGAGCTGTTGCAGGGTGGTATTGTCTATATTTTGAAGGTTCATGCGTTTTCTCCGGATTCCAGGGCGCGGGAAAGGGTCTGAGCCAACTCTTCAGGGACGAACTTCGCAACGTAGCCATCGGCACCGACGCTGTTGGCGTGCGATTCGTTGGCCGAACCAGAAAGAGAGGAATGGATAACGACTGGAATGTTTCGGAGCAGATCGTGTTCCTTGATTTTTCGCGTCAGGGTAAAACCATCCATTTCCGGCATTTCAAGATCCGTCAGAACCAGGGCCACCCGATTCCGAATCGGAATATCGGCCGCGCGCACCTCACGCGCTATCGCCTCCAAACGTTCCCAAGCTTCCTTGCCCGTCTTCGTTGCAATAAAGGGAAGCTGCAATTTTTTGAGGGTCTTCTCGATCTGGCTTCGGGCCACGGCTGAGTCATCGGCGTAGAGCACGACCGATCCGGGTGGTATCTTGACTTCGGGAGCGTGCTGCATCTCATCACCGGCGTGAAAGCGTGCCGGCAGTACCAGGCGTAGCACCTGTTCGACATCCAGAACCAAGGCCAATCGGCTATTTTTCTCATCCTCATCAATGCGCGCGAGGCTGGTCACAAGACTCCCAGCGGCTGAAGTCTCGGCAGAAATCACCCGATTCCAATCGAGGCGACGGATCTCTTCCACATCCTCCACCGCAAAACCTTGAATGGAGCGTTCGTATTCCGTAATCAGTAAAATTTTGAGCTCATCGGGAACACAACCCACCACCGAAGGAAGATCTACGACCGGTATGATTTGACCGCGAATGCTGGCAACTCCGATGACATGCTGAGGCGCTCCCGGCATCGGAGTGATCTTCGGCATCACCAAGGCCTCCCTAACCTTGAACACGTTAATCCCAAATATTTCTCGCTCACCCGACTGCTGATCCTTCCCCAAGCGAAAAAGGAGCAACTCAAAACGATTGGTTCCTGCCAGCTGCGTCCGCTCGTCAACATTCTGTAATGTCGTACTCATAGAATCCCCCTTAATTCTCAAAACACCACCTGCAAATGACTAGTATTCTCCCGCGAGCAGTTGTGCGCGCTTAAACACCAATCGCCCTTGCTAGGTTTACTAATGCGGCATCAAAACGATCTCGGTTGTTCACTAAATTAGCTATCAGATCCCGACGTTCCGTTACGGATAACGATCGATCAAGGATCTTACAGGCTAACTCGTGTACCGCTCTATGCGGCGCTTCCAGTTCTTGAAACTCCTGCAAACTGCCAAAAGCCTTTTTTCCGTCCCTATCGTACCATTTACCCAATCGGCATTGATGATGATTCGAGGGTAATGGCAGATTCTCACAGGACATAGAAGAGTCCTTTTTTTCAGCCTCATCGATCGCGACCTGAACAAAATGCTCATGCGTCTCCGATGTTGCCTTTAATTGAAGAGCGGTTGTCATTAATCTTAGTTGATGGACTTTCTCTCCGAGATCGTTCACAACGCCATCTATCACCGATGATTGTTCGCTGAGCACCGTTTTTTGATCGGATATTTTTTTCCCCACGTCCTGAAGCTCTGAAATGTTCTTATGAATGTTGTCTGTTGCGGTGCTTACCAAACCCGACAAGTTACGAACCTCATCGGCAACGACGGCAAAACCGCGTCCATGCTCGCCTGCACGCGCCGCTTCAATAGCTGCATTGAGTGCCAACAGATTGGTTTTATAGGCAATCGAACGGATATCTTGAATGGTCGCCTCCATTACCTGCAACTGTTTGTAAAGCCGATTAACCAAAGTTTCATTTTCCCGCACAAGCGAGTTCGTTTCTTGAGACGCCACAGCGATCTCATGAACAATACTTTCAATAGATTCGGCCGATTGATCCACCTGAAATGTTACAGAACGCATACCCTCGATGGAGTTGTGCAGTTTCTCTTCCAGGGCATCGAGACTCTGAACCTGATGTTTGGCATGACGAACCGCATCTAATACGGAAGAATCATGTCCTAACTCTTCGGCCAATCGATGCTCACAGACGTCCACATCGTTTTGGTTTGAACAATTGAGGTATTCGGCTATCAAGTCCAGTATTTGAATGTTAGATTCCATAATATCCCCTGACTGAGCGGTAATCGCTGAAACTATAAGGTATGCATACAACCTATGGTAATAGGTGACTTATTCAATATCGCGGACATTTGTCGCCACCCTGCTGAGGACAGCAGTGACTACGCTTCGTGCCCGCGAGATTAATCAAAGTTCACCTTTTCATTTACCGTCTACTCGACCTACAGGCAACGCTTCAAACCAGTCAAGGAAACGCTGAACGTGCTCACCTTGATAGATTGCCCCATGCTGTGGACATAGGTATTGAACATCCAATTGCCTTACCCGGTCACACCAATCACGCTTAGCCTCATTGGACGGCATCCAACGCTCATGGAAATATTTAGCGTGAGCGATATGCTCACCAAAGGCCTCCGGACGACGTCGATCCAAGAACGCCGAATGTCCTTTGGGTAACAGTGCGGCTCCGACATCCCCCGAGAAGAGCACTTTCGCCACTGGATCGTAGACATGGAAATTTGCTGAAGAGTGTAGATAATGTGCCGGAAGTATCTGGAGTGTCTGACCACCGATCCTGATCTCCATACCCTCATCGGGAATATCCACAAAAGTGGCATCCAAGGCTCCATAGTGGCGAATAAATCCGTCCCAGAGTTTGGGAATGTACCATTGAATCTTCGGGTTGCAGGCATTCCAGAGTGGTAGGCTAGAGGCGATGTCCGGATCCTGGTGAGAGACAAAGGCAGTCCGAATGGCGTCGGGCGGAATGGCTTCTACAACAGCGGCGAAAACCTGAGGGAAGATCTCGAATCCGCCCGGATCTAAAATGAGAGCCTCCCCATCCGACTCCATGACGTATATGTTTGAATCGATGACGCGCTCTTCGTCTTGGTCGTAAACAATCCACCAACGATGTTTGCCCAACTGAACGACGGGTGCAGATTTCACGACAATACTCCTCCCAGGATGGTATGGAACTGACGAATACCGATGGAAACGGTTTGAATAGCTTGGCCCATATCCGCCGATACTCGATTAAGCGGGGCTCCTACGCTCTCGGATAACGCCGCTTCGATACGCGCATTTATGACCACATACTCCTGCTCAGCTACTCGCGCCTCCAAGACCTCAACAGACCGCAATAATTGCAATAAAATCTCGTGCGCTTCTTCCTCATCTTTACGGACACGAGACCTCCACTGGTCCCGACTTTGCGTAAGTCCCGCACAGCAATTACGTCCACAAGATGAGAGAACCTCCAGATTCATGCTGGCGAGATAGTATTGATGCTGCACAGCCCGCATCTGCACTGCGATCAACCGCGGGAGGATAGCCCGCATATCGGTAGCCGCTGCTTTGAGCGAGTTGGCCTGCTCCCGGAAGGCTTGAGCAATGACGCCATATCCGGCCAAGACTGTCCCATGCCGCTTGACAAGCACCAAAGCGTTAAGAGCACGGCGATCGATCTCACGTAATGATTGCTCCAATGTCCGGTCTAGAGCATAGGCCGCATTAACTAGGCGCATGACGGTACTGACGTGCATCAGGCCACCCCCCGTTTTGGTTCTGCTTGACTGTGTTTCAAGTTCGCAATATCGAGAATGAGGACCACTTCTCCCTTTCCCGAGAGAGTCGCCCCTTGATACCAGTGGCTTTCGGAAAGAAAATCGATAGGCTTAACAACCGAGTCTTCATTTCCAAGCACCTCCGAAACCACCAGTAGTCCGCGCTCAGTTAAAATGCCGTCCGTTGGTTCCGTTCCCAGCTGTATAGGGCGCTGATGCAAGATCTCTCCGAGATCCACAAAAGGGACGATTTGCTCGGGGCCAGCTTGATATAGCGCCCGGCCTTGAACCTGATATAGGCGTTGAGGATCCACGTCGATGAGACTGGAAACAGAGGAAATAGGAATCGCATACACGTCGCGGCGCAAGCGCAGATACAAGACCGGAAGCACCGCCAGGGTCAATGGGAATTCCATCGCGATGGTTGTACCGGTACCTAAGTTTGTATGCACATCGAGCCGGCCTCGTAGACTTTGGGTGGTTTTCTTTACAACATCCATGCCCACACCTCGTCCAGAGTACTCTGTGACTACATCATTTGTAGAGAAGCCCGGGCGAAAGATGAGGTCTATGGCGTCACTTTCGGTCAAGCGTGCAGCCTCTTCCTGCCCGATCAATCCTTTTTCCACAGCTTTTTGCTTAACCTGTTGCGCATCGATACCGTTGCCATCGTCGCTTACTTCGATGCGGACCTTATCTCCCAGGTGGACGGCGGAAATCCGCAGTGTAGCTATTTCGTTTTTCCCCAACATCACCCGATCGGCAGGCGTTTCGATACCGTGATCGAGGCTATTACGGACAAGATGGATCAAGGGCGCAGAAAGTGCGTCTACCACTTTTTTATCAATTTCAACATCTTCACCAACGAATTGTAAGTTCACACGCTTCCCAAGTTGGCGGGAAACATCGCGGACCACTCGGGGGAGTTGCTGAAAAAGTCGTTTGCAAGGCTGCATGCGCAGTCGCATGACAGTGCTCTGCATATCGTTGACCGTTAGGTCCATCTCCCGCGCAATGCGCGCGAGATCCTCGTGTTCCCCGATCGTGGTTTGCATGGCTGAAAGGAAACGATTACGCAAAAGCACCAATTCACCGACTTGGTTCATTACCGAATCCAGACGAGCAGACTCTACCCGCAAAGTGCTCTCTGGCGTCTCCGACGTCGAGCTGGGCCGCTCAGTTTTTACGGCAGCAACCGAAGTGACCGGTGCGGGAGCCGTGGCTTGGGGCAAAGCGCCAGGTAACACGGCAGTGGATGCGACCTGAGAATCCATTACTCGTCTTTCGGCAGGAGGCACCACACCTGGCGCCTTATGCCCATAGAGCGCATCGAGCACTTGCTCAAATTCCTCATCGCTAATGGTATCGGAGGCAGCATCATCCCCGGCTTTTGAGGCGCTCTCAACGCATACCGCACCCTTGTCCTTGCCTTCGCTTACTCGCTCGACATACACGCCGACCTTTCCATCGGGTTTAAGCTTCTGCCAAGCCTGCAAGGTGCCACTCTCGGCAGATTCCACACCGGTGGGCTGCTCAGCAATGGGCCGGACGTTCTCGCTTGCGCTTTCTGGAGGGGAAGTATGCACATCCTCAACAGAGGCAAGTGCGCAGATTCGCTGTCCCAGATCGCTTGGCCCAGGGTTGGGATAGACTCCCCGACCAAGCTCATCCAACATGCACTGGATGACGTCCAGCCCCTTCAAGATCACATCGATCGTTGTCGGAGTAACCGGCAAAACGTGAGACCGCAGTTTATCCAGCAAATCCTCCAGATGGTGCGTCCACTCCACCAAGGCGTCAGCATCAAGAAAACCCGCACCGCCCTTCAAGGTGTGGAACGCGCGGAAGAGCGAGGCCAGAACGGCATCGCTGTCAGGGGCGCATTCAAGAGCCAGCGCGTCACTCTGGGCCTGCTCCAGTAGCTCACGTGCCTCAGAAACATAATCTCTAAGAATATCGGGATCCATGCTCATATTCCCAACTCCGCCAACAAGGCATCCACGTCATTTTGACCAAAGCTTGTCATTGCATCGGCCGAAGCGGGGATATTTTCTGCTGGAAGCGAATCAATACCGAGATCTTTTACCGTTCGACAAATCCGTTCTTCTACTGCACCCAAAAGCGTAATCGCCTTCTTAAGCCGTTGCCCAGCCAAGTCTTGTCCCTGCTGACTGGCCAGAATCGTCCCAAGAGCCTGGTCGATACGATCCAGATAACCGTCAATAAAGACTCCATCAGCGTTACGGATATCCGCCAGGGCTTCCTGTGCTCTTTCGACGCCGGACAGCGTCGTCATCGCCTGTTCTTCCGTCAGCCGCAAGGCCTCCTCCAACGGAGATTGCGCCGTTGGAAGATCCGACTGCACCTGGGCAATACGTTTCATGCCCTCTCGCAACAAACGCTCTGTTTCCCGGAGCAATTGCAAAGTCTCATTCGTTGCCAAATCCGTCATGGTCAAGCTCCTTGTAGCCGTTTGAAAATAGCATCGAGCTTCTCCCGCAAAGTATCCGCGTTGAACGGCTTAACTATATAGCCATTCACGCCGGCTTGAGCGGCCTCAATAATGTTCTCACGCTTTGCTTCGGCAGTAACCATGAGCACCGGGATCGCGTGCAGCGCACTGTCTGCGCGAATTGCTCGCAAAAGATCTATGCCTTGCATGTTCGGCATATTCCAATCAGTCACGACAAAGTTAAAAGGCTTGCTGCGAAGCTTCTGAAGCGCATCCACCCCATCTTCTGCTTCTTCCACCTTATTGAACCCCAGCTCGCGCAAAAGATTGCGCACAACTCTACGCATAGTCGCAAAATCGTCCACAACGAGGAATTGGACTTCTTCTTTATTTACATTTTCAATTGCCACTCTGTACAGCCTCCTCCCCCGGTTCAGAAATCGTATCGAGCATCACGGTCTCCGACTTCGGGTACAATAAGTTCGGATAATTGATGTCCAGGAACTGCGCGAGGTACTCGCATAGTTTTAACTCGCTCCGCATAACAGCCGTGGCCTTCGCTCGTGTACACTGAATAATCTCCTCAGTCTTATTTAAACATTCCAAAACATTCCGCATGTCGTCATTAATCCTACTAGTCAGCGAAAGTCGCGATCTGGCAGTGGACGATAATCCAGAAGCACCATCGAAAAGGTCGGCCATCGCCGACGAAAGCATCTCAACTCTCTCACTATCCGCCTGGCCATCCTTGATACGTCCATGAATAAGACTACGGAACTCAGCGACATAAGATGACGCTGAAACAGTCTGAGAGTGGACCTTCTGAACCCATAAGCAAATGTCGTCCGTTGCTCCACGGGTCTTAATAGCCAATTCGCGCACCTCGTCTGCAACTACTGCAAATCCCCAGCCAGACTCACCGGCTCGAGCAGCTTCGATAGCAGCGTTAAGACCCAACATGTGGGTCTGCCTTGCAATCTCTTGAATAACACCAATGATGCTATCTATATGCTCACTCGCCGCGACGATATGAGCAATCGATCCTGCTATGTGTTCGACCGGCTGTTCAAACGCACGAATTGTATCTATGGTATTATTACAAACGTCACTATTTGATTCTGTCAGAGCTTTGGCCTGAAGAACACCGCTGGCAAACTCTTCGACCAGGTGGAAATCGCGTTCGACGGTTTCCACAATCTCACCCAAAGATGCATTAATAGACACCAAATGATCCCGACAAAAAGTCATTCGTTCCGAGAGCCCCGATGTCTCCGCCACAATATTCTGGCTCTCGCAAATCTGCAAACGTATCGCAGATGACGTCTTCAGGCTCATCCTTTGGAGCTGATCCGCCAACATATTCATTGCATCAGCAATCCCACCAACCGTATTTACCGTCTCCAACGGTAGCGTCGCCATGTATTTTCCATCGACGATGGATCGGATGGCACTCTCCACTCGTTTAAGATGTTGTTCGATCCTGCGTACTGTGAAACTCCCCAAAAACCAGATCACAGAAATTGCCAGAAACCCAGCAAAGATCAGAGTCCAAAACATCCAGTCATAAAAACCCGCTGAACTGGAAGTCTGCCGGGATAATACTCGTTTTTCGGAAGTGATTGCGCGCGCCCAACGCATGCGCAGTACCTTGAACAATGGCCTTAGATGATTATAATATACGTACCGTGCAGTGTGGATATGCCCACGCTCAACCAAGTTCACCACACTATTCAGACGGGAATTAACCTTAGATAAAGTTAAACCGAGCGTAGGTAGCGCCTGGTTCGATATCACACCCCCTATCCGATCAACCTTTGTTGAGAGGCGGTATAGATTCGCCGTTCGTTCCAACGTACATGCAGTATCACAGCGGCCTGCAACCAGCAGGTGCGTTTCCGATACCAATTCATCGAAGAGTAGCTCGGATCCGTACAGTCTATCTATAGATCGTTGTGCCGAGGTCTCGCGTTGAAGGTGCACGTTCAAAGCATATAGTGCCAGCAGTGCTAGCAGGGTCACAACGACTATGGCGCCGATGGCAAACCATCGGAGCACATTTATTCGTAGAGACAGATGCCATCGGCGAGACATTAGCGTGTACCAGTCGATTAAAAATAATTTCTTAGTCCATACCACCCTACACATTAAGTCCCGATAATAGGGCTGTGAGCTTTTTCTCCGTAGCCCGCGCAGCGGCATTGGCATTTCCCAAAACGTCAACTACCGCTTCAAGTGCAGCCTGCTCTTGAGCTAAATGTTGAAATCCATCGGCAATGCCTGCCTGAACTTCGGAGTCCATATCCGCCACGCCTTGCGCGATTCCCTCGATTTCTCGCGCGGCCTTATTTGATCGCTCCGCCAACTTCTTAACTTCATCAGCCACGACTGCAAACCCACGCCCCTGTTCGCCCGCGCGAGCGGCTTCAATAGCCGCGTTCAATGCCAATAGGTTAGTCTGTGCCGAGATTTCTCGCACGCTCGCCGTCAGTGTTGTAATGGATCGTATACGAGCGAGAAAACTATGCACTAATTCGTCCAGCCGACGTATAGCTTGCTCCACTAAATCCATCTCCCCAATCATCTCCGATAGGTACGCATTGCTTGCCCCAACCTGTTGCAAAGCTTCACGAGCTAACTGCAAGCTTCCTTCCAACTTGCCAAGCATATCCTCCATTGTATTCGAATTGGTAGAATTATCGTCCATGGTCATCTCCGTGTATTATGCCTAATAAAAGCAATTTTCCGCTGCACCAACGCGTCAATGGTTTTCATAATAACCGCAGTATTTGCCTGGACAAATATAGTGACGCGACGATTTTCGATCAACGCTTTGTTAATCAACTTCGGTGAATAAGGAACTGCGGGATGGGTCGGGCCATATCCCGTGGCGCGCAGCAAATCTGGACGAATACCATCGTGCAAGAAGCGATTCAATACCGATAGCGACCTAGCAACCGACAAATACCAGTTAGAGGGATATCGGGCGGTGTGTATCGGCACCCTATTTGCGTACCCATCTACAGCAATAGGATAATGAAATCTACTTAGAATCTTACCTATTGCATCAACTATGGCAAGCGCTTTGGGCTGCAATCGGGCGCTGCCATTTTTAAACAGTACGTCTGCATTGATCCGAATCCGCGTTCCAGTCGGGGTAGCAATAACGTGGATTTCGTGCGCTTGAATTAACGGCGCCAGAGCTTTGCGCAACTCGGAGCGCATTCGCGCCATGATTTGGGTTTGCCGTAATATAGCGCTCCTAATAGCAGGCGGCACCGCAACCAATGGAATGGGGCTCGGGAGATGGTGAAATGGTTCGTTGGCTTGTGGTGGCGCGACGCGAACAACCGGAGGTTTGCCGCCGAACGCCATATTTACGGACCGCTCAAAACCCTCAACTTTCGCCTTATTAATCTGTGAAATTGAGAACATAACAATAAAAAACGCTAATAACAGAGTAATAAAATCAGCATAGGATATAAGCCACCGCCCACTTCCAGCTGCCGCATCCTGGCTTTTACGTTGGTGCTGCTCAAGTTCCTCCAGATCGTCTTTCTTGCTCATGCGGGTTCCATTGCGGTACTGTCTTCTGTTTCTCCCGACTTTTTGTTTGGCAGGTAATAACTCTCTAGAATAGTCCGTAACTCCAAGGTATTTATCCCAGTAACGATACCATGCAGCGCATCCATGAAAACATTTCTAGCCACTAGTTGCTCAGCAATAACCGTACGTAAGCGGTTGGCGGTGGGGATACAAAAAACGTTAGCGAGTACCAATCCATATACCGTAGATACGAATGCCGCGGCTATTCCCATTCCCAACTCGGATGGATGACTAAGATGATGCATGACCTCGATGAGCCCGGTGACGGCACCCATAATGCCGAAGGTGGGAGCATAGCCTCCTGCGGCTTCGAATAGTCCAGCTGCCATCATATCGAGCTCGGTTTGGGTATGCAGACGCAGACGTAAGGTACGCATGATGGTGGTCGTACCTGTGCCGTCTACTGCCATACGTAAGCCATTGCGCATAAATGGATCCTCAATATCGTCAATTAAAGCGTCCAGCGATAGTAATCCGTATTTTCGAGATTTGTGCGCCAATTCGATCAGCTGTTCGATAAACACGCTGGGTTCATAATAGGGTGGAGTGATCGCCCACCGAGCATGGCCAAACTGCGAACCACAACGCGCAAGGGATGCTGCACGACGGTGGCACTGATCGTGCCCCCGAAGACAATGCATAGGGCCGCGAGGTTTACAAACGATAGAGGGCTCGTCCCATCAACAAGGCCGGCTCCAATCAGAGCCATGACGCCGCCAAACAAGCCCAACGGATACAATGCATCCAATTTACTTTTCTCTGTTTTTGACTTTTCAGCATCCGTGTTGACGTTATCAGCATTTGACATGATTATCTAATTTCCCAACTATTGTAAAATGAGCTTAGTGATATAGACGTGCACTTTTACGAGGCGCGGGTTGGTACTGATCGCGTGGCTTATTTTCTTAGCAACAAGCATACGAACCTGCGTACGCAGCGCGCTACTTTTCTCGACATCGCCGAGATCTTTCATGTTCAACAGAGTAGACAGGATTTCCGCACGTATTTGCGCATCGTGCTGAGCCATCCAGGTCTTTGGGAGGGCATGCAATGTTGTCACTTTGGCGGATAGCCCGAGAACAAGAAAGGTGGAGTTGCCCCCCGGCTGCGGTACGGCTACCGTTGTCTCTGGTAACGCGAGAATCGCGGTATGTCGCAAATGGATGGCAGAGGACTGGGACGGAGGCACGCTCTGGCGTTCCAGTATCCATCCTGCCCCAGCTGCGCCAAGCGCGGCGATAGTACCTGCGATCAACCAATACTTTTTCTGCATCCATCTCCCTCGTCAGCGAATTTCAACGGCACTTTTCACCTGAATCTCCCCTGGTACTTCCGCAAAGCCGAGCACAGGTACCACGATCCCGGCCGAGCGAAGCCACCCAGACAGCGCATAGCGGATAGCATCGCGGACGAGAATGACCGGACGCATCGACTGGCCCTCCATCTGTGTAACCGCCTGCCTTACAGCCTGTGTAAGGTGCAGCAAGACCGACGGTTCCAACGTCGGTGCAGTGCCGGCCGCTGCTGCCGTTTGTAT
Organism: Acidithiobacillus caldus ATCC 51756; assembly: GCF_000175575.2. Taxonomy (NCBI): domain Bacteria; kingdom Pseudomonadati; phylum Pseudomonadota; class Acidithiobacillia; order Acidithiobacillales; family Acidithiobacillaceae; genus Acidithiobacillus; species Acidithiobacillus caldus. Next base: position 1,926,501 of record NZ_CP005986.1, read on the forward strand.
GGCAGTCTGGAGCACGGAATCCATCTCAGGGCTCATCACCGCAGCCTGAAGCGGCGCACCACGATCCCTACCTAGCAGCAAATCCGTTACGATCTGCCGTCCCAACCTAGAACGGATCATTTCGACTAATTGTTCGGTGGGAAGATTTTCCTTCCCGTCCTCCGCGAGGCTTTCCAAAATTGCCGTGATATCGCGCAGCGATACCTGCTCCCTCACCAGGTCGCGCAACACCTTGGTGAGTTTCGGAGCCGTCACGATACGCGGAATCACGGAATCGAGTAACTTCTCATTCCGCCTGGCAACGACATCGAGCAATTCCTGAGTTTGCTTCAACCCAAAGATGTCGGCTAGATGTTTCTGCAGAACCTCGTGCAAGTGCGTGGTCACCACAGTCGCCGCATCGAGTACCGTATACCCCAGCAGCTCCGCATCGTCGGCGCGCTCCCGCGCAATCCAGAATGCTGTTGCGCCGTACACAGGATCGGTTGTGCGTGAGCCTGAGATCGGCGGTGTGTCCGAACCCGAAGGAATCGCCAGCAACTGGTCTGCGTGCACTTCTCCATGCGCCTCTCCGATCCCATGAATTTCGATGCGGTACCCTCCTGGACGCAACGTAAGATCGTCAGTAACATGAATCGCCGGCAAAACAAAGCCCGCGCTTTCCGAGATTCTTCGACGTAAAAGATTAAGCCGCTTCTGTAACTCTCCATCCTTCTGCATGAGCGGAATCAATTGATAGCCAATGGCTAATCCTATGGGTTCGACTCGCTTTAACACCCGGGCGTCAATGGGCTCTTCAACGACAGCAGGAGCCTCGGCCGCTGTGGTAGCGGATACCTGCTCAGCTTCCCGCACCTTTGATCTCTGGAGCACGTACCAGATGCTACCCGTGAGCAAGGCGTATAACAAAAACGCCCAATGTGGCATCCCTGGAATAATTCCCGTAATCCCTAGAATGATAGCCGTAACCAGTAACCCATAGCGATTATCGTAAAATAACTGCCTGGAGACCAGGTGTCCCATTTCCGCATCATCGCTTCCGCGACTGACGAGCAATCCCGCTGCAATGGATATCACCAAAGACGGAATCTGCGCGACCAGTCCATCGCCTATGGACAACAACGTATACGTGTGCGCGGCGCTGGATAGGCTCATACCATGTTGGAAAACACCAACTATAAGACCACCAATCAGATTGATGATAATAATCAGAATGGCAGCAATCGCATCACCTCGTACGAATTTGGAGGCACCATCCATACTCCCGTAAAAATCTGCCTCTGCAGAAATGAGTTCACGGCGTTTTTTTGCCTGCTCCTGATTGATCATTCCCGCATTCAAGTCTGCGTCGATCGCCATCTGCTTGCCAGGCATGGCATCCAATGAAAAACGTGCAGTCACCTCAGCTATCCGGGTTGACCCCTTGGTGATCACAACGAAATTAATGATAACTAAAATCGCAAATACGACGATGCCTACCACGTAACTTCCGCCAACGACAAATCGACCGAAACTTTCTATCACCACACCGGCCGCCTGATCGCCACGATATCCGTCCAACAGGATTACGCGAGCCGCTGCAACATTCAAGGCCAGACGTAGGAGCGTTGCAATCAATAAAACCGTTGGAAAGGCGGAAAAATCTAAAGGCTTTTTGGTGTAGAACGCAGCAAACAAGATTAGCAAGGAGAATGTAATGTTGAAGGTAAACAGAACGTCAAGCAGAATCGGCGGCAATGGTACCACGATCATGGTAAGAATCATTACCAGAACGATTGGACCTAGCAAGGTTTGTAGATTCGACCACTTCGATTTTACAACCGAGGCGTCTGTCTTCGTAGTTACTGTTGCGTCCCTCACGAATCCTCAACTCCTATCTCGCGCGCGAACTCAACCCCTAACCGTTTGCCCAAGCCTGTATGTTCCCAATCCTTGGGTAAAGGCTTGTTCCCAATTTTTGCTTCATGCAAGTGATCAATATAGGCTAGCACAATCGCGACGGCTTCATATAGCCCGGCAGGAATAAGGTCACCGATATCGCATACTTTATACAACGATCTTGCCATGGACGGCGCCTCCAGTATTGGTACGCCATGTATTTTGGCAATTTCACGTATTTTCAAAGCAATTGTATCGATCCCCTTAGCCGTTACAATGGGGACGGTCATCGATTCTGTGTATCTCAGGGCGACCGCGTAATGCTCCGGGTTAATCAACACAACGGAGGCCTTCTCAACGGATTTCATCATGCGCATGCGGGCGATTCGTCTTTGCAAACGCCGTATACGCGATTTGATTAAAGGGTTTCCATCCACCTCTTTGTGCTCATCCTTGATGTCCTGTTTGGACATCTTTTGACTTTCCAGAAAGAAACGCCTTTGCAAAAACCAGTCGATTGCCCCAGGCACTAGAAGTAACGAGGCAAAGATAAAAAAGTCCTTAACTAGAATAGCGGCACCAAGGCTGATAGCACGTCTTGGTGGTATATCTAGCAATGCAAACCAAACTCCTTTCTGCCCCCAAACGATAAGCCCCATACATACTCCGAGAAGACCGGTCTTTACTGAGTCTTCCCACAAGACCGAGAAGCCCTTCTTAGTAAATGGGCGTTTTAGTCCGCTAGTCCAGGAGAGCCGATCCCATTCCCAAAGCTTTCCCGGACTCCACACCCAGCCACCGACGAGCAAAATACTCGCGATGGCCGATACCAAGATCACACCCCCAAACATCAAGAAAACTACAAATAGAGGCGCAGCCTCCTGTAATATCGTACGCTGCCAATCGGCGCGAAAATGCAATGACGATACCGAAAGTCCGACTACCATCCGACTCAAAATTTCCGTTCCCCAGGAACCCGACGCAGCCCAGAGCAACGCCGTCGCAGCGAATAGTACTAAACTGGCCGTCCAGTCCTGAGAGCGGGGAACCTTCCCGTCTTTCTTGGCGTCATCGAGTCGTTTCTGCGACGCCTTTTCGGTTTTTTCTTCTGCCTCGGACATGTATCAGTTCCTCACATATAAATTCTTAGTAAAGAAAAAGAATATGTGATTAACCGCGGACGGAAAATACGGTATTAGCATCAGCAATCCAAAGAACCCTGCCACAATCAAGGCAGGGAATCCGATTGCAAAAATATTAACTTGCGGCGCAATTCGCGCTATGATTGCCATGCCTAAATCAACCACCAGCAACAGTAAAACAACGGGTATTGCTATTAGCACCCCGTCGGTGAAAATCGCTTGACCAAGATTTGCCCAATAAAGCCAATTCCACGATGACCAGGTATATCCTATCGGAATTGCTTGAAAACTTTCTGTAAGGACTTGGATCATCCCAAGCATTCCACCGTCGGCAATGAGAAAAAAGATAACAGCGAATTCAAACAACATACTCAACGTATTATTCTGCTCCCCATATTGCGAAGATATGGTAGTAGCGAATCCGAGGCCCATGGAAATTGCAATCCAGCCAGCGGCAACCTCGAAGGTTCCAACCAGAAAACGGAAGACTAGGCCGAGTGAAATTCCAATGACGACCTGTGCGAACAGTATTATTATCGCTCCACCCATACCTGGCCATGAAGGCAGAGATGAGAGGGCGGGCAGTATGGCCCACGCACAGACCAGGCCGAAACCGAGTCTCCACAATGTTGGCAACCAACTGAAGGAAAACAAGGGTGCTGTAGCGATGAACGCAAGTATCCGAGCAGTAGGCCAAACAATCAATTCTACTAAATGATCGGCCTGCGCTTGTGTGAAGGCGAGCATCCCTGCGGTCATGGCAGTAAGATCCTCGCCGTTTCTTGGAACCATCGCGCGAAGTGATCGGCAAATCCAAGCCAGCCAATTACCAAGATTCCGATAACGAATAGCAATTTAGGGATAAATGCGAGGGATACGTCGTTCCAATGTAGCCACGATTGCAGCAATGTGATTCCTAACCCAACGACCATCGTACCGATCGCGATCGGTAACAGAGCCATCAGCAGGAAATGCAAGGCGCTGGTAAATAGCACGACACCTTCCGATGATGTCACCATTTCGTTCTCAGATGGCGATTAGCCGTATGATTATCATGAATCGCTTGCTCTCTACGACGCGATTGTTCTGCCGCACGCGCCTCACGGCGTTTGGTAAGGCTCTGCATTCGTTTCTGTTCGAGGCGCTCTGCCTGCAAATGGCGATATGCGTCCTCCCGGGTTCTTTCCACCTGCTCTACCACGCGTCTCTGCGTGTTCGCAACAGATCGTACGGTATCTTGAAAGTGCTGCACTCCCGACAACAAAAAAGCTGGGCACCCGGAGCTTTCTTTCATCCACTCTGCTGAACGAGATTGAATCTGCAAAATATATTGGTCCATAGTTGCCAATTGACCTTTCGCATAGCCAAGTCGATGTTCCTGCTCGGCAGCCTGACGCGCTGCCAACGCCACCCGATGAGCACTGTATCGATCTAATACGTCCCAGACATTCATCTCACGGTTCCTCAACTAGTTGGCGTAGTGCTGAAAGACTGGCGGAGAAATGGGACGATTCCTCTGGATGTTGCCGCAAGAAATCCAAAATTGCGGGATACTTCTGCATTGCCATGTCAAGAGTAGGATCGCTTCCCTGACGGTATGCGCCTATGGCAATCAGATCGGACTTTTCCCGATAGTTTCCCCACCACGACATAACCCTTTGGACCAGCGCCAAGTGTTCCGTGTCAACGATGCTACGCATAACTCGACTCGCGGAGACTGCCGGGTCGATCGCCGGTAGCACCCCCGCTGCAGCCAAATCCCGCGACAGCACGATATGGCCATCCAGAATGGAACGCGCCGCATCCGCCACGGGGTCTTGAAGATCATCCCCTTCAGTCAATACCGAATAGAATGCCGTAATTGCCCCATTCTCCGCAGTGCCGGCCCTTTCCGTCAACACGGACAATGTCGAAAATACGGAAGGTGGGTACCCTTTTGTTGCTGGCAATTCGCCTGCCGTTAAACCCACTTCTCGCGCAGCCATGGCGTACCGGGTCAGCGAGTCCATAATAAGCAAAACTCGTTTCCCTTGGTCTCGGAAGTGCTCAGCTATGGCGGTTGCGTATTCCGCCCCGCGCATTCGCAAGATTGGCGGAGCATCTGCCGTCGCAACCACCAACACTGAATGCGACAGACCATCGCCGAGAATATCCTCCACGAATTCCCGCACTTCACGTCCGCGCTCACCTATGAGGGCTATCACAACGACGTCTGCCTGGGTATGTCGTGCCATCATCCCCAACAGCACACTCTTCCCCACCCCACTCCCAGCAAACAGTCCTATGCGCTGCCCCTCGCCTACGGTCAGGAGCGCATTAATGGCTCGCACACCCACGTCCAGCGGTTTGACAATACGCGCACGATGTAAAGGGTGTGGAGCGGGTTGTCGCAAGGGACGACGCTGCGTTGCTAGCAATGGACGACCATCCAGAGGACGACCCTGTGCATCGATTACCCGCCCCAGTAGCGCATCACCGACCGCAACCATGGAGTCCTGGTCTGCCAGAATCACCGACGCACCAGCAAAAACCCCTCGCAACCCGCCGAACGGCATGACCGCAGCGCGGTCGCCGTGGAAACCGATAACCTCACCTAGGCGCCACCCCTCTGGGGTTTCGATCCGCGCACCCTGACCAATCATCGCCGGGACGCCAACGGCCTCCAACGCAACTCCCATCACACGAAGCACGCGACCGGATGGAGACAGCGGAAACATCACATCGAGGCTCGCCGACAAGTCTTCGAGATAGCGCTGCGCAATAGTTAGACTTTTTGGGGGCGATGCGGTGGATCGTGTCATCCGCCCCCCTCCAAGATGCGCGAAACGACCTCAGACCATCGAGTCTCGATCCGCGCATCCCATTCTTGGGCTGCAACGACGCCGTCAAATCCCTCCGGCCATTGCACACGCACGCGCACGCCGCCCAATTCCATACGAGCATCGGGGTGCAGGTTCCACGGAGCTATGCTCGAATCTGGTGTACGGGAGGTCTACAACTAGCTTGAGGAGGGTGGCGCACTGTTGCTAGAAAAGGGTTTCTGGATCCGATTCGCAACGAATGAGGAGTGCGCCATGCAAGAGAGTACTGGTNNCCAACGCAACTCCCATCACACGAAGCACGCGACCGGATGGAGACAGCGGAAACATCACATCGAGGCTCGCCGACAAGTCTTCGAGATAGCGCTGCGCAATAGTTAGACTTTTTGGGGGCGATGCGGTGGATCGTGTCATCCGCCCCCCTCCAAGATGCGCGAAACGACCTCAGACCATCGAGTCTCGATCCGCGCATCCCATTCTTGGGCTGCAACGACGCCGTCAAATCCCTCCGGCCATTGCACACGCACGCGCACGCCGCCCAATTCCATACGAGCATCGGGGTGCAGGTTCCACGAGTCTGGCAGTGCATGCAGATGCTGCCGCAATAGCGTGACCTGATCTGGATGCAAGGCAAAGGTTACTAACAAATTGTCAAGGCGCAGTGCATCGACGAGACCCTGCAATCGGGCACGGAGATCGTCGGCGGTTTCCTTCGCCAGATCACGGCGAATGACCTGACGGGATACTGCCAACGTGAGTTGCAAGACTGCCCGCTCAAAAAAGTCCGCAACCTGTGCCTCAATCCCAGCCCATTGCTGGGCAGCCTCTCGAAGTAGTTGTGCGGCACTTTGCGCCTCCTTCAAACCATCGCGGTACCCTTCCTCGCGGCCGGCGGCGTAGCCCTCCTCTCGTCCCAATTTCTTGCCGGTCTCCAACCCTTCTGTGTGCCCCAGCGTGTATGCCTCACGCCGGGCCGCCTCTCGGATCTTCGACAGCTCCTCCTGCAGGGCGGAATGCGCGTCTGCGTGTCGGGACTCAACATCTTGCGTAATATCCCTCCCTGGCCCAGATATTGCTGAATCACCCTTGGGTGCTTCCGTATCGAGTCGTTCAAAGCGAAATGAGGAAATCGTTTCATGCGTTGCCATGAGCCATTGGTCAGCAAAAAACGTGCCGTCTTAGCGTTCACATTCATGAGCAGCGTCCTCATATGTCCCATCGGGCATGCCGAAACCTGGGAGTCACAGCCCGCCGTCCTACAAGCTGCGCAATCCGTACTTCCCCGGGCGCAGGGAGATCATTATCGAGGCAACCCACCCACCACGGCAGGCTGGGTCCGGGCGTGCCCGCAACCGCTCAAGGCGCAGATCTCCAGTCAAAGCCAATGGGCGCTCACCGTACGCGTTTCATGCGAAGCTCCAACCAGCCGATGGTCGCTTTACGTTCCATTCGAACGGAGCTACACGTCCACGATCGTGATTGCACGAAACTTTTTGGCTCCAGGTACCGTAATACAGAGCAATAGCGTTGAGGTGAGGCGAGAACGGATCGATGCCGAGACAGGCTCTGTGTGTACAAGCATCCACCAGGTCATTGGCGATACCGTCAATGCCGGCATCGCCAAAGGCATGCCGATACGCCCCGAGAACTTACTTGCTCCATTGATCATCCGACAAGGAGAACGAGTCATGCTGAAAGCGCGGCAACACGGAGTCGTGGCAAGTGCCATGGGGATCGCCATGGAAAATGGTCGCGCCGGAGCCAGCATTCTGGTACGCAACACGACCAGCCATAAGCTGCTGACGGGTGTGGTATCCGCCAACGGGACCGTATGGGTCTCTCCGTGGAGGTCACATGCTTCTTGACTCCGAGAACCTCCTCAACGAATTTGAGCAGTTACTGGACAGCGAGCGGGAAGCGCTTAGCAGCGGAAACTATGAGGCCCTGACGCGGATATCGCAGCGCAAGCTGCAACTCCTGAAACTCTTTCAAAATCGGCAGGACTATACCCAGTATCGCACGGCATTGATGCGTATCCTGGATAAATCTTCCGAGAATGGACTCATGGCCGAATCCGCGCTCCGTTTTTGGCGTAACGCCCATCAAAAATTGCTGCATATCCAGGGACTCGGTTATGATCCTGTAGACCGGGATGAGAATGCGTACGAGCGCTATCGCGAGGTATGAGATGATTAGTGAAACCCAGATTTTTCAGCACGTATCAACAGACAACCCTGTCTCGAACGAGAGGGACACCGTTGCAACCACTCGAATACCAGCCGCTGGTTTGCCGGATCCAGCAGGCTCGGTCTCGGACATACAAGCACCACCACCAGATACTGCACATCAGCAGCGCATTGCCGAATTGAAGCAACAGGTGCAGTCGGGGACCTACGCCGTGGACAGCGGCAAGTTGGCCCGCGCCTGGCTAAAAATCGACTAACGACAAAGACTGCTCCGCAAGATACGAGCGGCACTTGAAAATGGCGGCATTGACGACACGCAAGGCGCTACTCTTGCTCCCACACCCTAAAACTTCCGCCACCTCTTCCAGCGTCAATCCTTCGAGGATATATAGCGAAAGAGCGACACGCTCGTTTTCTTGTAGACGATTGATGGCACGCTCCAGAATGACCGCCCATTCCTGTCGAACAGCATGAACGTCCGGACCCGCTTGTCCTGGCTCTGCGGCCAGTTCAACGCCGTCCATCAAATAGTCTTCAAGATAATCCGGCGCCGCTCGGGACGCGGCGATGAAATGCGCATGCAATGCATCCAGATCCATACCCGCCGCCTCAGCCAACTCCCGATCACTGGGCTCCCGCATCTCCCTAGACCGAAATTGAGCAGCCGCTCTTTCTAGTTTCCGACTTTGGTCCCGCAACCTTCGCGGAAAGGGATCTTCATCACGCAAAAAATCCAACATCGCGCCACGAATACGCACAAACAACCAACGTCGAAAACTCTCCGGGTCAGAATGGCGCAAGTGATGCTCATAATGCTCCCAAGCAACAGTTACACCAGTCTGAACTAAGTCATCCAGATGATCCACAGGCAACGTGTCCTGAATACGTTTGGCAACCCGCAGGATCATCGGATGCAACGCTCGAAGATAGCGGCCAACATCCCGATCATTGACCTTATCTGATCCGAGTCCGTACATTTTCAGTGAAAACGTATCCAATGAGGAATTTCCTCGTACCAGTGCACAAAAAAATGGATATACCACCCAACGATGCTACCGCCAAACAGAACCACGACAAGGACGAACAACAGGAACTTAGGTACAAAACTTACACTCATGTCATTCAATTGAGAGGCGACCTGAAACAGACCTATGAAAATCCCGGAAAATAGGAGCACACCAAAGAGGGGTGCACCCATCAACAGTCCCGTCTTGGCAGCCTGAGTCAACGCTTCCAGCATCCAACCATCGTGAATCATTTAGCCCACCGAAAAAAAACTCCGAACTAACGTTCCGGTCACCAAAAGCCAGCCTCCACCAAGAGCGAATAACAATAATTTAATGGGAATCGAAATGGTTTGCGGAGATACCATCATCATGCCCATCGCCATTAACACCGCCGCAACCAATAAGTCGATGATCAGAAAAGGTAAATACACCAGAAACCCGAGCTCAAACCCCGATTCCAGTTGAGACACGGCGAAAGCAGGAATCAAAACCCGCATTGGGATATCCTTTTCCGAGCGTAAAGTCTTCTTAATGCCGTCCATACGAAGAAATTGTGCTACTGAATCCTTGGTCGTGTTGTTTCGCATAAATATCCGAAGCGGCTTTTCCGCGATCGCTAGCGCCCTAGTCACAGACACCTTCCCCTGCTCCAAAGGAATAAGCGCTTGATGATTAATGGATGACCAAGTTGGCTGCATAACGAAGAACGTCAGAAACAACGCAAGACCAATCAAAACAATATTCGGCGGCATTGTAGATAATCCGAGACCTTGCCGCAATAAAGACAGAACGATGATGATTCGCGTAAACCCAGTCATCATTAAGACGATAGCCGGCAAAAACGTCAGCACGGTCATTAGAATGACCGTTTGTACGGGCAGGCTATACGTGATACCTCGACCCTGCGTTACCGCATGCAACACATCCAAGCCACCAGGAGCCATCATGGTTCCCGTGGATTCTGTATCAGGTCTTCCTTGTTCACCAAAGCTGTCAAGCGCACCCCAAATCGTTCCTGGTTTACAAGTACCGCCTCACCATACGCAAAGATCTCCCCATTTATATATATTGTCAGCGGCTCACCCACCGCACGATTCAGCTCAATCACCGATCCCTGTGATAATTGCAGAATATTTTTAAAAGGCATTCTGGTTCGTCCCAATTCTACCGATATCCGCATGGGAACGTTCACTAACAAATCGACCGATGGAGAGCCCGGAGTTAGCAACTTTTCGTTAGTCTCATCCGATGAATCAAAATGCTCAATTGGCAATGGATTGGTTGCGTCATCGGTTGAATCACTCATTGTTAATTCCCTCCTTTTTCAATCGGATACTTTGCAGAACATCCTCCTCGCTGGGCGTACGATACGAAACCAGCTTTACAGCGTACTGATTTTTGAACGCACCATATCGCCCTTCGCCAATAAGAATATCCTCTACATACACACGTGCATCTTGTACCCGATCGAAGCTCAATACGTCCCCCTTCTGCAATGTCCGTGCCCGACTCAACGGGATATCCTGGGAGGCCAGGATGACCGACACATCAACCATGGCGTTCTGTATATCCATATGTAGCATCTGCTTCCAGGAAGGGTCCATTTCCGACTGATCGGCAGCTACGCCGGATACTAGTTGTTCGCGCAGTGGTTCAACGGTGTTGTACGGTATACACGTATAGAGCTTTCCGCTCCAACGTTCCATCTCGATTTCAAACACACTTCCCACGACGCCTTCGGTGCTGGATGCAATACTGACGAACTGGGACTTTACATCGGAACGCAGTACTTTTGGGCGTAGCTTGATGATTGGTTCCCACGCAGATGTAAAGTCCTCTACAGCATGGTCGATGATCTTGTTGAAAACCCTTTGCTCGATGACACTAAAATCTCGGCCTTCGAGTTTTGGCTCTAAGCGCCCATTACCTCCAAAAAACGCCTCAATGACTGCGTAGCATAAATAGGGGTCCATGATAAAAAGCATGCTTCCGCGCAATGGTGTCAAACTCACCATAACAAAATACGAAGGCAGGGCGATTTTCCCAATATATTCCCCGTATTTTTGAATCTGCGCGGACAGCGATATAATGTCCGCATTAACGCGTAAGTAATTGAAAAGACTGCCGCGAAACGATCGCGCGAAACGGTCGTTCAGCACCTCCATGGTCGGCATTCGACTACGGTTCATCCGATCCTGATTTAATAGGTCCAGAGGAACGATCGTCGGTCCAGACGACGTCGGTGCCTGAGAAGTCGAAGCTTGATCCGTACGGCGCGCCTCCGTTCCCACCGTTTTTCCTGGGCCGTCATCGGCATCTGTATTTTTTTCCGATGGGCTACCGCCGCCCATCATGGCGTCTATTTCCTCCTGGCTTAATCCACCGTTTTCTGGATTCATGTTCTAAATCCTTACACCCACGACTCGAAAAACCGGACGTCCGTTGTTACGACATTTCCAGCATCCGCAGCATCTGTCGGGATCTCCATGGAGTCGGTACTCGAAAAAGTCTGCCCGGCCGACGCGGTATACGGGGTACCTTGGTGATTTTCAGGGTTTCCGCCCATGGAGCCAAACCCACTTGCAAGTGCCGCGTTCATTTGTACCGACACACTCACTGGCGCTGATGGTGTGGTTTGCATAACCTGAATCTGACTGGCAACCATACCGATGTTCTGTTGCAATATTTGCTCTACCTGCGGATGAGTTACCGTTAGATGAATGGCGAGCCCCCCGACACCCTGAGTCGCACGCACCTCGATCGGGCCGAGACGTTCCGGATGTACACGTATCACCATGCTGTGCCCCACGGTAAGGCGAGCAACTTGCCCCGCCAACACAGATGGCCATCCGGTTCCACCGAGGTGCAGGACGGGGGACGAAATTTGCTGCGGAACCACCGCTTGAGCTTCTCCGTCATTGACCGCAACAAGGCCCGGTTGCGCCACACCCATCGCCGGTTGCGTCCCAGCGTTCAGGGCATCGGTATTCTTGGACGCGGAATCGAGCGCTGCATAGGTATGGGTGGTAGCAGTACCAGCCAGTGACCGTGCCCACGACACAGAAGCGTGTTCTGCCATATTCCGCCGAGAGTTGGTTGTGAGTAGCCGGAATCTAACCGACTCCACCCCATCCGAAACCACCCGATTTTCGCCAGATACGGCCAAACGTTGCCGGTTCTTGGACTGCTCCACAACGAAATCGGCCCTGGCATAGGGTAGAGTCACAGAGAGATCCATTCGTCCAGTGCGATATGTCGATTTTTCGACATCATCGGCTGACGACTTCTCGACAACCGATGGCTGTACTCCTTTATTAGATATCGATTGCATCTCTGCCAACGGTGTCGAGTATTCGACATCTGGCACGGCTCTAGAGGTCAGCTTTCCTCCAACCATTGTACCGAGTCGGGTTTCCTCTGGGTGAGCTGGGCGGAGGGCAATGGTCTCGGTTTTCTGGCTTCCCGCTTCCGTATTCGGTGCCGATGGTTGCATTCCTAGAAGCAGACTGAATAGGCTACCCAAAGCCGGTCCAGACAGGGTATTGGTAGTCGATTTGGCAACCGCGTTGTGCGGTCTCGTAGCAGCTTGCGCCGAGGCGGGCCCAGCATGAGTCTCTACCCCAGAAACACCGTCTAGCGACACCACTTGAGTAGCCCGCATCAACTCAACCATGGACGACACTAAAGAGGCTGACGGCGGCATCACACGCGCTTTGGGATGGGCCCGGCGCGCCGCCGAGGGCCTTTGCTCCTGCGCAGATTGGCGATCCGTGATCTCCTTGGATATGCCCTGAAAAGTCAACGATGGAGCATTTCCCGACGCTGTAGCCCCGGGGCCGGTCGAAAGCCTTTTCCCCGACGCCTCATTGGCCAGGGATTCCGATGGCGATATGACCGTGCCTGTACTCATTCCAGCACCTCGTCATCTTCTCCACCCCTAAGGATAATGGCACCTTCGCGGTCCAGCTTCTGCGCTGTCGCCAAGATTTCCCGTTGCGCGCTTTCCACCTCGGAGAGACGTAACGGCCCTTTGCTTTCCAGATCCTCCTGGAGCATCTTTGCTGCGCGTTCCGACATGTTTGCAAAAACTCGGCTGCGCAAATCCTCCGAGGCATTCTTCATAGCAATCGCCAGTGTATCACGTTCGATATCACGGAAGAGTACTTGCAACGAGCGGTCATCGAGTTTCCTGAGATCTTCAAAGGTAAACATATAATCCTCGATCTTTTGTGCCAAGGTCGGATCGATTGCGCGAACGTGTTCCATGGACACCTTGGTGCGGCTCGTTTCCAGATGGTTAAGCAACTCGGCTGCGGCTTTCGGCCCACCCGCATCTCCTTGAACAATGGTATTCGTAATTTGACCAGACAACTGCTGATCAAGAACTTCATTTAATTCGCGGATGGCGTTGGGCGGCACCGGTGCCATGGTGGCCAGACGGTAAATGATATCGGGAATAATCTTGTCTGGCAGATTGTGTAGCACGTTCCCCGCCTTTTCGGAATCCAGGTGCGCGAGGATCGTCGCGAGAATCTGCGGGTGCTCGAAGCGAATCATTTCGGCAATGGTTTTGGGATCAGCCCACTTGATAATCTCCAATCCGGCGTATTCGCCTCCAGTAACGATACGATCCAGAATCTCCGAAGCCTTGTCCCGGCCCATGGCCATGGCCAACACCTCTCGCAGATAATGCTCAGGACGCCCACCGACCGACGTTTGATGCTTCAGACGATCAACGAAATCCTGCATCACGATCTCCAGCGCCTCACGGGTAATCTTTCGTGGCCGTGACATGGCTGCAGCAATGCGCTGGATCTCCCTCGGATTAAGCTGTTGGAGGATCAAAGCCGCGTCATCCGGCCCCACCCCAAGCAGGAATACGGCGGCGTAATCTAGCCCAGCATTCAAAGACGCTGGTCCTCCAGAACCGGACAAATCAGCCATTACCGTCTACCTCCCCAAGGTTACCGATCCACTCACGAATAACCTCTACCGCCCGAACTGTATCGGAACGAATCAGCTCTTTGATCGTATTCAGATTTTCTTCAAGACTTGCCTGACTGACCCCGTTAAGATCGAGCGTAGCATGATCCAGGGGGATGGATGGAGAAACATTCTGTACCGGCGGCACATTGCTGCGTCCCTTATCCGGCGCATCCTCGCCAGAACTCGACGCATCGCTTGACGGCTGTTGTGAGAAGATAGTTTTACGCTGTTTCATAAACTCCACCGCCAGCTTCCGGAATAAGAGCAAAGCGATCAATCCGAGGAGAAACCACTCTAAACGGCTCCACACCACCCACGGGGAAATCCGGCGCCACCAAGGTAGATGGGGAATCGGCGCTGGGCGCTCGTATGGTAGAACAGACAGCACGACTGTCCCCTGAGGTGCCGATGCATGGATCGTGTTGGTAACCATCCTCTTCAGCTGCAAAAGCGTCTTGGGACCGTATTCCGGTATGCCTGCAAGCGTCCGGCGTTTGCTTGCGGGTCTAACCGCAGACGTTGTAGCCGCGCTGACACCGCTCACAGTGCTTGCGCTGACCGGCTTTGCAGAAACCGCACTCGTTGGCGAGATGGACTTGCCATTGATGAGCACCGATACGGAAAGACTCGTCAGCCTCCACGGCTCTCCTTTGGTAAACCCTACCGTCTTATCCAGGACATAATGAAACCGTTGGTTGGCCTGGCTGGATCTGGGTATCATCGCCCGGATCTCCTGTAGCGTCAGCCCCGGTGCTGCACTCGTTGCAGGAGCGGTGATCGGTGCCTGTGGGTTACCAGGAGGCTGATTGGATAGCGCTCCAGGGATACCAAAGGTAGAACTCGATGCACTGCCTTTCGTGCGCGAAGATTCCACAGCAGCAGTAACCACATGGCCCATTCCATACGTGACAAAACTTTTCTGGGTATGGGATAGATCGATATTTGCATCCACGGCGACCCGTAGGTTCCGTTTTCCGCCAACGATAGGAGCAAGCAGATCAACGATCTGCTTGCGATAGGCGGATTCGACTCTTTGTTGTAACCGCAAGATAGCGGACGATTGCGATCCTGTAGGCTTTGCTGTCAATGCCCGGCCATATTGGTCGACCACGGTCACAGAACCCGCCTTCAGTCCAGGCACGCTCGATGCCACGAGATGCGTAATGCCATAAACCTGCTCCTGCGTCAGCATCATACCTGGTGCGAGCTTCAGGGTAACTGCAGCCTTAGGGCTCGGCATACGCTCCAGGAAAGGTGTGCGATTGGGGATGGCGAGATTGACGGTTGCTGCCTCGACCCCCTGAATCGATTCAATATCCTTGGATAATCCAGCTTCCAGAGCGCGAATATAGGTCGTATGCTCCACAAAACTGGAGGTGCCCAGCTTCTCGTTCTGCAATTGATGCCAGAGCGCACTCGTCGCCTGAGCGGGCAATCCTTGTTCGGCTAACTGTAAGCGCACCCGTGCTGCATCCGCTTTCGGCACCTCAATCACGTTGCCATTGTCCAGCAGCCGGAACGGTATACCGCCTTTCTGCAAGGCAGCTATAACGCTCCCCCCTGTCTGTGGACTGAGCCCGGAATAGACGACGGCGTAGCTGGTATGGCTGACGGCCTCCCCAATCCCCAGGGACGCGGCCAATACCAAAGCTATCCCACCCAAAATGGTGAGACGCTGACGTTGGTTCCGGGAGTGCCACCAGTTCCGAAAATCACTCGGACCGTTGGTTACGGAAAACGGTATCCGCATCGTGTCAGACCGGCATGGAGATCAATGTCTCATAGCCGCGCGTTAACTCATTACGAATAGCGATAAGTTCTTGGAATGCGATATCACTTTTCTGCATGGACAACATGGTCTGCGCTAACGATGGAGCCTCCGGACCTCCGGCCGCAAAGGCGCGCTGTTCGGCATTGGACGCGGCCTGTGCAGACGAAACTTCTGCCAATCCCTTACGAATCAACTCGGAAAATCCAGACCCGCTTGCATCGGAACGCCATGCAGTTGCAGGGACCAACGGGGTCTGCCCCGTCTGCGGGACCGTCAGAGCACGCAACTGCTCCAGCATGTTCGCCATGGTGGAGCTTGTCAAAGAAATCGCGGGGATGGGCACAAGCTACTCCTCACTGTTGAATCGTTCCAGCAATGAGGCAATAAACGTGCCTATTCTCCGACACCTTCCTCTTTACGGAAGACCTGCCGCAGGTGCTGCAGCATCTTCAGGGCTTCCTCAAGGTCTTCTGGCTTATTGTTGAGGTTCGCCTTGACGATACGATGCAAAACAAAGGTATACGCAGTACGCAACCGCGCTTGGAACGAGGGATTCGTGGATGCGGTGGATTCCGCATCATCTGGAGGGAGAGCTGCCAACCAAAACTCCACGATAGCAAAGGCGTCGTGGAGTAAACGGGCCTTTTCCATGAGGTCCGCGGGATCACGGCTGCTCATCAGATGCTTCGCTCCCTGAAGCAGGGCGACGCAACGACGATAACCCCGATCCCAGAGATCCAGTGGGGTCGCTGTCTCGTTGCGAACCAAAGCATACGGATTAGCTGCCACTGGAAGACCCCCCGAAGAGACTAGAGAAGATAGCATTCAAGTCGTTTGCCGTAGTAGAAGCCTGGGCCGATACATTCTCGTAATTACCAAACGCGCTGACCATGGCCGAGATTTGCTCTTTGGATGCCTGCTGATACTGAGTGATTTGCGAATTCATATTGGTCAATTGCGATTGCAAATCGTTTTGCGCTTGCTGAATGACCCCGTTGCTCCCCAGGACGCCATCCAGCAGAGATGCCATGGAAGACGCGATACCTTGATTGAAAAATACCGATGCAGATGGTAGCGTCCCCGTTCCGATAGACAACGTCATTCCGGCTGCCGGTCCACTGGTTACCGTCATCATCCCATTGCTACCGGACGCTACATAGCCATTGACCGTACCCGATGTCAGCGACGACGAATTCGCCGTTACGTTAACATCGTACACTCCGGCAACCGTTCCAGAGGTCGCCCCTGAAAATTGAACGCTCGGGTTGTTCGAACCACCCATCGCTCCAAACAAACCCATGACTTGCGCATAATTACTGCTTAATGCGCTATTCAAAGCAGACTGGTCTACCGTAATGGTGCCACTGGACGTGAGCGTGATACCTATGTTCCCAAATCCAATAGCATCTGCAGCCCCACCAGAACCAATAGCCGTTGCCGTGGATATTATGGACAGCAACTGGTTCTCAATACCTTGAACTACAGGATCACCAATCAGCGGTCCTGCAGTCCCAGAAGCAACGGTTCCCGTCGCAGACACCGCTGCCGTCCCGCTGGCCGGCGTATACGCGGTCGCTGACTGAATGAAGCTGGAAGCCTTATTGAAGGCTTGCACGAAATCCTGAATGGCCGATTGCGCATCTGAGGTCGAAACCCCAACCGATATACTGGTGCTGCCGGTTGCACTTACCGTAAAACTCACGCCAGGAATTGCGCCAGAAAACGTATTGCTTGCTGAAGTTAGAGAAATACCATTTACTGACGCTGTAGCATTTTGTGCCGCCTGACTTTCCGTCATACCAGATGCACCGGACGCATAAGAAAAACCCGAAAGCGCCGAACCTGTGGTGCTGATACTAAACGCGTTGCCCGAGCCCGTCTGGTTTCCGATCACTGTCAGCCGATATCCCGTACCATCGTACACCACACTGGCAGTGACTCCGGCACCCGACTGATTGATGGCATTGGCTAAGCCATCTAACGTATCGTTGCTGCTGGTCACATCAATGTTTACCGCAGCACCATTACCCACCTGAATCGACAGTGTGCCTGTGCCAATGGCCGACGTCTGGCTGGAGTAGTCGCTACTGTACAGGGATTGCGCCGTAGCCAGGCCAGAAACCGTTACCGAATAGCTTCCTGTCGGCGCCGCATTACTGGCCGTGGCACTCAGGATCGCGCTGTTCCCCACATTGGCTTGCACCTGCGTCAAACTGGACAGGTCCATCAACCCCTGTACGGCACTCTGCAGCCCCCCCAGCACAGAAGACAGGTTGCCGTACGCGCTGATCTCCGTCTCCAATGGCTTGGCCTCGGCCTGGAGGGTGGCGATAGGTGCGTTGTATTGGTTTTCGGCAGCCTTCACCAACGATTGGATCTGGCTGGAACTCAACACTCCGGAAATAGACATGCGAACCTCCCTACCCTGATCTTTTCCCTACCGCCTCTCGAAGCGACAGGGAAAAAACCTGCGGACCCACCTAATACCGACGGGTCCACAGACTGGGTTTCCCACTTGGGATGAGTACCAAGCCCTTTTAAGGCAAGAGCTTCAAGTAGGCCTGCTGCGTCTGACTCGAGGCGGCGAGTGCCGCAATACCCGCCTGCTGCAACACCTGCGCCTGGGTCAACTGTGTGCTCACTTGCGGAATATTCGCATCCTGAATGACGGACTGGGCAGACTGATCGTTGGTATTGGTCGTCTGCTCATTGGACAGAGCCGACTCCACACGCTGCTGGACTGCGCCCAATTGCGTGCCCTGCTCGTTCAGCTGCTGGATGGCATAACCCACGATGGTAATCGCTTGACTCGCACCGTACTGGGTCGCCACATTGACCTGATTCAGGTTCAAGAGGGAGCTGCCGCTAGAAACGCCCACATCCGACCCTCCGGATACCGTGAATGCGCTTGCCGACTGGAAGGAAACCACGCCCTGAATAGTGGCACCCGAGGTCGCGCCGGCAGCAAGCGTCAATCCACCAGCACTGTCGGTCATCGACACCGACCCACTGAAGTTATTGATGCTGATGTTGTTCCCATTAACATCCGTCAGCACCAGCTGATTCTTCGTGTTCACCGATGCACTAATACCCGTGGTAGACGTACTGGCATTGATACTTTGCACCAAGCTCGACATCCCAGAAGCGCTGGAGCTAGTGACGTCCGCAGAAATGGACACCGCGTTGTTGAGACTGCCACTGGTACCATTGCCCAGCGAGAAACTGATATCGCCTGTGCTCGTCACGTTAAACGCGACGCTGGTATAGGCTTGGGCGTTCACACCGGTCAGATTGGCAACCTGGTTGACGCTTTGCGCCACGCTGGCCGCAGACTCCCCAGAGGACGATACCGTGACAGCACCACTACCCTGGCTACCATAGATGGTCATAGTGCCAGAGCTGAAGGCACCGGAGGTAGAAGCGACGTAGGCCAGTCCATTGCCATAGGCTCCGGTGCTGCCGCCGTAAACCGAACCGGACGGCGTGGTGGTATACATACCGAGATTTTCAGCGGCGGTGCTGCCAATGCTGGCCGTGATCACCTGCCCCTGATTAGCGCCCACCTGGAACTGCGCTCCAGAGAAGCTACCGTCCAGCAGGTTAATGCCATTGAACTGGGTCTGCTGGGAAATGGTAGTAATCTGGGCCACCAGGTTGCCGACAGTAGACTGTAGAGACCCAAGATCGGCGGTGGTATTGGTACCGTTTGCCGCCTGCACCGCTATGGTGCGGATGTTCTGCAAAATACTGGTCTGCTGTCCCAGGGCACCGGTGGCCGTCTGCAGCAGAGAAACCGCCTGATTGGCATTCGAAATCGCCTGGTTCGAACCGTTGATCTGGGTAGTAAAGCCCTGCGCAATGGTGTACCCGGCAGGATTGTCGGCTGGACTGTTGATCGCAAGCCCCGTAGACAATTCGTTCTGCAGATGGTTAATGGTCTGGTTGGTATTACCCAAGCTATTCAATGCATCCAATGCGGACACATTGGTATTGATAGAGCCGAATGCAGTAGACATGACAAACCCTCGTCTGAATAAAACCGGATGGAAACGCCACAGGCGCCTCCTGCTTATTCTTAACGGTACAAGCGGAGAAAAAGTTTCAGGTCCAAGCCGATTCCCACAAGTCGAGATGGTCCTCCAAGATCCAATGCTGCTCTATGTGCTCACGTAAAATGGTCCCAGCACGGCGTAAGGCATCGCGGTCGGCCAGCAACTCCTTGATTGTGTTGAGCCAGTCCCGATACCGGTTTTTTACCATCCAGATCGGGAAGCCCCGATAGGGAAGAATGTCTGTCGCCAAGACCGGAATCCCAAGAATACCCATTTCCAAAACGCGCAGGTGACTCTTGCCAAGATTAAAGGGATGATCTTCCAACGGGGCCAAAGCCAAGTCCAGGCCAAGCGATGCAACTTTAGCCGGATATTGATCAAAGGGCACCGGCTTGACAAAGGTGACGTACGGTTGCAGAGACTCCGGACACATCCCCATGAAAACCCAGTCGATCTCTTTCCTGGTTGCTTTAACAACATCTTGGATGAGTTCCAGGTCACCCAGATGGCTCACCCCGCCAACCCAACCAACACGAGGGCGCTTACCCTCGTTGATTGCCGTACGCAGTGCTCCCCATCGTGCCCGTTCCACAAAATTGGGGACGACACGGATGTCGGCATTCCATCCACGGTACTGTTCTGCCAAATACTCCGTCGTTACCACCATCCGATGCATCCTTTCAGCAGTATGCCGCAACCGCTTGACGATGTCGGGGTGAATATGCGGACGATGAGCATTTTTCATCGGCAAGTGAATGACCAAATCGTCGATCTCAAAGACGCGCAGGGTGTCCGGGCAATACTCCGTCCACTGCCGGATAACAACCGACTGGTGATCTTCCATTTGCAGCTGAAAGATCACGCTGTCCGGCTGGGATTGTAGCATTTCGGGTGGGGTGAGAAGTTGCATGGTCTCTTGCGTCTGCAGCCGCCCAGCCCTCGATAACGCCCGTGCCGGAGCAATAATCCGGTATTCTCCCGTTCCTTCCCGATTCACCGGATGTGCAAACACCCGCTTGCGGGGTCGCCATTCCGGCTGCCAGCACAATGCCGGAATCGACTCAAACTGAAATCCTCGTCCGTGGCGCGTGAAGTTTGGGTTGTAGGCGCGATCCCGCGCTATCCGCCTCGACCATTTGCGAAACAGCGCATCGTTAGCCTCTGCCATTATCCGACGCGACTGTACGGTTTTCTCTGGGTTGCCTTGTACTTCAGCACGTTGACTGGCCGATCCGTGATGCAGCAGCACAACGTCAGGTGTCCAAACGATGCGAAGCCCTTGCTCTCCCAACTTTAGACAGAGATCCACATCATTGAATTGAACTGGAAACTCCTCCGAAAATCCGCCGACCGCATCGAAATCCGCCTTACGTACTGCCATGCAGGCAGCGGTCACGGCCTCGTAATTTTGTGTCAGAATAAGACGCCCGAAATACCCACGATCCTGCCCATGGCTTCCCAAGAACGGATGATCTGCCCCGCCACCCGAAAGACCCAGGATCACGCCAGCATGCTGCACTTTCCCATCGGCGAACAGCAACTTTGCCCCGACCGCCCCAACCTGAGGGCGCAGTGCATGACGCACCAAGTTCCGCATCCAGTCGGCGTGCAGAATCGCGGTATCGTTATTCAGAAAGAGCAGCACATCTCCCCGAACCGTTTCCCGTATGGCTGCATTATGCATGGCCGCATAATCGAACGGCCCAACCCAGGAGAATACGCGGATGCGATTTGCAAAGAGCTCGGGCTTGGAGCGTATTGCATCTAAATATTGGACCGCATCGACCTCACATGAGCCATTGTCGATGATGATTACTTCAAAATTTGGGTAGTCCGTTTTTTCAAACAGCGTATCCAGACACGCATTCAGATATGCCATCTGGTTTTTCGTAGGAATAATCACGCTGACCAGTGGAAGCTCCTCAGGCAGAGCATACTCCACACGATACGTTGCCGGAGCGGGACCAAAATCCACACGCCCCCTTTCTCCACTGCGCTCTAGATGAGACGCCAGGGCGTACTTTCCCGAACGCACGATGGTTTCCACCGCAATTCGGTCACTCCCAGACTGCGGACAACGATGATACAACACCCGTGCCACATGCCCAATGATCCGTTCGGGATTCGGCACCACTTCCGCCGCGCGAAGCACAAGGTCATACTCCTCTGCTCCGGGGCAGCCCACTGGCATGCCGCCAATACTCCGCAGAAACTCCTGGTCTATGGCCAGCATACCACCAATATAGGGGACACTCCGCAAGGTATCGAGCAAAAAATCCGGTTTCAGATGCGGCTGACCACGATGGCCTTGATCATCCACTTGGTCTTCGTCGGTGTATACGACACGCCACGCAGGGTGACTGCAAATGGATATGCCCACACGCGCCAAGGCATCGGACTCCAGAAAATCTCCGGAATCCAGCAGAACCAGCCACCGGCCACGACCGCGATCACCCCCTTCGCGCAGGTATTGGTTCAGAAGATCCCAATCGTCGCCATCCAAAATCGTGACCGGGATACCACTGAGACCTTGCGGCAATTCCGGCCACAATACCGAGGCAGCCGATTTCCCGGATTCGCGCAAAATCACCAACGCGTGGGGACGTACCACCTGGTCCGCAAGGCTTTCCAAGGCGCGACGCGCACGAACGCTATTGCGTACATTCTGACGCATCACGACAATAAATTTCGGAAAATCCTCCAAATGTGCTACAGATTCTTTCAGCCATGCCACTTCCTGAGTCGATAACATTTGTCCCTGGCGCCAGACTTCTTCCGCTGTCGGGGTCAACTGCCAACGCCAGGACAGGGAAGATTTGTCTTCCGGAGCCGCGGGAATCTCCGCAATCTCCGCCACCGGTTTCCAGTTCGCGCTCACTCGTGCCGTGAATATATGCTGCAATGCCACAAGGTCACTCAACTGCGCCGGCGACACCCCCGAAAGTGCACACGCGCCAATCTGAACCGAAGAAGTAAACACCGGACGTCCGGCCTGAAGCAGACGCACATCCTCAACGGTTCGCCGCTGAATCACTTCGTATCCACAGGATGCCAGCAAGGATAATGCCGATTCCTTGGTAAAAAAACGAAGGTGCGTAACATCCAGAATCCCACTTTGCGCGTAGTGCCATTGTCCGGCCCGTAGCCGCCCAAGCACACCAAGATTTTGAACGTTTGGCAACGATACGATGATCTGCGCGTCGTCTCGCAGATACTGCCGTAACCAGCGCAGAGTTTTCCATGGATTTTCCAAATGTTCGAGCACATCGGCAAGAATCAACGTATCGACAGACTTTTCGGCAATCCACCGAAACAAAGGAGTATCGGAAGGATCTTTTTCACTGAATATAACGCCATCCAGAACCCGTGCCGCAGTGTCCAGACTGACGGGATCGAGATCCGCGCCAAAGACCCGCGCTGAGGGCCAACGCTCCTTGATTAGACGACCTGTTGCCCCGGCCCCACACCCCCACTCTAGCACCACACCTGGCTTACGGAAGAATGCCTCCAACAACTCATGCCGCGGACGATTAAAATATTCAGAAAAATCTTTACCGTTCGATTCAGTGCCTTCAACAACATCGACGCCCTGTTCCAACATCCGTCCATCCTCATACTAAATCCTTAGGCATATACAAGCAGAATCCATGCCCAATACTAGCTCGTCGGTAACCCCAATGCGAGCTTCAACCTTACATTCTCATTACGGAGAATGGCAGTCGCATCTTGATACACACGGTTAGCCCTAGACAGGCGCTGCAGCTCACCAGAAAGCAACCGAACCAACAATACAAGGGTGCTCGCGCGATCGGGCAGCGCGACAATATCGTACACTTCTGTCACGGGCAGCGCCCGCTCACCAATGCGTGAACCGGTCGAAATATCGAAGGCAACAATTTTCCCGCCCCCCACACGCGAATCGAATGTATCCGCATTGCGGCTCATACTAACACCGACATAAAGGACATTTTCGCGTATAGCAAGACCGCGAACATATCCTCCGATGTAGATACGTTCCGTTTCCCCTTCGGGTCGCTCCCACCATACTTCACCCAACTCCGAGTTACACACAAACCAGCCATTCTCGTCCTCTATCAACGAATGTGGTTGACTCAATCCAGTCAGTCGATGGAGCCCGCCTTTTTCGTTTATTGCGCGCACAAATCCCCTACTGCGCGTGCCTTGTTTATAACCCCGAATTTCATCAAATTCACCAAACGCCGAAAAACAAAGCGCTCCACACCGTTTCCCTAAACAGTTAATATGCCAAGAGTCCTCTGCTACAGATAATTCTATTCGCTCTTGCTCCCCGTTATTTGTGAGACTCCATCGAACGACGGCATTATGCCTTGTAGAAACCACGTACAGATCGTCTCCATCAATCAACACATCATGCAAATCTCCCCAATCTCCAGAAACTTCACTAGTACCCCGGGGGGTTGTAATTACCACGCGATCTACGCCTTGAACCGCCCTGACGAAAATTTCTTGCGATGGATCCCAGGACATACCACAGGTCGCACGATCATCGATAACCAACTCATCATTACCCAACAACGCCAAAACGCAACCGGCCTGGTTCGGAGCGCTAATAATTAGGTTATCAAATATAGCATTCATATTCTCTCAAGCATTTCCCGCGTGCGGGTCAAAATATAGCTTTCCAATCTGTCCCGAAGGTCTAGTGTTATTCCTGAGAATTGTATGCCAAGCTCCCAACGTTCTTGTCCGCGCTCATGCTCAATTAGACACTTCGTCGGAAATTTTCTTCTTATCGTGCCATCAATACCGATCGGATCGCCGCGTAACTGCAATTGCATGAATATAGCATGCCCTGTATTGGGCAAATAGTCATCCTGGCCTAAAGGCATCACCAATGTCACCTTGGCACCCGATGCGCTGATATCTTCAAGGTACCCTTGAGCTTCTCTGCTCTTGCCAGAATGTTCCCACTTCAGTAACAGCTGAGCGTCGCTTGGGGGCACGTTAACCCGAAATGACTGACGCCTCTGCGCTCGCTCAACGAACCTCGGCATCGAAAATGCCAGTGCTTGAAGCCCATCACAGTGCTCAACATACTTGGGATGCGCCGCGACGAAACGATAATGGTATCCGTCCTTTGCACGCAACCATGTTACAGAGGCATCCCCGGTTAGAAAGCACTTTAGATCGGGTTCTGGATGCGGAACATCAAACCATATTTCATCCTGCTGGAGCGCCCTCAGAAAGCGGGTTTTACTACAATAGGTGCCTATAGTTATCTGCGCTAAATTCTCTGCCTCGATGGCTTCCGCCAGGACACGCTCAGACGCCGGCCGAGAAATTTGCTCCCATTCAAGATCACCGTATGAGGCCCATTTCACATGAGCCTCCTCAGAACTTTAGGGTAGCAAATAAATTCAGATTTTGCATAGCGCTGAAGGCCGACAATGCCGCCTGGAGCGAAGCACTCCCTTGCGCAAACTGTGTCGCTACTGCTGGCAAGTTCGCCGAGATTAAGGAACTCTGGGCGATTTGATCGTTACTTGATTCGGTCTCATTCACCTGGGTGATCGCCTGAATCTGGGCAAGCGAACTTCCAACAGCAGCCTGCCCCGTCAGTAAACGGGTGAGCCCTTGATTGAGATTGGCAATGACGTTGCTCATCCCTTGCTCATATTGTGCACCGGCAGCGCCGTTCGAGACGCCGGTTGAAAGCAGAGTCAACATACTCTGAACCGTCTGAAATAAGCTTTGCTGTCTGGCCGGATCAATAGAAAAACTATCTCCATTAGCCGGATTACCGTTAATGGTAAACTCGCTACCAGCCACATCAATACTGGTCCCCGGCGTGTAGACCCCGCTACCGACCACGGTGCCAGACGCATTGGTAATAGCGTAACTGCTTTGCGCTACTCCAGAGGTCGCGACAGAAAAGGTCACGGAGTACTTTTGATGGTTGGCATCCATTTCAGCAGCTGCAGCAGGATCGGTTACTCCCCCCACTGAGATAGTCGCCGTCCCTTGGTTTCCGCTGCTAGCGTTGACTACAGCGTAACCATTCCCGGTAGGGATATCCATCAAAAGAAATTGCCCAGACAAGGACGTGGGGATCGTCAATCCAGGGGCTATCTGCAACGTATTCGTCCCCGCATCTCCCTGGTAGGTTACCTCCGATCCGGAATCAAGAAACGGCTGCGTATTGCTCTGACTTCCCGACAATAGGTAGTTTCCATCCGGAGTCTGACTATTACCTAACTGTAGCAGTTGCTGGAGTTGCTCTTGGACAGAGTCGGCAAGTGCCTGACGATCCTGACCATTCGTGGTAGCATTCGCAGCGGCCAAGGCCGTCTGCCGAAGCGACTGCACCAAGGTACTAATGCTACCTATCGTTGACGACAAATTCTGAAGATCCGATTGCCCTATACCAGCCGTCGTGCCGTCAAGACTCAATGCGGACAATTGTTGTCCGATCTGCAGACTCTGCGCTGCCGCCGCCGGATTATCCGCGGGCGAGTCGACTGCGAGACCTGTAGCCAACTGCCGATCTAATGTCGTAAGTTGGGACTGGTCTTGCAGGATCGCATTGGTCGGAATTAGGTAACTTACCGGTGTGCTGATGGGAGAAATGGACATGGAAGCATTCCTCAGACGGCTTGTAGTAACGATTGGAATAATGTGTTCGTTGTTTGGATAATGGCGCTAGCCGCCTGGTACGCCTGCGTGTAGTTTACTACCTGCGCCGCTTCTTCATTGAGATTTACTCCAGATATATTCGATAACGCCGTAGTCGCTTGCGAGAGCACCGCGTTCGCTGCGGATTGGCTTTGCTTCGCCACTTGCGTAAAATTTCCGTAGGTACTCGATAAATCCGCGATAGTCTGATTGATCGATCCGTTTTGCAGAACGGCCTGATCCGATACTTGCGCCATGGTTACGGCATTAGCATTATCCCCGGGCGCTCCAGAGCTAAAGGTGAAGCTATCCCCAGCCACTGGCTGACCTCCATCCCATGAAAAACTCATGGCGGATCCCGATGCCAAACCGTTGGATGGATAGGGGATAACCACAGCCGTGGAACCCGGTCCACCCCAGGATCCCGAAGCTATCACCACCCCACCAGAGGTCAATATGTTATATTGCGTGGCGCTTGTGAATGTCAAAGAAAGAGATTGAGGCGCTATTCCTGAGGGAACGACGGCAACCCCAGAACCATAGTTGCCAGTTGAAACCACCGTACCAGAAGACAAGGATTCCGTGCCAATATTTTTATTGACCAGCCCGCCAGAGGACGAAACCGTGCCCGGGCTTGCCACATAAGGGAATGCAGCGGCAATCTGGTTGGGGTCCGTCATCACCGTCTGAAATGCACCGGCAGTGGCCCCAGCTGGGTCGAGCAAAAAACTATCTCCTGCGGCTGCAGTACCGGAGACCTGCACGGTCATTCCACCAAATTGCAACGTACCGCCACTACTTGCTGTCAAAGTCTGTGAGGTTCCGTTCGCATCGTTGATGACATTCCATTGTGAGCCGTTATATTCCAGCGTAAAAGTTGTGGGAGGTACCGAAGACAAGTCCGTCACCGATGCTGTGATCAGCGCATTCCCCTGATTCGTATCGGCTGGGAAAACCTCCGGTCCCTGTACGGAAAAAATTGGAGCCCCGAAATTCCCGTTGAGGTCCACGCCCTTTGCTTGCTGACTATTGGTTACCGCGACAATACCTTGAGCAAGCAGACCAAGCTGTAACTGGATCTGGTTGACACGGGCTTGCGCGCTCAGCGCGCCACCTAGAGCTCCACCCGCAATCTTTGCGGTGAGGTTTTGTCCTGTGGGTTGATAGACGATCCCCCCTTGGCCTGGCTGTTGGAATTGCCCCCCTGCTTGCACCGCAAGCTTCATGCTTTGTGATCCATCGACCAACGTCGCTCCACTTTTCGTCGTGACGATAAGCGTACCATCTGAGGTCGTTATCGTATTGATACCGATCTGCTTGGAAAGTTGATCCAACGCGGCAGCCTGACTATCCAACAAGCTATTGGGAATAGAGGAGCCGCTAGGTGTTGCCAGTATCGACTGATTGATCTTGGCTAACTGGGAGGAAAGGGCATTAATGGTACCTACCGACTGCTGCATCTGCTGGACTAGTCCGTTTTTAACACTCGCAATCGTATTAATGCTGTTCTGATATTGTGCCGTGAGGCTCTGCGCTTGCGACAACACACTCTGCCGATCCGGAATACTCGACGGATTCGTCGACAGCGTTTGAAACGCCGCGTAGAAATTCGAAATAGCGCTACTCAATCCCGATTGGCCGGAAGTGACCGGAAACAGGCTCGACAATTGTTGCAAGGTGTTCACTTCCCCGCTAGATGCCGCAGCCATGGAAGTTGCATTCATGAACTGTGTTTGCGCAAACTTGCTGAAGTTACGGCTGATAGAAGCCGTCTGCACCCCCTCTCCCAACCCGCCGGGAAATGTGGTTGGCTGGGATGGGTTGGTCGCCAGATTGGCCACTTCCGAGACATATCCAGGCGTGTTTTCATTGGCGATATTGTTAGATACCGTTTGTAACGCGTTTTCACTAGCAAGTACACCAGAGAGTCCGACCTGTAGAATACCGTTTAAAGACATATGTGCCCCACCCTTTCGATCCGAAAACGGCTGCCGTCAGTAGTTTATTACGGCACAACAGACAGAAAAGTACACACCTAGCTCCTCGGCGAGGTGGTGCTCCCGCCCCGAAAACTGTCCTGGATGGGGACTTGGCTGCCTTGGGCAGACAAACGATCCGCATATCGGC
Organism: Acidithiobacillus caldus ATCC 51756; assembly: GCF_000175575.2. Taxonomy (NCBI): domain Bacteria; kingdom Pseudomonadati; phylum Pseudomonadota; class Acidithiobacillia; order Acidithiobacillales; family Acidithiobacillaceae; genus Acidithiobacillus; species Acidithiobacillus caldus. The sequence continues at coordinate 1,955,123 of NZ_CP005986.1, forward strand.
CGACCACAATCCCAGACGTGACTGCCGCCGCCGCATCCCCGCCGAGACGCCGTGCCCGTCTTCCGGTCGGTGTACGAACAGATGTGGAGGATATGGCGGTGCGATGCGTGGCCAAGCCGGTCTGTACACCCGTCGCCGCCGCGACAGCTACGCCATAGCCCAAAAGAAAGAACCATGACCAAAAGCACCATGCTTGCCTCATTGGATGCCCGCCAAAGCAGGCGACTGCACAATACGCAGCAGTTTTTGCGCGTAATTTGGATCCGTCGCGTAGTGTCCTGCAGCAAGCCCGCGCACAAACGCCTGGACATTATCACCCGCGCCAACCACCCCAGGATAAGCCGACTTCATCAAATCCACGTAGTGCTGAACACACGAGGCCATATCGGGATAGTCACGAAATGCCGCCATTGTCCAGTACAATGTTCCGTGCGCATTCGCCTCCTGCGTCGGCGATAACACGCTGGGAGCCCCCGGCGTCGCCTTGATGCCAAATAGATTATTGCCGACCACAGAGCTTCCCCACCCCGTCTCTAGCGCCGCCTGAGCCAAAATAAATTTCGCCGATACGTCCAGCTGTTTTGCCGCCTTCTGCACCAACGGCCAAATCGTCCGCACAAAACTTAGCGGATTCTCCGAGATAGCGGTAGATCCGGCCACGCTTCCTGAACCCTGCCCCATTGCCGATATACTCGGGTGATTCTCCAAGGCTTGTACTGCACTCTTAGGAATATGAAGATTTTTCTCCAAAAGTTCCATCAAACCCATACTCCCGTTTGGTGATTGCACCATCTCCTGGGAAAACGACTGTAAAAACAAGGTCTGATAGGTTTGTGCACCGAGGACACCCCCAAAAAGATTGGGCATGGTTTCCCCCAACACTTCATCCAAAAACATCCCAACGAAACGCTGCGCTGCCCGCGCCTCCTCTAGGAAGTGATTTGCTGCCTTTTGGCTGCCGCCATTCAATGTCTCCGGTCGCCGATGTGTAGCAACAGGCGTTCCGACCGTTACTTTCTGCGACGCCGTAATAGCCGCCAACCCTTCGATATTCATCAGATGACCTTGATGCGCGCATGCAATGCCCCGTCCACCTTCATTGCGCGCAAAATGGATATCAGCTGCTGGGGTGTCGCACCAATCGTGTTCAGAGTGCGCACGATGTCCTCCAATGAAGCGGTATGGCTCATTAAAACCAAGTGCGCCTTGTGCGTTTTTATCTTCGCCTTGCTTTTGGAGACGACCACCGTGACACCCCGTCCAAACAGATTAGGTTGACTGACCTCCGGAGTGTTCTCTACACTCACGGAAAGGCTTCCTGTCGCGACAGCACATGGGCTCACACGGACGTTTGCACTCATAACCACAGTTCCGTCTTGCGCGTTAATAACAACCGTAGGGACCGGTTTCGGCGCATGCACAGGTATTTGCTCCAATGCAGCCAGAAAACCCACCCGACTATTACTTCCAAAAGGAGCACGGACTTGAACTACTCCGGGACCCATCGCCGTAGCAGCTGCGGGAAATACGGCGTTAATAGCCTCTACCATACGTGCAGCAGTAATATAATTTGGCTTACGCAGCAGCAATGTCACACCCGAGTTACCGGATGACATCGGTACCGGTGGCACCTCAACCACGCCACCATTTTCGATTTGCCCCACATCGGGATTGTTGATTCTCGTAGAGGCCGTCACACCCTGTGCAGAGATCCCACTGACCAGCAAGGGGCCCTGCGCCTGGGCATAAACCCTCCCGTTAGCGCCATGCAGTTGGGTCATGAGCAATATACCACCCTGCAAACTAGTGGCATTGCCCATCGCCGATACGGTCACGGTAAACTTTTGTCCGGGCTGTGCGTCTTGCGGGATATTCCCCGTAACCATCACCGCCGCAACGTTATTGGGTTGCATGAATTGCCCTGGCGGCAGAATAACACCCATATGCCGGAGCATATTCGTGATCGTTTGTGTCGTGTACGGGATTTCTGTAGTTTGATCGCCTGTCCCTGGCAGTCCCACCACAAGTCCATATCCGATAACACGATTGGAACGAACGCCACCAATACGCGCCAGCTCGCCGATGGTATCCGCGGATACCACCTGCAGGAGGCTGACACAGAGGATACCTAGCCCGATCAGAAGTTGACCTATCGTGCGCATGCTGCGTGAATGACCCCTCAAAATGGCCACAAATCTAAAAAGAAACGCGCCAGCCAGGGCATTCTGGCCGCCTCATATCCTTGCCCACTCCCCCGATATTCAACCCGGGCATTGGCGATCTCGGTCGACGGAACTGTGTCATCCACTACGTCCTCCTCGCGAACAACCCCAGACACCCGTATCCATTCGGCACCTGTGCCAGCGCCCGAATTAATTTCGGTCTGACCCACAATAGCGAGATTACCATTGGGCAGGATCTGAGTTACTGTCGCGGAAATCGTGCTGATAACCGTATTACTTTGTTGAGACGCCCCGGCCCCGGCACTACTAATGGAAGAAGATCCGGATACATTGGGCGCAATCTTTGCACCTCCCACATTACCGAAAGACAATGGCAATCCAAAAAAGCTACTGATTGCGTCGCCAATGGAGCTCTTGCGGCTCGTCGTATTTTGGATCGCATTGCTGGCGGTGGCGTTTTCTTGAATATCGACGGTAACCACATCGCCAACACGCCAATTTTGATGATCCGAGTACCAGTTCTCCGCTGTATCTTGCTGGTACACCTGCCCTGGGATCGACGGACCAGACGGACTGGTGGTCGGCGGCAAGGGCAGCGGTGTAAATGGCTTGCTCCGATGAAAAGGCATGCCCGCCGCACACCCGGACAATACCAGTATAACTAGCGGTCCGCCGACAGCGAAACACCACCTCCGATCCGGAAGCCCGGGCTGTGGGTACCGCATCACATATTCGCCAAATAACCCAACATCTGGTTCGCAGTGCTCGCCAGATTAGTGCCCAACTGATAGGCACGCTGTGCAGTGATCATATCCACCATAGAATTTACTACGTTGGTGTTCGACGACTCTAGATAACCTTGCATCACCGCGCCCGTGCCATTAATAGTCGGCTGCTGCACATTGGGTGCCCCCGATGCCCCGGTTTGCAGCAATAGGTTATCCCCAATCCGTTCCAGTCCAGCCGGATTCTGGAACGTCGCCAATTGCAACTGCCCAACCTGCGTAGCAGCCGCCTGCCCAGGCAGCTGCACGGTGACCGTACCATCCTGTGCGATGGTGACAGATTGTGCGTTAGCCGGGATCGTAATCGGGGGCTGCACAAGATATCCATTGGCCGTTACTAACTGGCCGTTCTGATTCAATTGAAAGGACCCATCGCGGGTATACGCCATCGTTCCATTCGGCTCGAGCACCTGAAAAAAACCATTTCCATTGATGGCTACATCCAGACTGTCTCCCGTTTGAGACAGGCTTCCTTGCGTTTCTATGGGCTGCGTGCCTACCACCTGAACACCCGTGCCCAATTGCAATCCTATAGGCAATCGTGTCTGCGTTGAGGACAACGCGCCCGGTTGTTGTACCTCTTGATAAAGCAGATCCTGCATCAGCGCACGCTGGCGTTTAAAACCCGTTGTATTTACGTTGGCCAAGTTGTTTGCGATAACGTTGATTTCCGTTTGATCCGCTTCTAGCCCGGTACGAATGGTCGATAAAGCTCCTAACATGACAAATAGCTCCTATAAATTTGTGGGAATGGTTTCAGCGTCTTTCTGGTTCGCTGCGATACTTTGCTCAGCCTGAGTTTCCCATTGAAACAATCGGGCATCGGAAATCATGTGCACCATACAAGACACGGGATTGACATTACTACCCTCAAGCGCTCCAGGTATCAGATTCGCCGGAATAGCATTTTTCATTGAAACCACTCCGGCGATTGGCACAAACTCTCCAGCACCAGCGATCTGCAAATTACTGGGGTTCGGATTCACCACAAGTATCTGCCCAACATCAGCCGCCTGAGAATTCGGTGTGTCCGGGACCACCGAAACCGTTCCATCAGAGGCAATACGCACATTTGCGTTAGGTGGAACAAATATTGGGACACCCCCCGCCCCAAGAACGGCCTGTCCTTGGGCATTGACTAACATTCCGTGCGCGTTGATATCGAGATTTCCATCGCGAGAATACGCCTTCGTGCCCCCAGCATCCTGGACCACAAAAAAACCCGGTCCATTCACCGCGACATCCAGCGCCCGGCCCGTCTGCTCAATAGGCCCTTCCTGCCAGTCAACGCCGTTTTTTTGGGCTACCGTGTCCACCCGGTTGGGCAAACCCTGATAAAAGAAGGGAACGGCACGATACGCAACGCGCTCGGCCTTGAATGCCGTGCTACTCGCGTTGGCCAGGTTGTTTGCGGTGACATCCAGGATATTGGCAGATGCCATCATGCCCGTCATGGCAATGTACTGAGTACCTTCCAATCCAAGCCCTCCTTAGTCGCCTTATCACAACTGCAGCAAGGATTGAGTATCCTGCTGCTCAGTTTTGATCGTACTGGTGTTTGCCTGGTACGCCTGCTGCGCCACAATCATATCCACCAACTGTGAAGAAAGACTTACATTCGAGGATTCCACAGCGCCAGACTGAATCACTCCAAGGCCTGCCGTTCCTGGCGAGTTCACCAATGGATTACCGGCGGTAGCTGTGGCGCTCCACAGATTTCCGCTGATCGGGGCCAGCCCTTGCAAATTGGCAAAATTGGCGAGCGCTACTTTACCGATTGCTTTCTTTTGTCCGTTGGTATAGTTGGCGTCAATTTCGCCGGTGCTTTGCACGGAAATAGAGGAATACGTTCCCGGAGCATAACCGTTTACGTTTTCTGATGTTACCGCAAACGGTGAATTGGTGAGTGTACTCCCAGAAAGATTTACCGAAATGGTACTTGAGGCAGATCCATCGCCCCATCCAGAGACGGTAAAACTTGCTGTACCACCCGAAACTAATTGACCGGTATTACTGAATTGTAATGTCGTCAGCGAACCCGTTGCTACCGTAGTGCCCGAAGAGTTACCGGCTGAATAATAGACGTCCCATTGGTTCGGCTGATTCGCACTACCGGTACCGGAAGCCTGAACAAAATACAGCGTAATATCCTGCGCGTTCCCCAGGCTATCATAGACCTGAAACGTCGTGGAGTCGTTGTAACTATTGGGATTACTTGCGCTAAAAGGAGTGACAGAAGGAGGAACATCGTTGGCATTTAGATTGGCAACCAACGCTGCCTGAGACGTAGCTTGCGGGGGCATCGCCGATTCACTGATGGTAAGATTGCTCAATATGGTCGAAAACCGTCCATTGCTGCCGGGCACTGGCTGAAAGCCCTGCACCGGCAAATCCCCGTTGTTCTCCAAGACACCGTTACTAGACACATGGAACTGTCCATTTCTGGTATAATCCATCGTACCATTATTGTTAACGATAAAAAAACCCGGCCCATTTATTGCCATATCTAAGGGATTTCCGGTAGTTTGAATGTTCCCTTGCGTAAAGTTCTGCGACAGGTCAACTGTCGAAACACCAATGCCTGGTGTTGTACTGGCACCAGCGGAGCCTGCGAGCGACGCCGCATAAAGGTCCCCAAATTGCGCATTAGACTCCTTAAAACCTACCGTATTGACGTTGGCAATGTTGTTGCCGATGGTATTGAGATCTGTTTGTGCGGCATCCAGGCCGCTAATAGCTGTATTGTAACCCATATCCTTTTAACTCCTCATGCAACCGTCGCAGAACCTGTGGAAGCCACACCACCAGACACGCCAATACCCAACGCAGAATTCAGGCTTGTTACACCATCATTAATCTGCTGCAGCAAAGTGTCCGCGCTAGTTATCCCATTGGCCGTAGTGAACGCAGCCATCTCCTCCGCCAGTTGAGTATCACTCGCGGGATTTGCAGGATCCTGGTTTTGCAACTGGGTTATTAATAGCGTCAAGAAATCCTGCTCCGTTAGGGTTTGTCCCGATGCCCCAGAGGTGCTCACGCTGGATGAATTCCCAGTAATCGCGCTCGCCGGAACCGAAGATGGCGTTGCTTGACTTGAGTTTAAAATAGACGTTATAGACATGACAGCTCCTTTAACTCATAAGCTCAGCGTTTTCATTGCGATGGTTTTCAAGACGTTCGCCGCCGTAACGTCGTCCTGGTAGGCGCGCGACGCCGAAAGCATATCCACCATGCTTTCGATGGGATTGACATTCGATCCTCTGACGTACCCTGCTTTGTTTGCGAGAGGATTGCCAGGCTCATATAGCAATGGCGACGGAGCCTGACTCTGCACAACTCCCGCAACCCGTACACTCTCCAACGGAATCCCACCACTGGCCGTACCATCGGGAACTGCTTCAAAAACTACTTCCCGTGCCTTATAAGGCGTTCCCGTGCTGGAGGTAACACTGTTGGCATTTGCGAGATTACTAACTACTGCACCTAACCGTGCATTCTGCGCAGACATCGCAGCTCCGGTAACCGACAACGCATTGATGATTGACATGGTACAAACCCTCAATAGACAGTCGACGTGTTGATGGCATCGATCATGCCCTGGATGGCGTTTGCCCCAAACGTCTCGTCGGCCTCACTATCCAATGCAGTTTGCGTGATCTGCATCATCACCCGCTGCGGACTAACCGAATTTCCATCCAGCCCGACCGGGTTCCCTCGCTCGTACCGAACATACCTGGACAGATCCCCCAGCTGATCTCCGGGAGCAGCCAGCGCACTTCGCAGCGCCCTAGCGAAATCCAGATTTGTCGCCTTATATCCCGGCGTCGAGGCGTTGGCGAGGTCACTGGAGAGCACATCCAGCTGCGCGTTGCGCAGCGCCAGGGCTTTCCCTAGGTAGGTAATATTTTCCAGCACGAGCATCCCCCTTTCCAAAACCATAACACCGAGATACATGCAATTAACATGCCTACTATTATGCTTATAAATCAATCACCTGTGTCATCCTCCGTGAACACACCTCTCTTTATCGAGCTTCAGGCTCTGCATACGCGAAAGCAGAGTGGTCCTCGGCATACCAAGTTCACGAGCAGCGCGGCTCAGATTACCCCCAACGGCGCGCAAGGTCGTCGAGATAATTTCTCGTTCAATGTTTTCCAAATGTTGAGAAAGCGTCCTTCCCTGTGGCAGGCGTGCAGAATCGCCCCCTACCAGCACATCCGGCAACACCGTTTTCGAACTCTGTTTTTTTAAAGTCTCTGGCAAGTCGTTGAACGCAACCTCTCGCTTTTCCCTCTGGAGGGCCTGGACGGCCATACGCTCTACCAAATTGACCAGTTCGCGCACATTACCCGGCCATGCACAAGCCTGCAAAGCTGCCATTGCTTCGTCGGTAAATGACAACTCAGGATAACCCCTTTTACGCAACTCTCTGGTAAAATGTTTAACTAGTAGCGGTATATCTTCTTTCCGGTCGCGCAGTGCCGGTAACTCTATCGGATAAACATTCAAACGATAATACAGGTCCTCACGAAACTGTTTTTTTAGGATACGCTCCTGCAGATCACGATGCGTCGCAGCGATAATTCGCACATCCACAGGTACCGAATCCCGTCCACCAACACGGTCGATTTTCCTTTCCTGCAGAACACGCAACAACTTAGCTTGCATAGATAAAGGCATTTCGCCAATCTCATCCAGCAATAAGGTCCCACCATCAGCCTGCTCAAATTTTCCTGGACTTCTGGCATATGCACCGGTGAAGGCACCTTTCTCATGCCCAAAAAGCACAGACTCCAGAAGCTCTGCCGGGACGGCAGCGCAGTTAATAGCAACAAACGGCTTCCCTGCACGATCTGAACTATCGTGAATAGCCCGCGAGACCACCTCCTTCCCAGTCCCTGTTTCACCGGTCAACAAGACAGTCGCTGACGATGGTGCGTATGATAAAATCTCAATTTCATTCAAAACTGCGATCCAAGCAGGAGACTCACCTACAACATTACTTATTGACTTTGGCCGACTCTTTTCCGCATGCAAGCATGTACGCTCAATTGGAGCATCTACAGCATCTAATATGTGGATATTGGTCGACATGACTCAAAGAGATTCTCGTTGTCGATCGCGCCAGGGCTTGACGGCAGCGATTCGATCAACATCTACCATGCCAGAAAGATATCTACAAATTGAAGATATACAAGCATCCGCGAAGATATATTTTTGGACCATCCTATTTCCCATTTCGGCCCTACAAGACACCAGTACAAGCTTCTCTTCTGCATGCTTCTTTTTATATCGTCTATCTATACTACGCAGAATTGTTTGACAGCCATTTCGACGCCCTGAAGAAGAATCATGTTTTTTCTTCAATAGGTTACTTGTTATGATCTTTTCCAACTTATCCAAAAACCATTTTTGATCCGCACAATATCCGCCAGCCATATTTCGACGCAACATTCGCTTACCAAAAAATAAAGTCGATATTTGTATATAACAATCAGTTCTGCCAGAAAACCCGTCAATCATCACCAGCAGGACTCCGATTCCATACATCTCCGCCAATCACTGCATGACTCTTTAAAATCACCGTGCCGTCTCGCAGTCTATCTCTTTTCATATCAACGCCGTACACATAAAAAGATCTGTTGTATCGTTCCACTAAAAGTTCCGATGGCTAGCGTTCACGGTTGATACCATGAGAGCTATGGTCAAGATTGGTGTATGAGCATTTGCTAACACGATTCAGGCGGCGTCCTGTTGAGGATCCAGCCGGGTTTCGTTGGCAGGCATCCCATCGACAAATGTCACCCCGGCAAAGAGCTCGCGCAGTCTTTCCGGATGCTGAATCCCGCGCCAGTGTCTCTCTGCCTGCTGGATGAGCTTGTAGCTCAGGCCAAGGAAAGTGGCTCGAGAGACACAGTTTTTAGTGCGGCTGCTGCGTTGCCGTACGGTGGCGAAGGTCGATTCGATGGCGTTGCTGCTGCGGATATGCCGCCAGTGCTCTGCCGGGAAGTCGAAGAAGGTCAGCAGCACGTCCCGGTCCTTCTCGAGCTTTGCGACCGCTCTGGGATATTTGGCCTGGTAGTCCCGCACGAAGGCTTGCCAGGCTTTCTCCGCAGCTTCACGGGTGTCGGCCATCCAGATCGCCTGCAGGGCGGCCTTGGCTTTCCCCTGAAGGCGCTTCGGTAGCTCGTTGAGGATGTTGGCCGTCTTGTGCACCCAACAGCTCTGATGACGGGTTTGTGGGTAAATCTCGTCCAGGGCGGCCCAGAAACCCATCGCCCCATCTCCTATGGCCAGTAGTGGCGCCTCCTGCAGCCCGCGGTCGCGCAAGTCCCGCAGGATCTCTAGCCAGGAGGCTTTGGACTCCCGTAAACCGTCGGTGACCGCCACGACCTCCTTCTTGCCCTCGGCCGTCACGCCAATAATGACCAAGAGACACATCCGGGGATCGTCCTCCGCCCGCAGCTGGGTATAGACCCCGTCGGCCCACCAATAGGCGTAGCGTTTTCCCTGTAGAGACCGGCGCTGCCATTGGGCATGCTCTTGCGCCCATTCGACTTTCAAGCGTCCCAGCACGGCCGGAGAAAGCCCCTTGGCCTCCTCGCCCAGGAGAACAGACAGCGCCTCGTGCATCCGTCCCGACGATACCCCGTGCAGGTACAACCAGGGGAGCGCTGCGGCCACGGTCCGCGACTTGCGCACGTAGGGCGGTACCAGGGAAGAACGGAAGACCACGCCCGAACCGGAGCGGTCTCGCACCTTGGGGACCTGTACAGGCACGGGGCCGACCGCTGTCAGGATCTCCCGCTCCGGCAGATATCCATTCCGCACGACGGCCCGGCGACCATCGACCATGCGTACCGCGGCATACTCCTCCAGCAGCACCTGCACCTCGCCCTCGATGGCCTGTTGGATCAGCTGGCGCGCGGACCGCCGCAATAAGCCCTCGATGTTCAGGCCCAACTCTCCCATTCCTCCGTCGAAACCAGTACTCTCTTGCATGGCGCACTCCTCATTCGTTGCGAATCGGATCCAGAAACCCTTTTCTAGCAACAGTGCGCCACCCTCCTCAAGCTAGTTGTAGACCTCCCGTACACCAGATTCGAGCATAGCTCCGGCAACCTCAGGGTTCCTCGCCGCAAAGCGACGGACGAACTCCTCTGCCGTGGCCACACGATCTCCACCAAGGCCAGAAGGTAAGCCACCAGGCCAGTCATCCCCAAGACCAGCCGCTTTGGTCGAAACAACACCGCGGTTGCCTTGCCGGACCTGCTGATAATCTTTCAGAAAACCAACCAGCTCCGGATCCAAGGCATTCACCGGAGTCATCACGCTGTGGTATTCGGTGAGCCCATGGTCGAAGACCTCTTTCTGGCGGGCACTGGGGCCATTCCCAAGCTTCTCCAGTTCATCGCGCAGATGGTTGGCGTCATCCCCTTGGAGATACACTTCCGCAGCCGGAACACCATCTTTCAGTCTGGTCAGGGTGATATTCCCCATGCGGTCTTCGGCAATGACGTGCTGCTTGGATTCGAACAGGATGTCACCACTTATCGTCGTGATTCGGTTTAGCTCTTGCGCCGATTGCACGGTCAACATGCCTTGCTCATCTGCCGATACCAAAACTTCCTTGCCACGAAGTTCTTTCATGGGTCCAAGGTCGCGGTTGGCCGGGCCGCCGGCACTGACGTACACGTGCGCACCATCCTTGGTCAGCACTTCAACCTGATTTACGTCATAGACTTCAACCAGCATCCCCTGGATTTTTGCCCCTTCCTGCTTGGGCGAATTGAGGTAGGCAACGGAGTCCATGAGGGCAATAGGCCGGGCGGGCACGTCGTGGACCGTGGAAAACGCTTTGCCGCGCACATTGGCATCTTCGAGCGTCGTGACCAAGCCATCGTTGCTCACCGAAACCACCACCTCGGTGCCGTTCTTCATGGCTTCGAACGCAAACTGGATCAGCGGGTCCTTGTCCTCGCTGGCCAGGCGAAAGCCCGTTTCCACCCACACCGGACCATATTCCTTGGTATCGATCTGGTAGGCCGATTGGGAGAAGTTCAACAGCTTGCCCTGCGCTCTTTGCGCGGGAACATGGAGCGTTACTTCCCGCTTGGTATCGTCCATGTATTCTTCGTGCTGTGGCTGCAGATCCTGTCGGTGCGTGAGTACCAGGCGAACTTCGTCAACACCCTGTGGAAGACGTTGTGTGTTTTCCAGATTCTGTGTTTTTTCGTTGTGCAAACGAATGGCCTCGTGACCAGACTCGATGGCCGCACGAATGTCCTTGTCCCCATCAAAAAGGCTCTCGGATGCCTCCATTTCATCCAAGGCAGAAATGAGTAAATCTACGGCATCGGAAACATCTTTCTGTTTTATTGCGGAGAACAAGGACTCCATGGCCTTATTGAACCCGGGATCATCAACCACGCTGTGCATCTGGTCCATCTGCTCGTAGACCTGGAGCATGGCACTGTCCAAGGTCGGAGCCTCCATCTCGACCTTCAATTCCGGAGTCCGCTCGATCAGGTAGTCGCTGATCCCCTGGGCGTCCTTGATGGTCTGCACCATGATCTGCTTGCGCTCTTTCTCAGGCAGGGCACCGAGCCAACTGGCCAGGTACGCCGCCGTGTTGCCCATCTCCCGGCCTTCCTCGATGTTCTGCGACTGCGGGTCAAAACCAATACCGAGCGACGCCGCCGTCATGGCCGCCGCCATTTCGGCACGCAATTCCTCGATGGCGTACTTCTGGCTTCCGAATCCACCACCCATCTCGCGATGAAGTCGGCTCTCGTGACCGGTGGCGTGGGACAGTTCGTGCAGGAAGGTCGTGTCGTGGCCGGTCGCCGACTGAAAATCGGCAACGTTCGGCATCTGGATGTGATCCCGGGTTGAAGAATAGAACGCGCGGTCACCGCCGCGGCCAACGGACACACCCATGGCCTTGGCCAATTCCTCGATGCGGGGATCCGGTTCACCTCCTATCTGTTGCTGCGGGGCGGGCCGCTCCAGTGGAGGGATCCCGTCGATCTGGGAGGCATGGAAAACGGTGTAGTAGCGCACACCCAGGCGCTTCTCGGTTTCCGCTATGGGCTCATCGGGATTCAGGCCACCCTCGGCGCGGCCCGAGCGGATGTTCTCCAGTTCTTCCTCGGTACGCTTGTGCTCGTACTCTTTCCAGACTTCGATGGAGATACCTCGGGAGCCCTCGCGGACCTGCCAACCCTGCTTTTTGGCCTGGTTATAGGTGCACCAGCGCGGATCCGTGGGGTCCGGCGAAAACATCATGAGGTTTTGGCGGTTCACCCCCGTGTAGGGGTTGCCGGTGACCGCATTGATGGGGAGAGTTACTTCTCCGGCGTTCCATGGCTTCTGCCACGGAGCCGTCCCAGCCTCGATGCGCTTGATGAGTTCGTCTGCAACCTCTAACCGAAGATCCCGCTTGGCCATGGCGTACACCCTCCTCTGCCCGTGTCGATGAGGTATAGCCCCTGGCCGACTGGTATAGCTTTGCCTCAGGCAACGCTAGAAACCGGTTCCAGAAAAATCGACTGTTGCCGTCCTCGGCTGCGTTCCCGGTAGTCCACGAGCAGGGGATTGATCCACACCGACTCCGTGCGCTGCGCGTCCAGTTCCGGGTTTTCCCCACCTTTGGTGTTACGCACGGTATGGCAATGCCAGGGGAAGTCGCGGCGCTCCCAACCATCGGACTCCAGGAGATCGGCGTAGAGTTCGCTGGCGTAGCCCGACAGGGCGACAAAGCCCGGGCTCTCCTTGAGTCGCAGGAGCAATCGCTCGTGATCCTCGACACCGTATTCGTGCGCATAGCCAATCCCGTTGTGGCCGATGGCCTTGCGGGTATCCGGAAGATACGGCGGGTCGCAATAGAGGATGGTGTTCTCGCTGTCGTAGCGGTCGATGACCCCCAGCGCATCATCGCATTCGATGACGACGTGGCGGAGCCGATCGCGGATCTGCGGGAGTTCCTCATCGACCTTGTTTTGCATGGACCGCGCACGGTTGTCCCGGAATCGCGCTACGGCAAAGCCGGCTACGCTGCGGTCCTCGGGGCGCTGGGTTGCCGACATAAACGTTGCCCGAGCCAGAAAAAAGGTCCGAGCGGCCCGCTCGATATCGTCCCGGGAGACATAGCGCGGATTACTCCACTCGTCGTAGATCGAGCGGGCGTAGGGGACGTTTTGCAGGTATTCCCGCAGTTCGTCCCCCCGGTCCCGCAGGATGCGGAACAGGTGCACGACATCCCCGTTGCGGTCGTTCAGGACCTCGATGCCGATGGGTTTCCGGGCAAAGAGCACACTGGCACCGCCACAAAACGGCTCGACATAGGTGTGATCCCGGTTTGGCGATGGCAACAGAGGCAATATCCGGTCGGCCAGCCGGCTCTTGCCCCCAAGGTAGGGAATCGGGCCTTTCACTATGCTACCCCAAGGCGCAGTTCGATCTGTCCGGGTGCTACCCGCGGCGGGAATCCGCGACGGAAGGTCCGCTGCGGTAGCGTCTGGACGCTCGCTCTGACCCTTTCTGTAGGTTTCGGCTCTGGCTCTTCGTCGAAGGACGGCGGGGCCTCCTCCATACCTGGCTTGCGCGGCGGCGTCCGCCCCTTGTACAGGTCCTTGGGGTCGATGAGTTCCCCGAGATCCTTCACCTCGGAATCCTCTTTTTTGCCAGCAGCCACGCAGACCGCTTCCCCGAATCTGTCCACTTCGTGGTTTACCACTTCGTGGGCTACCACTTCGTGGTTGACCGTCTCGCCGGTGTCGGACTCTGGGACCGCGTCCTGCTCGCGCTCAGCGAGGATATCCAGAGCGGCCAGAATCTTGGTGATGAGTGCCGGACTGTTTTCCGGGTCCAGGAGGGTTTCCGCCATACGTTCCAACAGCACCCGGGAAACGGCACAGCCCGACCTGGCCCTCGACATCAGCCGTTTGGCAATATCCGCAAGCGAAGCGCTGCTCACGGCGCGAATCTGCCGCAGTATCTCTGCCGCGCGTTCCGACAGCGCGGTTTCCCCAATCTCGGCGCTACGCACATAGGTAATGGTCATGTCCACCCAGGCCGACAGCGATACCGGGGTACTGCGCAGATCCTGCCAATCCACCTCGTCCGATGCGGGTTCCTCCATGGCCTCGACCACCATCTCGGTGCTGTGCGTCAAGGCATAGTAAGGGTCGATATCGTCCTCACGGATATCGGCACAGGCGTCCATATCCCCATCGACATGGACCTGCGATACCGCTTTGGGTTGGGTATCCGGGCTGCCATACACGGATTGGGTGAGGTAATCCCGAGAATCGAAACCACACTCCGTCATCCGTTTGGAGAAGCTCAGAAAATCGCGGTGCTTGAGCAGATACGCGCGAGCGATGTTGTTCAGATACCGGCTGAAAGACGGCATTTTTTCCGCGTCGTATTGCGTGCAGCAGAAGTCCACCAGTCCGGTAATGCAGTCGGTGACCATGTCCTCATCGAAGAACCCTGCTTTTCTCGCAATATTCCAGACGATGCGCGAAGCGGTCTGAAAAATCTCCGCATGAAAAAGCGCCAGTTCCGCCTCTTCGCGCGGTGTACGATCCGGCTTGCGATAGATGGCACAGAAACGTAGGACTTTCTCGCTGTCCAGTTGGGTGATTTTGTTTTTTTTACGATCTTGCACGGGTAGCCTCCTTGGCGGTTATGGATAAATCACGTGATGCCCCCATCGAATGGGGTCCATTCGACGAAAACGGCGCCTTCCGGAACGGGCTGACCACGCTCCAGCACCATGCGCACGATTTGCTTATCGTCCTCGAAGGCCACGCCCTGCAGGGCATCGACTGCAGCTTTTTCGGCGTTGGCCAGATCGATGCATCGCAATTCCAGGTGCCAGTAATCGCCCCAGATCTGCCGGCGCTTCTCGGCGTCTTTCGGGAGCACGGGGTGCAGCACGATGCGAACGGCAACCGGCCCCGTGAGCGGGGGCCGATCGCGCATCGCCATCTTGGCAACCCACGCAGCGCGGCGTTTGTAGTCCGCGACCTTCGCGGGCAGGTAGGTCTTCCCGCCGGCGGTGCGCCATATCCGGTTGGTAGACGGCGGGTACGGGAGGGTTATGGACGGCACGGTTCCCCTCCCCGATTCTGCCTCTGCCCCGAAGTCGATGGTGAGCTAGGGTTGCCACTGGACATGCCCATTGCCGGGCCGTAAATGCCCATAGAATCGATTTTCTCTGGTGTGGTGCTAGTGGGGTAGCACAGAGGCTCATAAAACGATTCTGGAGCATCTATGCCCCGTTCCCGACGCAGGCGCTGCTGGTCCCAGCGGTTCCAGGCATCTTTGCCGTACTGGGCCAGGCAGGATTCCCAAAGCCGCTCGGTCTCCAGGGACTCCAGGACCCCGCGGGGCAGGCCAGCGTCGAGGTACAGGAGCATTACTCAGAGTTCCCAGCCGCAACAGCCTGGGTATCCGATGCCCCCATCGTCTCCGCCAGGCTCTCGGCCTGGGTAACGATCTGGCGCTTGCGGTCCTGCATCGCCTGGCGCCGTTGCTCGCGCAGAGCGTCTTTGGCCGCCATCTGCGCCTTTTCCTCCGCATCCACCTTGGCTAGGGTTTCGCGCATCAGGTCGGCCAACCGCTTGGCATTGGCCGACGGATGCTCGACGACGTTGCCAGTAATCAATCCAACGATCGCCCTGGCATCCTCCTTCATGCCCTGGGAATTTTCAGCCAGCAGGCGATTGGCACGATCGGCAGGCAAGTATCCTTGCGCTTTGGCTTGCTGAATCGCGTTGATACGCCTTTGGCGATCGAATCCGAGCGAAACCGTGTATTCGGGAACCCGGCGATCCTCGATGGCGGCTTCCACCAGACGTTGGTAGGCCTTGATGAATGCCGCTCTTGCTCCGAATTCATCGCCCCGTTCCAGAGCGATGCGCGCTTCGCCAAAAGCAGTGGCAGCTTCGTTGGTCCAGACGACCGTCTCATCTTCATCGGCGGCCTTGAGTGCGTGCACCCAGGCTTCGTCTGGAGACCACCAAAGGCTCCGGTATCGGTCAAGGATGACCGTGTACAGATCGGCAGGCTTGGGTGCGTACTTCCCGGTTTTCAGGTACTGGACTACCGATGCCTCGATTGCCTCGAAGGGAAACTCATTGAGCACCACCCACCAGATATCGAAATCCGTTGCATCCAGTTCCAACCGGTAGGGCTTGCACAAAGTGCGTATCAGATCGTTGAAACGCTCACGGTCGTTTGCCTGCATGTCACTTCTCCCCGACTGCTCTGTTCAGAACGACGCCATCGATGGGTTCCTTACCCATCCACCGGCTCAAGGTGTTCGAGATACCGTTCTCGGTCTTGTTTTCGGAATGGTTCATTGCCAGGAACCGCTCAAACTTTTCCGAATCCCGGAAGATGAGCGTGATGTCGTTATATTTCAGCCCGCGGTCGTTCTGTCCCATATGCCACTTGGATCGCGCGCATCCATCGATAGCAGCAATGCAGGAATCCAGATCGTAGGTCTTCAGCCCCCATTCGATGCGGGTCTTACGCTTGTTGTCCAACTTGGCCTTTGGGCAGTTCATGGTTTTCTGCCAATGGACGAAAACCATGCGGACCTGTTCCGCAACAGGGAGCGGCTGAGCCGAAGGCGAAGCGAAACTTGACAGATGTTTGTTACCAAGAGATCCATGATTATTACTAACAGGATCTATATTACCTATAGGTAGTAATATTGAATATTGATTATTGATATCTGCCGGGTTTTTCGATTTTTTGCTTGCCGGGTTCTTGCCGTGTTTCTTGGCGCTCGTCTCGTTACTCATTGAATTATCTGGGTTTTCATCGAATTTGCTCTGTTCGGGATTGCCTTGCCGGGTTCTTGCCGGGTTCTTGCCGGGTTTATTTTGGACAGAGAAATCCGTAGGAGCCAATGACAGTTTAAAAACAATGGCTTCTCCACGTTTTTTGGATCCGATGTCCTCGACAAGCCCTTGCCGCTTTAGCCACTCCATGGCCCGACGTACCTTCCCTAATGAAGGGGTGCCGGTCTCTTCGAACCCTTGATGCTCCTGTACGTAAAGCATGGTGCGAAGCGTCATCCAGGAAATTCTTTGGGAGGCTCCAACAATCCCCGTTTTAAAGTCCATGAATTGCTTCAGGCAAAGATAGAGCCGAAAGACGATATGTGGCATACCCTCCAATGCCTGGAGTTCTTCGCCGGAAAGATAAATATGCGCATTCATATTCTATACCCCTTGGAGAGGAATTCCTGTCTCTTCTTTTCGAGCCATTCCTCTACGGAGCGCGCATGGTCTCGTCGGACGATGTCCAGATTCCTTTCCAGAGATTCGCGCACGGCACGTTCCGCATCCTCTCTTGTAGAGCGATGCTGGACTTCGAGCTTCTTGCGCCAATCGGTGGTTTTCACGCAACGTCCTCCAAGCGTGAAATTCCCCGCTGAACGCCGTACATCACGGCCCCAATGGAAAGGAAAACCGTCTTGAACCGGTCTACGTGAGGCCCGAAATAGACCAGCATTTGCCCCTGGGACGGGAGACCGCTTTTCCCTTCTGGCCGGCGAAACTTTAAGCGGGACGCGGGAAAGCAGGCCGCGGATCCGTGTGAGAGCAGCATCTGTCCCCATTGGGTTTCCGTACCGCTGTTCACCAGCACGATGGCTTCCGTGACGCTGCCATCGGCATATCGCTGGACCAGCGCCTCACAGAAGTCGAGAATCTGGGGGTAGCTGTAGGGTGGATTGAGCCAGACCTTTCCTCGCCATGCCTGCTGCAGACCATCCTGCTCTTTGGCGAAAAATCGTTTCGCCTGCACGGCTTCGTTGGCGGCTGCACAGGAGGCGGGATCGAGGTCGATGTCTCCCAAGACCGCGCGCGCCGCATCGAGGATGTAATCGGGCGTGTACCACTCATCGCTCCACGCGGGGTCTGCGACGGCACGCAAGGCATCGGTTGGCTTCTCGCCGGCCTGGATGGCCTCGACGATTTCCACCTGATCTTGCTCATCCAGGTCCGCGATCCGAGCGGCGGTGTGGATGCTGACCAACCCGTCGTCCAAAATTTCCACGAGGTCAGGGATTCCTTGTTCGACGGCGTTCCTGGCGGACTCGTAGGTTTTGCCACAACCAAAGCCCGACCGTTCGGCAACGATATCGCGAGTTTCCCCAACCTCTTTCAAGCCGGAAATTTTTCCGTTTTGAAAATCCTTGCTCCGACGGTCTCCGCCGTGACGACCGGCCAACTGCTCCTCGATGGCCTTCGCGATCGCCACGCGCTCAGAGACGCTGAAATCCTTACGAATGGAGTTTTCTTCAAACTCTCCCTCGATAAGACTATCGATACGGAGAATCTTGATGGGTATGGTCTCCCACCCCAGAAGACGGCATGCAGCGAGGCGGCGCTGACCGAAGATCAGACGATACCGCTCATCGACCCCGATGGGTTGGAGTAGCCCGAATTTCTGGATCGACTGAGCAAGAGCCCCAATATCACCCAGGTCCTGACGGAAGCGCTGGCCAACGGATATGTCCGTAATTGTTGCTTGGGCAAGTTCTGGCGCAGACAGGGTAGTCATAACCAACTCCTCACAGGGCACCGAAGACCGAAAGCACCTGGGTCACCACTACCGCTTTCCCATGCGATTGCGCTATATTTGCCACTCCCAAAGAGACTATGCCTGGCAAACGAGTTCCAAATCGTCCTTAACACTTTAACAGGAGCCTGAGATTGACAAAGGAAACTCCAAAAAATATTCCCATTACAGACGAACGCAAAAGAAACGTTGAAGACCTGGAAACCTATGAGGCGATTCTGAAATCTATTTCCTGTCCGCCAAGAAAACCGCTCTATCCGAAGCGCGAACAGAGCATATGGATGCGACTGCGCACGAAAATGATACCGGCCAAGAAGCTCCCGGAAATTGAAATGAAGTTGTGCTGGGTGGCCAGCAG
The DNA here is from genome assembly GCF_000175575.2 of Acidithiobacillus caldus ATCC 51756. Lineage (NCBI taxonomy): Bacteria > Pseudomonadati > Pseudomonadota > Acidithiobacillia > Acidithiobacillales > Acidithiobacillaceae > Acidithiobacillus > Acidithiobacillus caldus. Next base: position 1,974,055 of record NZ_CP005986.1, read on the forward strand.
ACCGGGCAGTCTTGAAGCTCCGAACCCAAAAGTCTGCGAGATTGCATTCCTTAACTCGCATCCCGTCGGCTGTATAAAATACGCGGTATCTCCGTTGCTGGATTGTATCTACTGCTATAAAATTCACGTAGAAAAAAACGCTCGAAGACGCGGAATAGGCACAGCGATTCTCCTTGTTGTTAGCCAGAAATATGGAGGGTTGCCCATCGTGCCGATTTACATCTCCAATGCTGCGCATCACTTCTGGAATGCTGCAGCGCGATGGGACCAAAGCCGCCTCTTGATTTATGAGGATGTGCGAAACCTTGACAACGAACAGGAGCGGTTCAGCCATTTGCATAAACCCCGCTGGCGATTCTATCAGCTACGTTGTCACACGATCCCAAAAGAGGTTTTCTTCGAAGAATACGCACAGGGAACTCCAGGTTGCAGTCCCTGGGGAAAAACCAAAACCCATCCTGAACCGACCGATGCCGGTGCTCCAGGAGATACCCAAGATTCAGGAGAATCTCCTCCGCGGACAGACCAAACCGTTTCCAGTGCCGGAGATAGGTGCTCTCTGGCGCAGAATGACCCGGATACCTCCCCAACTCCGTAAAATAGACTCCTGCCTTTTCCGCAAAGAACGCTCCTTCCTTTCTCCTGAAATTCTCTTTTCCCTCATCTTGATAAGGGGAAGATTCGAATATCCGGATTTTCTCCATGGGGACAGGAAAATACACCCAGCCCTTCTGGTCGCCTTCTTCGTCATTGCAGCAACCGGAGTGTTCTGTCAGAAATGGGATGGGTCCATCTGGCCTTTTTTTCTCGACTCTTATTCTTCTTCCGCGTTTATCGTTTTCATAATCGTAAGGCAAAGCCCAATAGTCGTAGACATGTACGTATCGTAGTGGCTCGTTCAGGTACTCATCGATGGGATACCCGGCAGCGCGCAGACGACGCTCAAAGGCTTCTTGAGCCTTACTGATGATGGAGGTGTTCCCAGGATATTCCAGCCACAGCCGCACAACCGGCAGGACTCTCTGCAAAATAGCATCGGGCTGGAGCCCTTGCCGCCTGGCTTCCATTATGGCCTCGTCCAGATTCACGGGCAGGGGCTTGAGCAAGTAGGAGAGATAGGGTCGGCTCACAGACAGACTCCTTCCTCCATGGCCGCTCGCGCCAATATCCTGAGCGCCCTGAGGTTTTCTGCCTTGATGGTGGTCTTCTCACCATCGCCAAGGTACTCGGGGTGAATATCGAGATAGCTGAATAGATCGCAGATCTGCTCAAACTTGAGGCCACCATCCCCGGCCACGAATCGGGATAGCGCCGACTCGTGTACGCCGATAGCCTCCGCTGCTTTGCGCTGCCCTTTCTGGGCGAGTGCCCGCAGGATGAGGGACTGCATTTTCTGGCTGGGAGAGGGTTCCATCAGCGAATCTCCTTGCAAGTTCCCACAAATTTTGCAGGCTGCATTTCATTTCCCTTGCGGCGACTGGCGGGCACACTGTGTCCATCAACAAAAGTGGAGACGGAGGCCACCCATGCACCAAAAGACAACACGCCAAACCTCACCTCGGGCCGCGGCTCTTCATGGGTATAGCAACCGCCTCCAGAGATACCGTCTCGAAGCTGGCCGAGCAGCCGAAGGATCGGGAGAAGTTGGGCCTCGCGTGTCATGCTGCCCCCCGTCGATCGTCCTGGGGGCGGGAGATGGGGCCGAAGATGTCGGGACGAAGGTCCTCTCTGGTTATAGCTCTTTGGGTAGCGACTTCTATGCGGATAGATGCTTTTGTACCTGGAGCAGATTTACCCGCGAACCACTTATGGACCGCTGGTTGTGAAACGCCAGCCATCCTCGCCAGAGCCCTTTGGGATCCAGCAATACGCAAAGCTGCGAGCAAAGCAGAGTTCGGTTTCATAACCCAAGTATAACCCTGGTTATGCGAGTGTCAATAACCCGGGTCTGTTCCAGAGTGATAACTTTGGTTATAAGGTAGACACCATGGAGACGTTCTCAGATCGCGTTAGAAAAGCACGAGAGCACGCCGGGCTGTCTCAGGCTCAGCTCGCCGAGAGGGTGGGCATGTCCCAACCGGGAATTCAAAAATTGGAGCGCGGAGGCTCGTCGTCAAAGTTTACTGCCCAGATCGCCAGTGTTTGTGGCGTGAGTGGCGAGTGGTTGGCTACCGGTAAAGGCCAAATGCTTGGGGACATGCGACCTGGCCAGTACGACGTCAACGTTCAACCCATAGATGAACCTATCCGGACGGTCCCTCTCATAAGCTCTGTAGCTGCTGGTTTGATGACGAATGTTATGGACCCTTACGCCTTGGGAGCTTATGAGAAGAAGGTTCCCGTGCTTGTCGAAGTGTCCAAGTTTGCCTTTGCTCTTAGGGTGTTAGGCAACTCGATGATGCCAGACTTCTCCCCTGGCGACATTATCATCATCGACCCGGACGTGACGCCCCATCCCGGGGATTTTGTTGTAGCAAAAAATGACGAAGAGGAAGCAACTTTCAAGAAGTACCGGCCACGAGGGCGCAACGAGAAGGGCGAAGAGTATTTTGAGCTTGTGCCATTAAATCCGGACTATCCAATACTTAGATCAGATTTAGAGAACATCTATATCATTGGCACCGTGGTTCAACATAACAGGATGATGAAAAATAACAACAAGCTATGAAGGAAGTGCGCGAGCATAGCTTGGGTTATTGACAACAAAATAACCATGGTTATATGCTTACCCCAGTCGCCACCCCACGGTGGCATGCTGGGAGAGCACGATGCTTGCCAAGGTCACCCCGAAACGCCCTGAACCATCCCCGTTGGTCCGAGTCGATGTCGCCTATGCCGACGGCGACACCCTGGCCTACCTCTTTCCCCGATCCATCCGCATCGTCGACCTGAACACCAGGATCGCGCGGGCTGGTCGTGTGCACAGGGTGGTGCTTCCCCGATGAGCCCAGCCTATAGGAAAGATGAAAATAATAACTCTAATAAACAATGCGATGACTTTCTCATAGGTATTTTACTTTGGGCGCTGGTTGATATAATGGTTTTGGGCTTTATTTACAATTTGGTTGTTGCCATATTAGACCCGAGGGAATCCCTTAAGACTTTTTTATGCTGGATAGGGATATCCTATTTGATTTACGGGATTCTTAACCACAGAGAAAAGAAAGTTATGGGGGAAAACACGGACACGGTCCTGTTCGCGTCTCTCGCTATATTTAGTATCGGGCTTATTTTTTCTCCGTTCATTAATGCTTCCTATTTTGATACATACTTATTGTCATTAGTGATCGTCTCTATCGGATTGTCTGCATGGAGGATCTTCTTCCAATCTAAGAGAGAGGATGGCGCCGGAGAAGACATAGCTCTCGATCACCATAAGGGCGATCGCAATCAACATTACGAAGCTCACTTTCCGAAAAACAACCATAAGGAAGAGCATCGTGCAGATTGCTAAAGCTGAGAATCTTATGATGCTCCTTGCTGCTTCTTCAATGGATAGATTCATAAAAGAGATGGCGCGCTTGCTCTTCTCCCTGAGAAGGCAAAAAGAACCCGCAACCATTAGATTAATTGCGATCGGAACAGAAAGGATCAATGGCGAGATATTTTCCTTCAGAAAGTTGTCCACGACATCTAGTGCAGGAGTTTGCTTATTAAAAAATCCGTTGACATATACCACATACAAAATTCCGAACAGAATGGACCAGAATAATAGATGGTACGCCATGTGCAGAAGAAAACATTTGTTCTTATCCCAGATGTTTTTCAAGAAACACATTGCACAACCCATGTCGTATACCGGTTGCGTGATGATAGCCAGACGCGCAGAAGCTGTCTATACGCAATCCAGTGAGCAGAATCCTTTCTATCCTACCCTATCCTACCCTATTGATTGGAGGAGTTGATCGATGACCGACACGACCAACTGGCCACTGGCCAAGATCCGTAAAAGTCTGGCGGAGAACCCCTTCACGGTTCCTTGCCTCCTATTCCGCGAACGCCTGCTCGTCACCGAGCACGGCCCGATGTCCGACGACAACGATAAAGAGCTTTTGGTGCTTGTGGACGGCGGAATTCAAACTGAATACGTCTACGGACACGTTCTCAAGGTTAAAGGACGCAAGGGCGAAGACTTTTGGGTGGCGCTGCTGGTGCGAAGCGGTGAAGCGATAGACGCGCCGACCATTCCGCTCGTCTTCGAAAGATACTACAACTATATGCGCCTTCGGTCTGAATTTTATCCGATGTATGCGCAGGATCGGGAGGACCTTTTTGCCTCTCGCACCAACTTTGAAGATGCTTGCTTGGCGCTCGCAGAAATGATTCGTCGATTTGATCCAGGAAAGCGGTTCGAGAAAGAAATAGGTTTGGCAGAATATCAGGCTCCAGAGGGTATGTGCGACCTCCGATTTACCGATATTTATGGATTGTGCGGAAATATGGACGAGAACGGTGGCTTCCCGCCCATTCCCAAATACGTCTATCCGGAAACGCGGGATTGACGGCCATGTTCCTCGCAACACGCTTTCAAGATGTCGTACAGGTTATCACTAATCCAGCCCGTATTAGTTCTCGCCTGTTCTGCTGGGGGGCAGGGTATCGACAACTCTGGTCGTTGCATTGGCCTGCCGGTATCTGCGAAATAAAACCGCAACGAGCATTGCTCTGGGTGAATCCACAGGTCATCAATGGGTCCTTTGGGTTTGGAAAGCACTACACGGACGGGGAATTCCCGATCCTTGCTGATAGGAAGGTCCACCAGCGTAACCAAGATGTACGGGAGTATTGCAAGCGAGAGTCCTTGATAGGAAAAAATATTTCGGTTCACGGCCTGCTGGCACATCCGCAAAAACTCTTTCCCTGTGAGTTTGCCAATAATCGCCCAACACACCATGTATGCGCTCTTGAGATTCTCAGGGCGACAGAACTCCGCATAGAGTCGTTCCCCTTGCTCCAGATCCCAGTCCGATGGGCACAAGTGCGCGTAGCGTCGGTCGGGCGTGGAGGACAGGGGGCAGACGCTTCCGTTGGGATGGTCGAATCGCGACTGCACTTTCGTGGAGTGGACACCATAGGGTTCCAGCCGCACTTTACAGGATGGACAGGTGGGATAATCGTTCCGTTCCCGATAGTGCGGACCAGCCATGGCCATAAACGACTCTGGGGTCACGATCTTCCTGCGATATACAGCGTGTCTGGTCATGGCTTGCCTCGCGCCTTCGCTATACCGACCAGAGGGATGCTAGCACCGGAGACGATGCAGTCAAGACGTTCGAAATCTATCTCAAGACCCACTTTTCATCTGACGAGACTATCCGCGCTATAGGTGTATCCATCCGATAGGAGAGTTTTATGAACGCTGTAGTCCAATCCAAGAAATCCCAGTCCATTACCACGGTTCCCGTCCTGGAAATGTCCGAACAGGAACTGATCTCTGTTCTGGAAAACAGCATCTATCCCGGCGCATCTCGGGAATCCATCAAGATGGCCATTTCCTACTGCGCTGCAGCCAAGCTGGATCCGTTGCAAAAGCCCGTGCATATCGTCCCCATGTGGGACACTAAAGCCAAGAGAATGCGGGACGTGATCATGCCTGGTATCGGGCTATACCGTACTCAGGCGGCCCGTTCCGGAGAATATGCGGGGGTCAGTGAGCCGGAATTCGGTGAGGACGTGACCGAAAACATTGGTGGTGTGACCGTCACGTATCCCAAGTGGTGCAAGGCCACGGTCAAGCGGCGTCTACCCAGTGGGGAGATCGTCGAGTTTTCCGCCAAGGAATTCTGGAAGGAAAACTATGCGGTAAAGGGCGGTCAGGAAAAAAGCATCGCGCCTAACGCCATGTGGGCGAAACGCCCCTATGGGCAACTGGCCAAGTGCGCTGAGGCCCAGGCCTTGCGGAAAGCCTTCCCGGAACTGGGGGCACAGCCTACTGCAGAGGAAATGCAGGGGAGCACCATCGAGACCTCTGAAGTCATCGACGGCCAGACCGGGGAGATTATCCAGGTCCAGAAAAGCCCAGCCCGTCCAGCCCTTGAGCCGTATTCCCAGGAGCATTTCGAGCAGAACTTCCCCAAGTGGAAGGATCTGGTGGAAAGCGGAAAGCGTAGTGCGGAAGACATCCTCGCCATGATCCGTAGCAAGGCCACCCTCACCGAGGAACAGGAGGCGGCCATCCGCGCTCTTGGGGAAACGGCGAACGATTTTGCCGAGATCGCTGAGGGATAATCCATGCTCCGCTACCATCGCGTCGAACAGGGTACTCCAGAGTGGCTGTCTCTGCGCCTTCGGCACTTCACCGGAAGCGAAGCGCCGGCCATGATGGGCGTGAGCCCCTATCTGGGGCGAAATGAACTCTTGCGCCAGAAGGCTACGGGTATGGTCCCGGAAGTCGATGCCACGACCCAGGTGATTTTCGACGCGGGGCATGCTGCGGAAGCCGCCATTCGTCCAGCGGCGGAGCGGGTGATCGGGGAAGAGCTTTTCCCGGGCACCTGCAGTCGCGATGTCGATGGCTTGCCACTGCTGGCCAGCCTCGATGGCCTCACCATGGACGGGTCCATTGTCTGGGAAAACAAGCTCAAGAACGAAGAGACCATTGCCCACATCGCCGAACATGGAGAGCCTCCCCTGCATCACGTCTGGCAGCTGGAGCACCAGCTGCTGGTGACCGGAGCAGAAAAGGCGCTTTTCACCTGCGGCACAGACGGTGAAGACTTTGTTCGCTGCTGGTATGAGAGTCGCCCAGAACGCCGCGAGGCAATCCTGGCCGGCTGGAAGCGGTTTGCGGAGGACTTGGCAAACTACACGCTGCGCCCAGACGAATACGAGTTCATTGGAGTGGCGCCGGATCGTTTGCCGGCACTGCACGTTGCGGTATCTGGTCGTATTCTCGCCAGCAATATTGCCGAGTGGCGCGACCGGACTCTGGAGATTCTGGCCGGCATTCCTCGCGACCTGCGCACCGATCAGGATTTCGCGAATGCTGAGGAGACTATCCGGTGGGCCAAGGAAGCCCTGGATCGCATAGCGGTGGTCAAGGATGCGGTACTCGCACAAATGCCGGACGTAGAACAGATGTTTCGTTCACTCGACGATATCGGCGAGGCATTGGGCCGTACCGTGAAGGATCTGGACGGGCTCGTGAAGGTGCGCAAGGACAATATCCGGCTCGAGATGGTGCAAAAAGCCGCCGAGTCGGTCCGCGCCCACTACGACGCCCTGGCACTGGAACTGGGGGCCTATGCTCCGACGATGCCGTCGGCTCTGCTGGCCGAACTTGGAGCGAGCATCAAAGGCACCCGTACGGCAAAGGCGGCGGCAGCGAAGCTGGATAGCGCCGTTGCCCAGGCCAAAATCGCTGCGGATCGGGACGCAGATCGGCTGCGCACGGCTCGGCGTCTCTTTGCCGATGCCGCTGCCCGGGTTGGAGTCGATCTCTGGCCGGACGGGCCAGCCTTGGCCCAGACTATGGACGAGGACGCTCTGCTCGGGGTCATTGCCCGGCGGGTGAATGCCCACCGCTTGCAAGGTTCCCGTCCCACGTCCAAGGCATCCAAAACCTTGTCGCTCGAAGCGATCTGTGCGCGCATCTCGCCGCTGGGCATTACCAAGGCAGGGCTCGCGCAACTCGGTTTTGCCCCGCTCCCGGACGGAGGGTATCTCGAGGCGGATTTCCCGAAAATCTGTGCCGCACTTGTGGCCACCTTGCAGTCTGCGGCCAAGAGCGAGATGGCCGATGCCGCTTGAGGCAAAGGATTCCCCGTGCCGTGGATTCTGTACGACGGCTCTGGGAGACGACGTGTGCCGGTCCTGCGGCCGGACCTTCGAGGAGGTCACCGGCTGGATCGGTTACAGCGAGGAACAGAAGCAGGCTTGTTGGGAGCGATTGATTCGTGAAGGATGGGTCGATCTGGATCGCACCCCCCTCCGTGGTAAGTGAGGAGTACCCCATGACGAGGACACTAGACCTGGAAGAAGCGGCCCAGTTTCTCCATCTGCATCCGGACACGGTCCAGCGCCGGGCAAGGGCGGGGGAGATACCCGCGGCGAAACCGGGGAAACTGTGGGTCTTCCTCGAAGACGACCTTGTCGCTTACCTCAAAAGCCTACAGAATCGACCCCGGCAGACGGGCAAAGGAGAGGATCACCAATGCTCTATAAGCGTGGTAAAACATGGTGGGTTGACTTCGTCGATGCAAGCGGCCAGAGAGTTAGGCGCTCGGCTGGCACGACGGACAAAGCGGCCGCGCAGGAACTGCACGACCAGCTGAGGGCCGAGGCGTGGCGACAGTCGAAACTCGGAGAAGCCCCGGCGCGCACCTGGGACGAGGCTGCGTTACGGTGGCTTGAGGAAAAAACGCACAAGGCAACCTTAGAGAAAGATGAGCAGCAGCTGGAGTGGTTGCATCCCTACCTATCCGGGAAAAAGCTGAAAGACATCTCTTGGGAGACGATTCGAGGCATTCTCGAAATAAAGAAGAAAGAAACGTCCGCGAGCACGGCCAATCATTACCTGGCTTTGATTCGCGGTATTCTACGGCGTGCAAACAAATGGGGATGGCTGGAAGTTTTGCCATCCTTTGAACCGTATCCAGTAAAAAACCAGCGGTTACGCTGGTTGACCCAGGAAGAAGCGGCCAGGCTGTTGCAGGAACTTCCACCGCATTTGGCAAGCATGGCGGAATTTTCCTTGCTGACCGGGTTGCGTCAATCCAATGTGACCGGATTGGAGTGGTCACAGGTGGACATGCAGCGCCGTTGTGCCTGGATCCATCCGGACCAGGCCAAAGCCAGAAAGCCCATACCCGTGAGCCTCAACGAACAGGCCGTGCAAGTGTTGCTGCGCCAGATTGGGAAGCATCCCCGGTACGTTTTCACGTACAAGGGCCGACCCGTAACGCAAGTCACAACCAAGGCTTGGCGGAACGCGCTCCAGCGGGCTGGTATCGAGGACTTCACGTGGCATGGCTTACGACATACGTGGGCAAGCTGGCACGTCCAGGCAGGCACCCCGCTGCTCGTCCTGCAGCAGATGGGTGGCTGGGCATCGCTCGACATGGTGCAGCGGTACGCGCATTTGTCCGCCGACCATGTGGCGCAGTACGCAGGGAATGTGTCGGTTCATGGTACAAAAAAGGCACAGTCCCCATTGAGAGTTGTGCCGAGTGTCGTGTAAGTCGTTGATAATTTGGCTCCCCGGGACGGGCTCGAACCGCCGACCTAGTGATTAACAGTCACCCGCTCTACCGACTGAGCTACCGGGGAAAAGTTCGCGTAGGATACCTACTCGGCGCGCAGGGGTCAAGAAAATCAGCCTGCGGACCGGATCTGGAGGCCATCGTAGGCCGGCGCCATGCCCTCGGGCAGCCGCTCGGCCAGGCTCGCAAAACCGAGGTCGTGGGTCATGTGCGTAAAGTAAGTATACCGCGCACCGATTTCCTTGGCGAGCGCTATGGCTTCGGTCACATTGATGTGGGTCGGATGTTCTTCTTCGCGCAAGCAATCGAGGATGAGGATATCGAGCTTTTGCAATAAAGCCATGCTGCTTTCGGGTATGCGCTTGAGATCGGTAAGATAGGCCACGTCGTTGAAACGGTAGCCAAAAATCTGGAGATGGCCGTGCAGCACCGGCACGGGAGTCACCCTCAGCGGCCCAAACTCCCGTGGACCATCCAGGTGGTGCATGCGCAAGGAGGGCTTTGCCCAGGCGGGATCGGGTGGCAGGAAACAGTAGCGAAAACGCTCCTCGAGCTCCTTGCCCGTTCGCACATCGCCATAGCAGTCGAGCACCTGTTTTTGCAGGAAGTTGAATGCCCGGAGGTCGTCGATGCCGTTGATGTGGTCGGCGTGAAAATGGGTGTAGAGCACCGCTGTCAGCGCGCGGACGTTTTCCCGCAGCAGTTGCTGACGCAGATCCGGGCCAGTATCCACCAGCAGCGCCACCCCCTCGGCCTCTACGAGGATGCTGGCACGACTACGGCGGTTGCGCGGGTCGTCACTGCGGCAAACGGCGCAATCGCAACCCACCTGCGGAGTTCCGGCACTGGACCCCGTACCCAAGAAGCGCACCCGCACACTCATGCCGCCATTCCTGCCGCAGGAAAACATCGGAAAAAATTGGCGTGGGTCTGGGCAGCCAGTGCTTGCGGTTCTTCACCACGCAGCTCTGCCAAGAAACTGGCGACGTGCGCCACATAAGCCGGTTCATTGCGGCGACCCCTCTGCGGTACTGGTGCCAAATAGGGAGCGTCGGTCTCGATGAGCAGGCGATCGGCCGGGATTTTTTTAGCGACTTGCTGAAGCTCCGTCGACTTCTTGAAGGTAACGATACCCGACAGGGATATGTAAAAACCGAGATCCATGGCCTGACAGGCAAAATCCCAATCTTCCGTGAAACAGTGGATCACACCGCCCACATCTCGGGCCTTTTCGCTGCGCAGCAGGTCAAGGGTATCGGCGGCAGCCGCCCGGGTATGGACGATGAGGGGTTTGCCACTCTGCCGCGCCGCGGCAATGTGCAGGGCGAAGCGTTGACGCTGCCAGGACAAGTCCCCTTCGCTGCGGAAATAATCGAGCCCCGTCTCTCCCGTTGCCGCCACTCTGGGTGCGGCCAGGGCGCGGAGCAGTTCGTCCAGCTCCGGGGTGGTTGCCGGGTCCTCATTGGGGTGGACGCCGGCTGCAGCCCAGATACCCGCGTGCTCCGCTGCCAGCGACTGCACCCGCGCCCAATGGCTTGGCGTCACCGCCGCGATGAGCAGGTGCTCGACGCCCGCCGCCCGGGCGCGTGCCAATACGGCATCGCGATCCTCGGCGAAATCGTCAAAATCCAGATGACAGTGGGAATCTACCAAGGCCGCCTGCAAGACTTGCTCCTCCGTCGTGGGAAGCCCCATTTTAGCGCAGTTCGTCCGGCTTTGCCTGCGTTCGTCGCTGCCGCCGCGCTTCGAAGAGCGCCAGCGCACCGGCAACGGATACATTGAGGCTCTCCACGGCCCCGCACATGGGGATGTGCCAGAGAAAATCGCAGTGCTCGCGCACCAGGCGACGTAGGCCTTTTTCTTCACTTCCCAGGACCAGAGCCAGAGGACCACGCAGGTCCGCCTCATACAGGTCTTGACTGGCCTCGCCTGCAAGTCCGGCAATCCAGTAGCCGTACTCCTGCAGGCCGACCATACTGCGCACGAGATTGGTCACCACCACGATGGGCAGGCGGGAGGCGGCGCCGGCCGCGGCCTTGCGTACGGTGGCATTGACGGGACAGGCGTGATCCTTGGGCAGCACTACCGCATTGGCGCCGGCGGCCTCGGCACTACGCAGGCAGGCACCCAGATTGTGTGGATCAAGGATACCGTCCAGTATCAGCAGGAGCCCAGGCGCTGGAATGTCCTCCAGCACTTGCGCAAGCGTGGGTGCGGGCCGCGCCAGCAAGCGGGCCACGAGTCCCTGATGCTGGGGACCGCCACCGAGCCGATTGATCTCCGCCGTCGCTGCCCAGCGCGGACGGATGCCGTGCAGTTCGGCCGCAGCGACCACCTCTCGGATACGCCGATCTTCCTCGCGCTCTCTGGCAACCCAGAGCTGCTCCACTTCACCGGCGTCGATGGCAGCGGCAACGGCATGGACACCGATTGCCCAGTCTTCAGCCACAGGCACCCTCGGGGTGGAACACCGGCGAGGGGCAGATCCGGGCCGAAGCCATCAGAAGGAATTGAAGATATCGTCGACTACATTCTCCGCAATGCCGAATCCGGCGCCAAGTCCAAGGCCCGTGGCGACGTTACCCAGGAAGCTGCTGCCCATCCCAGGCTGCATGGGCTGGTTCCAGGCGCGCTGCCCCATGACGTTGGGGTTGACTCCCGTCTGGCCCATGGACTGTAACTGCATCTCCAATTGCTGAATGCGCATGCTCAACTGCTGCAGCATCATGGCCGTACTCTGCTGTTGCTGCTGGAGATTCATGGCAAGATTACGCAGATCGAGGATCAGCTCGCGCGCCGTGGTATTGTCCGGGACCACGGCCTGCACCCGCTGTGCCACCTGCTGCAGAGCCTGAATGTTGTTCTGCGTCTGTTGCTGGAGCTGATTGTACTGTTGATCCAACACTTGATAATCCATGGTACGACCCCCTTGTAAACCACCCGACACCGATCGAATCAAGCGCCGAGGCGCACCCGCCGCTCCCAGGAACGCCAGATACCTCGAGCCATCAACACTAAAATAGGGCCGATGATGAGCCCAATCAAGCCAAAGGCTTGAGCCCCACCGAGAATGCTGAAGAACACCAGAAAAAACGGGGCCCGAGTCTGCGATCCCGTCAGCAGCGGACGGATCACGAGGTCGGCCACGGTAATGACCACCAGGCCCCAGGCGAAGATGATGAGTCCGACCAGCCAGTGGCCGGAAAATGCCAGCCACAGGGTTGCTGCTCCAACCACGGTGGTCGCGCCAAAAGGGATGGGCGATATGAGGGCCGTTGCCACCAGCCACAGCGGCCACATCTTGAGACCGGCCACGGCGAAGGCAATGCCGATGAGAATCCCCTCGATCACTCCCACGCCGATCAGGCCGATGAGGACCGAACGGGCCGCCTCACGCGCCGCCAGCAGGAAGCGCTCACCACGGTCGCGCCCCCACAGCTCGCTGGCGCCAAGCTGCAGCATTTCGCGGATACGCTCGCCGTGCAAGGTCAGGGCGAACACCGTCAGCGCGGCAAAAAAGGTGTGCAGAGTGAAAAACCAGAGTTGCCCCAGAGAACTTGTGATGATGTCCGCATGCTCGCGAAAAAAATTGGACAGATAGGCACCGTTGATCTCGGCGAGGTGCGTGGACAACCAATGCCCCACGAAAGGCAGCTGTTGCACACTCAGTGGCAGGGTCAGCAGCGGCATGCCGGTCTGCCAGCGCAGCACCAGCAGGTGCAGTTCCGGTAGTACCGAGTCCACTATGGCCACCGCGGGGATGATGATCACGGCGACCCAGGCCGTGGCGTGGAGTAACGCTCCAAGCCACCGCGGCAGACGCAGGTAACGTTCCAGACGCAGCTGCCAGGGCCAGCCCACCACGGCCAACACCGCACCCATGAGCAGCGGCCCGGCATAGGGGCTGAGGGCGTAGGCGGCTCCGGCGTAGATCAGAAGCAGCACCAGGGTCCCCCAAGGACCATTGCGGACCTGCCCGGCGTTCACCGCCCTGCCCTCCGAGCGATCGTCACTCAGTGGCTGGGGAAAGGCGTCGCCACGGTCACCCCAAGGCGATCCCATATGGCCTCGACTCCATCGGGCAGGGGCAGCAGCTGGCCAATCTCGGCGTGGCCAAGATGCGGACCGTGGAAGTCGGAACCGACGGAACCTGCCATGCCCAGACGCAGGGCGAGCCGCCCGAGGTGCTCCCGATCGGCAGCAGCCTGGGAGCCGGAGCAGATTTCCAGTCCCACACCACCGGCGGCACGAAAATCCTCCAGCAGACGTGTGAGGCGAGCACCACTCAATTTGTAGCGACCTGGGTGCGCCAGGACCGCCTCACCACCGGCACTGCGAATCCAGCCAACGGCCTCCACCATGGGAATCCAATCGCTGGGAACGTAGGCCGGCTTGCCCCGTCCGAGATAGCGCTGGAAAGCCTCCTGGGTGTCCTGGCAGTGTCCGGCCTGAACTAGCCACTGGGCGAAATGGGCACGTCCCACCAGCGGACTACCGGCAATGGCGCGGGCGCCCTCCCGGGCTCCGGCGAGGCCTTGCCCGTGCAGTCGCCTGGCGATCTCCAGTGCCCTTTCATCCCGCAGCCGCACGATACGCTCCAGACCGCCCTGCAATGCCGGGTGCGCGATGTCCATGGCGAGACCAACGATGTGGATTCCCTGCTCTTCCCAGACACTGGAGATCTCCACTCCGCTGATGAGGCGCAGGCCATGCCGTTTGGCTTCCCTTGCTGCCATCTCCACACCTGCAGTATTGTCGTGGTCGGTGAGGGCCATGACCTCGACGCCAGTGTCGGCCACCCTGGCCACGAGTTCGGGTACCGAAAGACTGCCGTCGGAAAATGTGGAGTGCATGTGCAGGTCGACGCGGGAGCGCGATGACGACGGTACTGCGCTATGGACGGAAGGCATGGGCAAATCGCGAGTTCCTGGGATTCGTAGACGTCGTCTAGGATAGCACCACCCAGCGTCTAGCCATAATCCTATCCTTCCTGACACAATGACGAGGTCCTCGACCTCGTCGCAGCAAAGGAGCATGACGTGGCATCCGTTCTCGATATTTCCGCCGCCAGATCGCGATTCGAGCAATTCGCTCAGCCGCTTCTGGTCAAATTTGCTGAAAGTCGCATCGCCACGGGCGAGCAGGTCACCCCGCCGCAGCTGGTGGACGCCCTGCGCCAGCTTTTCCTGGTTTTGGAGAGGGACGTGGCAAACTGGGATCCATCCCTGCCCGAGGACGAGCCGGAACGGATTGGCGATCTGACCATCGGTCTACTCCTGGATCTGGCAACCTGGGCCGATCGCCTGGGTGAGCGTCCAGCCAAGGCGGCCATGGAGATCGTCAGTGTGGCCGTCGCCGCTTGGCTGGTCCAGAACGGACAACCCATCCACACCCTCGAACCGGTAGTCAATGGCCTGGCCATCCTGGCCAACGCCGAAAAGGACGCGGAACCGCTGCAGAGCCTTGCCCGCCTCATGGGTGCCGTGGCCGAGGCGGCAGCCACCGACTTTGCCGCCGACCTGGAAAGTCAGGATCCCCAGCGCCCATGGCGTATCCTGCTGTTCAACTGGGCCATCACGGCTACCCGTGCCCAGGACCCGGAGCAAATGCGTACGGCCTTTGCCGCCCTGCAACGCTATCTGCCGGCGGATGCGCCGCTGTTCTTTCAGGAAGGACGGCAGCAGGTACTTCAGGGGGACTACACGCCAGAGGTGCGCGAGACCATGCTGGCGGCGGCCGAAGCGGCTGGCCACGGTCTACACTGAGGGAACCTGCCCGTGACTGCAGGAGAGAATCCCGCTGGCGCACTGCAACGGCTGTATGTGCTTGCGGCGCTTGTGGTCGCCGCCTACCTGCTCTACCGTCTGGGCGCGGTGCTCACCCCTTTCCTCATCGCGGGCATCCTGGCTTATCTCGGCAATCCACTGGTCAGCCGACTGCAACGCTGGGGGCTCTCGCGCACTGTCGGCACCACACTGGTTTTCGTCCTGGTATTGCTGGTGGTGGCCGGGATCGTCACGGCCTTGCTTCCGGCCATCCGCCATCAGGCGCTGCTCTTTCTGGACTACACGCGTCAGTATGCGGAGCTCCTGCAGCGCCAGATCGTACCGGAACTCTCAGCGCGTCTGGGTATCCAGCTGGATAGTCAGACCATCACCCACTACGCCTCGGCCAACGCGCAGAAACTGGCGGACTGGCTGGGCAAGAGTCTGCGCATTGCCGTCAGTTCCAGTAGCGGAATCCTGGCCACCCTGTTGGATATCGTGCTCATTCCGGTGTTGGGATTCTACCTGTTGCGCGACTGGCCGCAGCTTTTGGAGCGCATACGCGAACTGATCCCGCGCCGTCGCCTGCCCACGGTGGAGCTCCTCGCTCGCGATGCCAACACCATGCTCATGGCCTTTTTGCGTGGCCAGATCCTGGTCATGCTGGCTCTGGGTACCAGCTATGCCATTGGACTATCCATCGTCGGCCTGCAGACTGCCATACTCATCGGCCTACTCGCCGGATTCCTGAGCTTCGTTCCCTATCTCGGCGTGATCAGCGGGATCAGCATGGCCACCTTGGCCATGTACATACAGACTGGAGCTTTTTTGCCCATGGTCGGGGTGTGGGTGGTCTTTGGCATCGGCCAGATTCTCGAAAGCATGGTCTACACCCCCTACCTGGTGGGTGAGCGTATCGGCCTGCACCCGGTGCTCGTCATCTTCGCGGTCCTGGCCGGCGGCGAGCTCTTCGGCTTTGTCGGCCTACTGCTTGCTCTGCCGGTGACTGCAGTGCTCATTGCGCTGTTGCGTCACGCACAGCGCTGGTACCTGGACAGTACCTGGTACGGCGGTCATGCCCCATTGCCCGCGGCCGAAGAAGAGGTGAACGGATGTCCAGCGAAGCAGTGATCGTCGTCGGTGCCGGCCTCACCGGACTGAGCGCCACCTGGTATCTGCACCAGCGCGGCATACCGGCTCTGCTGCTGGAGGCAGAAGCCGAGGTGGGCGGCAACCTGCGCAGCCGCTCCGAAGACGGCTTCCTCCGCGATCTCGGACCCAACTCACTGATGATAAAAGGCGATCTGCTACCCGACCTGATCCGGCAACTGCAGCTGGAGGACCGGGTAGTGGAAGCCAACCCGCTGGCACGCCGCCGTTTCGTGCTGAACCGCCGGGGTCATCCCGTGGCGCTGGGGCCGGACGTGCTCTTCTCCTCGTCGCTGCTGAGCCTGTCGGCGCGCCTGCGCCTACTGAGCGAGCCTTGGCGCCCGCGCCGCCCCCAGTCCCAGAACGATGAGAGCATAGCGGACTTTGTGCGTCGGCGCTTGGGACCAGAAGCCCTCACCTGGATGGTGGATCCTTTCGTTTCCGGTGTCTTTGCCGGTGATCCGGAAAAACTGTCCGTAACCGCCGCTCTGCCCCGCCTTGCAGCCATGGAAGCGGAGTCGGGCTCGTTGCTGCGCGCTGCCCTGCGCAGGCGGCGTGCCGGGAAGAAGGAGGGCAGCAGTCGACTGGTCTCCTTCCGTGGAGGTCTGCAGGAATTACCTCGGGCGCTGGCCGCGCGTCTGCCACCAGATCGCCTGGCCTTGTCCCGACCCCTTACCCACCTGCAGCGCCGCGGGGAACTCTGGCACCTGCAGACGCCCGCGGGCGACCTGGAATGCCGGCGGCTGGTGCTCGCCCTGCCCGCTGCGGAGAGCGCCCGTCTGTTGCGCGCCGAAGCCCCGGAGCTTGCCGCTGAACTCGAGGCCATCGTCTATCCAGCGGTGGCCACCGTTGCCTTGGGCTTCCCCCGGGAAGCCGTGGATCATCGCCTGGATGGCTTCGGCTTGCTCATTCCCCGCCGGCTTGGCATCGAGACCCTCGGTGTGTTGTTCTCTTCTACCCTGTTCCCGGAGCGCGCACCGCCGGGCATGGTCCTGCTCACGGCCTTCCTTGGTGGTGCCCAGCAGGACATATCCGGGCGCAGTCCCGCCGAACTGGAGGCGCAGGCCCTGGCGGATCTGCGCCCCATCCTCGGCATTCGCGGTGACCCCGCCTATCACCGCTGTGCCCTGTGGCCGCGGGCCATTCCCCAGTATGCCCTCGGCCATCGGCAGCGTGTGGAGCGCATTCACGAATTGCGCCGCCAACTCGCGGGGCTGGAACTGCTGGGGAACTGGCAGGGGGGTGTGGCGTTGGGCGATTGCGTTGTCCAGGCCGATGCTTTCCAGCGCACCTTTGCGCAAGTCGACACGGCAACGGGCCCAAGCTAGTACCCACCGCGTTGGCCGGATCACCACGACCAGTGTTCCTCAGGGATAGGCGGGTTGCGGCGCAGAGGTGGAACCGTGCTGCAAGGCGGCCAGGAGATGGTCGAGATGCCCCTCTGGATTATCGGCTACACTCTGAAGCCCAGCTGGGCGCCGCTGCGCTGGTGTGCCGCGGCGATATCCCGGTACCTCACCAACGATGTCCACGGGTGTGCCGACGCGCACCAGGGTCGCTAGTTGCCGGGCGTCCCAGTTGGACAGGGCGACGCAACCCGCCGTCCAGCGACCCGGGAATACCTTGGAATCCGGATCGTCCGCAAACTGCGGACCCATGCCGTGGATACCGATATAACCACCCAGTGGCGTATTCTGCGGCGGGGCCTCACCACGATCCAGGGCACTGATGATGGCGTCGTACTGACGCTGGGTGATGATACCTTCACGCAGACCCCAACGGGCGTCGTCGCGATTGGGATAGGTCAGCAGCATGAACGGGCCATAGCGGGTACCAAAACGCACGTAGCCGATGCGATACTTGCCTACGGGGGTGATGTCGTCGCCACGGGTACGCCGCGGTGCAGCACCATTGAAACCGATGGCCACGGGAAAGGTTTCCAGCAGGGCGTCCCCCTTGTACACGCGCAATTGGCGGTCGCTGGTGTCGACGACGATGTGCAGTTCCTGAGGCGCCGGGGCTGGCTGGACAGACTGTGTGGGAGCACTTACCGTCGGTATCACGGGCGGGGGAATGTGGGCTGCGTACCAGGCAACGGAATGCACCTGCGGCGCAGGGGCCTGCGTGGTGCAGCCGACGAGAAGCATAGGAAAGGCACACAGCCACAATGCGCGCCACCAGAGTGTGGCCTTTTTCATGAACCGTCTTCCTCCACTATCCTTGCCTACCCCACGTCGCCGTAGGCGACGGAGCTGCCGAGCCAGCGCCGTATCAGGACACCTGCTGCCTCGGGCTGCGTGCGCAGCAGATTCTCGCCCAAATCCGGAACAATCTCCAGTAGTGCCTCATCCCGCAACGGGTCGGCAACACGCAGGGCGCGTTCGCCGCTCTGTCGCACCCCCAGCAACTCTCCCGGACCGCGCATCTCCAGGTCCTTGCGGGCGATGAAGAAACCATCGTGACTGGAACGAATCACCTGCAGACGTTGCCGCGCTCGCGCCGATAACGGTGGCCGATAGAGCAATATGCAGGCGCTCTGCGTCGCGCCCCGCCCCACCCGTCCGCGCAATTGATGCAACTGGGAAAGGCCAAGGCGTTCGGCGTGTTCGATGATCATGAGGCTCGCCGCCGGTACGTCCACCCCCACTTCGATCACCGTGGTAGCCACCAGGATCTGGGTAGCGCCGCCGACGAAATCGCGCATCCGCCGCTGCTTTTCTTCGGCGGGGAGGCGCCCGTGCACCAAACCGATGCGAACCTCGGGCAAAGCGCGACACAGTTCGGTGTAGCTGTCTTCCGCTGCCTGCAGTTCCAGTAGTTCGGAATTTTCGATGAGCTGGCAGACCCAATAGATCTGGCGGCCCTCCGCGAGGACGTTGCGCATGCGCGCGATCAGCTCGTCCCGCCGGGTGTCGGGCAGGACCACCGTCGCCACGGGTTGACGCCCCGGGGGGAGGGAATCGATGACGGAAAGATCGAGGTCGGCGTGCAGGGTCATGGCCAGGGTGCGCGGGATGGGGGTCGCCGTGAGGATGAGCAGGTGGGGCATGGATCCCTTGGCCATGAGCCGCCGTCTCTGTTCGACGCCAAATCGGTGCTGCTCATCGATGATGACCAGACCAAGGCGAGCGTAGTCCACCCCTTCCTGGAACAGGGCCTGGGTACCGCAGACGATGGCAAGCTCGCCGTCGGCCAAGGCCCGGAGCAAGGGTCGTCGCTCCTTGGCGGAGCAACTCCCGAGGAGCAATCCTGCGCGCAGTCCGAGATTCTGCAGCCAGTCCTCCAAGCGCTGATGCAACTGACGCGCGAGAATCTCCGTGGGCGCCATCAAGGCAACCTGATAGCCTGCCTCTACCGCCTGCAACAGTGCCGCCACGGCCACGAGGGTCTTGCCCGAGCCCACATCCCCTTGCACCAGGCGGCGCATGGGTGCGGTGGCACCCAAATCCGCTCGGATCTCGGCGATGACCCGCAGCTGCGCCGCCGTCGGCACGAAAGGTAAGGTCTGGCGCAGACGTTCCCAGTATGCACCGGGCGCTGCGAGGACCGGTGCGGGAAGGCATCGCCGCAAACGACGCTCCTCGCGCAGGGCCAGATAGTGCGCCAAAAGCTCATCCAAAGCGAGACGTTGGCGGGCCGGATCCGCATCGCCGGGCACCGCATCGGCACTGCGATGCAGCCGGTACAGACTCGCCTTGAGACTGGGCCAGCCGGCCGGAAGGAGGTGTAGGAGGGGATCCAGCAGCTCGTCCGACAACGCCAATGCTGCGTCGGTCCAGGCGCGCCAGTGCGCCTGGGTGATACCCGCCACGCTGGGATAGAAGGGCGTGAGCCGATCGGGCAGGCAAAAGTCCGGGGTGTCCGCCAGCTGCCACTCGGGGTGCACCATCTCCAGCCCGTTGCCACCGACGCGTACTTCCCCAAAACACCACAGACGTCGGCCGGGGCGCCACTGACTGCGCATGACCCCCACCCAGTGAAAGAAACGCAGTTGCAAAACGGCGCCCCGATCGTCGCCGAGGACTACGCACCATTGGGGTCGACGACCAGGCTGTGGCCGGATGTCCAGAATCTCGCCGAGCACCGCCGCCTCTTGACCCGCTTGCAGCCTGCCCATGGCATGAAGCTGCCGGCGATCCTGATAGCGGCTGGGAAGGTGAAAGAGGAGATCCTCGACGCGGACGATGCCCAAGGGCGCTAGGCGCGCCGCCATGGTTGGGCCGATCCCGCGCAGCGCGGTTACCGGGCTATCCAGCGAGACGCGAGGGGAAGCCGGGCGGGTTGGCACGGAATTCAGGAGGTAGCGGGCGAACCCGAGCCGGCATCCAGCTCGCGCAGGAGTTCCTGCAGATCGAGGTCGTGCATGGCCGCCATCCCGGCCAAGGTCTCGCGCTCAGCGATGAAACACTCGTCGCAATGGATACCGCGCCGAGCGAGCAGCTGGCGCAGTTCGGGATAGTCCTGCAGAAGCTCGCCGATGGGCCGATGCAGTTGGGCAGGTTCCAGGATCATCCGGCACTCGACAGGGCCACGATACCGTCGATCTCCACCTGCGCTCCACGCGGCAGGGCCGCCACCTGAATCACTGCCCGCGCCGGGTACGGTGGCGAGAAGACCGCTTCCATGGCCTGATTGATTTCCGCGAAATGGGCGAGATCCGTCAGATAGACCTGCAACTTGACGGCCGCCTGCAGCTCGGTACCAGCTGCCTCACAGACCGCCTGCAGATTATCCAATACCCGCCGTATCTGGAGCCCGATATCGCCCTCCACCAGCTTGCCCGTCGCCGGATCCAGGGGAATCTGCCCAGACAGATAGAGCAGATCCCCGTGGATCATGGCCTGGCTGTAGGCACCGATGGCCTGGGGTGCCTGTTTGGTGGTGATGGCTTGTGCTTTCATGGGACGATCTTCCTCGGTTGCTCTTGGTGGATTCCGGCGTGGGCAGAGGCCCTGGGCTTAGGCTCCGCGCCCTTCATCCTTTGACGCGCTGTACCCGCGATATGCTGGGCAGGGTGCGGAGATTGCGCTCCACCCGGGCTAGATGGGTGCGGTCGTGGACCAGGATGGTAAAGGTGATCCCGGTGTAGAGTCCATCCTGGGGCTCGATATCCACCCGATCGATGTTGGCGTCGGCATCGGCGATGTGGGTAGCGATTCGCGCCAGAACCCCGCGACCGCTCTCTGCCACCACGCGGATGGTGACGGGAAATTCTCCCTGGACCTTGGGATCCCACTGCACGTCCACCCAGCGATCGCGGCGCTTGCGCCACTCGCGAATGTTGTGGCAGTCGTGGGTGTGCACCACGATGCCCTTGCCCGCGGTGATGAAACCCAAGATGGGGTCGCCGGGGATGGGTCGGCAACAACGGGCCAGGGTGACGGGAAGACCCTCGGTGCCGCGGATGAGCAGGGGCTCCCGCACCGCGCCACTGGAGACGCGCCCCGGCAGCAGCTGACTGACCGCCTGCCCAAGGCGTCGGGCCGTCTGCTTGAGGCGACCCTGGTCTTCCACCGGCAGGAGCTTGTGGGCGAGTACCAGAGGGAAGATCTCGCCCATACCCACGGCTGCCAGGAGTTCACCCTCCGAGCCCTTGCCAAAGGCCTTGGGCATATCCCGAAGGGCCCCATCGCCCAGATCCGCGAGGCTGCTACCGAGGCCCTGCAGGGCTTTGTCCAGGAGATTACGGCCAAGCATCTCTGCCTCGTCCTGCTGGATGGTCTTGAGGTGGGCGCGGATACTCGTACGCGCCTTGGCCGTGACCACCACATCGAGCCAGCCCGGTTGCGGCCGTGCCGATGCGGCGGTGATGATCTCGACCTTGTCGCCGTTGTTGAGCAGCGTACGCAGGGGCGCGAACATATCGTTGATGCGCGCCGCCACCGCCCGATTGCCCACATCCGTGTGCACGGCGTACGCGAAATCCACCGCCGTGGCCCCCCGCGGCAGGCTGAGAATCTTGCCCTTGGGCGTAAAAACATAAACCTCGTCGGGGAAAAGATCGAGCTTGATGTTCTCCAGGAACTCCTGCGAATCTCCCCCTTGCGCCTGTAGCTCTAGCAGACGCTGAAGCCAGGCCCGCGCCTGGGCTTCGGCGTGGGCATTCTGGGCGCCGCTCTTGTAGAGCCAATGTGCTGCCACTCCCGCCTCCGCCACCCGGTGCATATCCTCGGTGCGTATCTGAATTTCCACCGGATGACCAAAGGGGCCCAGCAACACCGTGTGCAGGGACTGGTAACCATTGGATTTGGGGATGGCGATGTAATCCTTGAAACGTCCCGGCAGCGGCCTAAAGAGGCTGTGGACGATGCCGAGTACGCGGTAGCAGGTGTCCACATCCTTGACGATGATCCGAAAGGCATGCAAGTCGTGGATGGCACTGAAGGGCAGCCCTTTGGCCTGCATCTTTCGGTAGATGCTGTAGACGTGTTTCTCGCGGCCGCTGACCTCACCGACTATGGCCTCCTGGCGCAGACGCTCGGCGATGATCTGCTCGATCTTCTGCACTGCCTCCTTGCGGTTGCCACGCGCAGCCTTTATCGCATCGCTTAGGGCATGCCAGCGCTTGGGATAGAGGTGGGAAAAGGCCAATTCCTCGAGCTCTATGCGGATGGCCTGGATGCCCAGGCGCTGGGCTATGGGCGCGTAGATATCGAGGGTCTCGCGGGAAATACGGCGGCGCTTCTCGGCACTCATCACGCCCATGGTGCGCATGTTGTGCAAGCGATCCGCGAGTTTGATGAGTACCACCCGGATGTCGCGGGACATGGCGAGGAACATCTTACGGAAATTTTCCGCCTGCGCCTCTTCCCGAGTTTCGAAGCGCACCTGTCCCAGCTTGCTGACCCCATCCACCAGCTCCGCCACCTCCGCGCCAAAACGCTCGGCGATCTCCTCCTTGCTGACTCCGCAATCCTCGATCACATCGTGGAGCAAGGCCGCCTGAACGCTGGCGATATCCAACCGCAGTTCCGCGAGGATACAGGCGACGGCGACGGGGTGATGAATGTAGGGCTCACCGCTGCGCCGGGTCTGCTCACCGTGGGCCCCGGCCGCAAATTCGTAAGCCTCCCGCGCTCGCTGTACCTCGGCGGCGGGCAGATAACCGCGCAACAGCTCGCGCAGGGGCGCACACGGATCTTCCAGCACCGGCCGCACCGGCGGAAGGCGCAGCACCGCACCGGGCCCGTCCGCGACGGGCTCCGGTTCGGGGTCGCAACGCTCAGTCGCCGGTTGCATCCTCTACCCGCAGGGCTTCACGGCGACTGGCGCCGGGGAAGCTGCTCAAGGGCGGTGGATCCTGCTCATCCAGAATCGAGCGACCCACCAGACCCTCGGCAATCTCGCGCAGGGCCACCACCGTATTCTTGTCCCGCCCCACCTCGACGTAGGGCGTCGCACCCCCAGCCAGCTGCCGCGCCCGCCGCGCCGCCACCAGGGTCAATTCAAAGCGATTGTCCAGATTGGCCAGACAATCTTCCACCGTGATTCGTGCCATGATCCACTGCTCCACAGATAGGGGTGGCTATTGACCACCCAGAAGATGTTTCAGACGTTCTCCCTCGGTGAACTGCTGCTGCTCGCGCCGCAGGTGCGCCGCCCGTAGGATGCTGCGCAGATCGGCGAGTGCCGCCGCAAAGTCTGCATTGACCACCAGATAGTCGAACTCGTCGTAATGTAACAATTCTTCACGCGCCGCGGCCAGTCGCCGGGCAATCACCTCGGCGCTGTCCTGACCGCGCCCGCGCAGACGCTCCTCCAGGGTCGACAGGGACGGTGGCAGGATGAAGATGCTCTGGGCGTAGTCCGGGAGCCGCTCCCGCACCAGCCGCGCGCCCTGCCAGTCGATCTCCAGCAGGCAGTCGGCGCCCTGGAAAAGCTGCTGCTTGACCCAGCTCTCGCCCGTGCCGTAGCTGTTGCCGTGCACCTGGGCATATTCGAGGAATTCGCCCCGCTCGGCCATGGCGGCAAAGGTCTCCTTGCTAACGAAATGGTAGTCGACCCCATCCTGCTCACCCGGACGTGGCGCCCGGGTGGTGAAGGAGACGGAAGTGCGCAATCCCGGCACCTCCGCTACCAGCGCACGGGCCAAGCTGGTCTTGCCCGCACCGCTCGGCGCCGACAGTATCCACAAGATTCCCGCCGCGTGCGTCACAGCTCTGTAGCCTCCATAGCCGTCCTTACGCCAGCGACGGCTGAGCGTCCACGCCCCTCATTCCACATTCTGGATCTGCTCCCGTATCTGCTCGATCAAGACCTTCAGTTCCACCGCCGCGTGGGTGAGTCGGTTGTCACCGGCCTTGGCACCCAGGGTATTGGCCTCGCGATTGAGCTCCTGGACCAGAAAGTCCAGGCGCCGTCCCACGGGCTCCGCCCGCCGCAGGATGCGCGCCAATTCTTCCACGTGGGTATCCAGACGGTCCAGTTCTTCGGCGACATCTTGGCGCTGCAAGTAGAACAGCAATTCCTGCTCCCAGCGACCGGGCTCCACCTGCTGCGCCAGTTCCTGCAAACGCGCGCGCAGACGCTCGCGCAGGAGGGTTTCGATCTCCGGCAGGACGGCGCGCAGCGCCGCACTCTGCGCGCGCATGGCGTCGAGACGCTGCAGGATCAGTTCCTCGAGGGCTTTTCCTTCGCGCGTGCGCGTCTCCTGCAACTGTGCGAGAGCCGCATCGAAGTAGCGTAGCGCGAGATCCGGAAGCTCGGACGACCCGGGATTCCCGGACTGCACGACTCCCGGCCAGCCCAGCACTTCCAGAGGCGACAGACGGTAGTCCGACAGATCCCAGAGATCCGCCAGCTCGCCCAGAAGCCCGCGCAACTCGGCGGCCAGGGCGGTATTGAGTTGCAAATGGACACCCGCCGCCGTCTGATGACGCAACCACACGTCCACCCGTCCGCGCGCCAAAGCCTTACCTACCCGGCTGCGCAGCTCTCCCTCCAAGGCATTGAGGGTCTCGGGCAGGTGCATGGAAACCTCCAGGAAGCGATGGTTGACGCTGCGCAGCTCCCAGGCAAGGCTTCCCCAGGAGCCTTGAGCCTCCACTCGCGCAAAACCCGTCATACTCTTGAGCATTCCTGAACCACTCCTGAGGTCCGCTGGAACGCAAGAAGTTACCACAAGGCGAGGCGCGCCGGTATCGCCGGCAAACGCCAGCGAGATGCAATCGCGCGGCACGCGCCTTGCCTCTTGCCCACCCCGCGCCCGCCTGCGACCATGGCTTCCATGACCACTGCTCACCCTCCTCTGCCAGAGCCCTGCCGTGTTGCCGCAGGGGCGCTCGTCACCGACGGGCCCCTGGTACTGGCGGCAATGCAGTCGGCCTGGGATGCGCTGGACGATACGGAGCGCGCGACCCTGACAGCGCGCCTCAGTACCGAGTTCTGCGCCCATTGGGCCCAGGTAGCCTGCGCCAGTCCCTACTGGCGTCGCCTTATGCAGCGCCATCCGCAGTGGCTACTCGACCTCGACGCGGAACCCGTAGCCCTCGAGGCCGGTGCTGAGGCAGGCGACGAGGACAG
Organism: Acidithiobacillus caldus ATCC 51756; assembly: GCF_000175575.2. Classification (NCBI taxonomy): domain Bacteria; kingdom Pseudomonadati; phylum Pseudomonadota; class Acidithiobacillia; order Acidithiobacillales; family Acidithiobacillaceae; genus Acidithiobacillus; species Acidithiobacillus caldus. The sequence goes on from NZ_CP005986.1 coordinate 1,999,691, forward strand.
ATTCTTACGAGCACTGCGCCGCGACCGGCAGCACGCCATGGCACGCATCATCTGGCAGGATCTGTGGGGGCCAGAGCGTCTGGACGCGACCCTGACCGCCCTCACGCGGCTCGCCGAGGCTTGTCTGGCCAGCGCCCTGGATTTTGGCCAGAAACTCCTCGCCCAACGCCATGGCCTGCCGCGCAATGAGGCCGGCGCCATCGTTCCCTTTGCCGTCCTCGCCATGGGCAAGCTGGGTGGCTGCGAGCTCAACCTCTCTTCGGACATCGATCTACTCTTCGTCTACGGCGAGGGCGGGCAAAGCGACGGCCCTCTGCCCCTGGACCTCGGCGAGTATTTTCAGCGCCTGGCGCGCTGGCTCATCCGCGCTCTGGACACGAACACCGACGAGGGCTTTGTCTTTCGGGTCGATACGCGCCTGCGACCCTTCGGCGACGTCGGCCCCCTTTGTGTCAGTGCAGCCGCGCTGGAACAGTACTACCAAGCCCACGGTCGCGACTGGGAGCGCTTTGCCTGGATCAAGGCCCGACCCGTCGCCGGCGATCTGTCCTTCGGCAAACAAATCCTCGCCGATAACCTCCACTTTGCCTATCGCCGCTATCTGGACTTCACGGCCCTGACCGGCATGCGCGAAGTCAAGGCACTGATGGATCTGGAACAAGGGCCCAACAGTCGCAATCTCAAAAAAGGCCGCGGCGGGATTCGCGAAATCGAGTTCATCTGCCAGGCGCTCCAGCTCATTCACGGCGGTCGCCTGCCTGCCCTGCGTCAGCACAACACCCTGGCCGCCCTGGCGGCACTGCGCAGCGCAGGCCTCTTGACACCGGCCGATGCCGATTTCCTGGAGTCCAGCTATCGCCTGTGGCGCCGTGTGGAACACGCCCTACAGATGGTGGAGGACCGGCAAACCCAACAGCTGCCGGACAACGATGCCGCCTGGCAGCGCCTTGCCTGCGCCCTGGCATGTGGCGATCCGGCAAGGCTTCGGGAAGCGATTCGTACGAGGCGGGAGCAGGTCCACGCCCTTTTTCGCGATCTGCTGCTGGAGGACCCGGAACCTGAGGACAACCCAAAGAAAGCAGAACTCTGGCAGGCGGCGCAGGCAGCCGCCCCGGACTTCGACGCCCGTACTCTGCTGGCGCCCTGGCAGTTTGTGGATTCCGAAGCCGTCTGGGAACGCTTGCACCGCTTTGCGCAGTCGCGCAACGTCGCCGTGCGCTTGTCCCGGCGTGGACGCCAGCGGCTAGACCAGCTCCTGCCCCGCTATCTCGATCTCTGCCAAGGCTTCAGTCCCCCCGATGTGGGCTTGCAGCGCCTGCTCGATCTCACCGAGGCCCTGCTGCCCCACGCCCACTACCTGGCGCTGCTGGCCGAAAATGCCGATTTTCTGGCAACCGTAACCCATCTCTTGCACAGCCCCTGGCTTGCCCAGGCCCTGGTGCGCCATCCCATCCTGCTGGACGATCTGCTCAGTCGACAGGACCGCAACCCCAGTCTGTGGCGCCAGGAGCTTGCCGCAGAGCTCGCCGGTGCGACGGACACCGAAGAACGCATGGACGCCCTGCGTCGCTTCAAGAATAGTGAAACCCTGCTGCTCGCCGCCGACTTCTGGACGGAAGGGCTGGATGCCGCAAGCCTTGGCGGGCACCTCAGTGAACTGGCCGAAGTGGCCATCCAGCAGGCGTTGCAATGGGCCGAGGCCGACATGCTGGAGCGACACGGATCGCTACCTGGTGGCGATGGCAACTCCAGCACCGATCCGGTTCCCGCCTTTGCCGTCATCGCCTACGGCAAGCTGGGCGGGCGCGAGATGGGGCTTGCCTCGGACCTCGACCTCGTCTTTCTCTACGATGCCGCGGACGATGGCGAGAGCAACGGTCGCATCCCCCTCTCCAGCAGCGCATGGTTCGCGCGCCTGGGGCAACGTCTGATCCACATCCTGACCCTCCCCACCCGCGCTGGGATTCTCTACGAGATCGACATGCGCCTGCGTCCCTCGGGGCAGTCGGGCCCCCTGGTCAGCTCCTGGACCGCCTTTGCTCGCTATCAGCGGGAGTCGGCCTGGACCTGGGAGCACCAGGCCTTGTGCCGGGCCCGGCCCATCGCGGGCAGCCCGGAGCTTTGTCAGCGCTTTGCCCAGCTGCGCCGCGAGATCCTCTGCCGGTCGCGCCAAACGGACGCCCTCGCCCGGGATATCGTCGCGATGCGCCAGCGCATCCACGCCACGAAAAAGATCCCGGCCGGCCGGTTTGACCTCAAGCTCAGTCCCGGCGGACTCACCGATATCGAATTTCTCGTCCAGTTTGCTATGCTGTCGTCTTGCCCCACGGCGCCGCAGCTCAGTGAGCAACACAACACCGGGGTCCTCATCGCCGCATTGCGGGACGCGGGTATCTGGACGGCGGCCCAGGCAAAAATCCTGGAAGAGGCTCTGGGTCTTTTCCGTTACAGCGAGAATCGCCGCTGGCTCGCCTTGGCTAGCCGCAGCGTGGCCGATACCGATCCTGAGTCGGGCGCGTTGCACGAAGCTGCCGAGGGTGTGCTCCGAGCGTGGCGCGAAATACTTGGCCTGCGGGCCGCACAGGAGAGTTAAACGATGTCGATGGCAGATCGCGACGGTTTCATCTGGATGGACGGCAAACTGTTACCCTGGCGTGAGGCCACGGTGCACGGGCTCACCCACACCCTGCACTATGGTCTCGGCTGCTTCGAGGGCGAGCGTGCCTACGCAACCCCACGTGGCGCCGCCATTTTTCGCTTGACCGAACACACCAAGCGTTTGTTCAACAGCGCCAAGATCTTGCAGATGGAGATTCCCTTCAGCCACGCCGAAATCGATGCTGCGACCAAGGAAGTCGTGCGCGCCAACGGCCTGGAATCCGCCTACATACGACCGCTCGTCTTCTATGGCGCCGAAGGCATGGGTCTGGGCGCCAAGGGCCTCAAGGCGCACGTGCTCATTGCCGCCTGGCCCTGGGGCAGCTACCTTGGACAGGAAGCCCTGGAACACGGTATTCGCGTCAAGGTCAGCTCCTACAGTCGCCACCACGTCAATATACACCTGTGCAAGGCCAAGGCCACCGGCAATTACATGAACTCCATGCTGGCACACGGCGAAGCCCACCGCGGCGGGTACGACGAGGCGTTGCTCTTGGACCGTGAAGGTTACGTGGCCGAGGGTTCGGGCGAAAACGTCTTCATGGTGCGGGACGGCGTGCTCTACACCCCCACCCTCACCAGTGCTCTGGAGGGCATAACCCGCGATACCATCCTGCGCTTTGCCCGCGACGCGGGCCTGCCCATCGTCGAAAAACAGCTCACGCGCGACGAGTTCTATATCGCCGACGAGGCCTTTTTCACCGGCACCGCCGCCGAGGTCACCCCCATTCGCGAGATCGACGATCGCATCATCGGTAACGGCCGTCGCGGCGAGATCACGGCCCTCCTGCAGAGCCGCTACTTCGACACCGTTTCGGGTAAGCGCGACGATCATCCCGAGTGGCTGCACCACGTGGGCTGACATGGACCAGAACCTACGCTGCTGCGCCGAAAAACTGGTGGAGGTAGAACCCAGGGATCTCCCCCTGTATTGTCCGCGGCCACCGAGTTGGGACGGTCATCCTCGCGTTTTCCTTAAGATAGCCGAGACAGGCGAGGCACGCTGTCCCTATTGTGGCACGCTCTACGTCCTCAAGGGTGGAGTCATACCCAACAGCGGTCACTGAGGGACCGGCTGGAGCCGGATCGAGGCACCAGTCGCACCATCCATCTCCCAGTTCGGGTTTATCCCATTCAGCGAAAACGCTTTGGCCACGGACTCGACGGATCAGGCATCCAGCCAGCGCAGGAAGGCCTCGGGACCGAGGTAGCCCTCCTGCACCTTCTCCACCTGCCCGCTGGCATCCAGGCGGATGAAGGCAGGCGGACCGACCAGATGGAAGCGCTGCAAGAGCGCCTTGCTCGCGGCGGTGTCGGCGGTAACGTCCACCCGAATCAAGGCATCGCCCGCCAGCGCCCGGCGCACCTTGGCATTGGCGAAGGTCACCTTGTCCATGCGCGCGCACTCGATGCACCACTGTGCCCAGTAGTCTATGAGTACCGGCTTGCCATGGGCAGCGGCCAAGGCGCTTTCCAGCTCCCTCGGGCTTTTGACGACGGTAAAGTGCAGCTCGGCGGTGCCCGCGGTCTGGACCGCGGAGGTCGACGCTGGCACAGCGGTGGCAGGCCTTCCCAAGGGCTCCAAGGGATCGCCGTGGCCGGTGAGGGCACCGTATCCAGCCAACAGGCCATAGGCCAGAAGGAGCACGGCGATACCTTTGCGCAGATAGTGCCAGCCAGGGGCGGCGGACGGTATGGGCTCCAGCGCGTGGAGATACACGGCACAGACCACGGCCAGAGTGGCCCAGAGCAGCAGGCTGATGTCACCGGGCAGTATGCGCGCCAGCAGCCAGATGGCCACGCCGAGCATGAGCACACCAAAAACGGCCTTGGTGGCATCCATCCAGGGACCGGCCCGAGGCAGCAGGTGTCCCGCCGAGGTACCGATGACCAGCAGCGGCAGCCCCATGCCGAGGCTCAGCACCAAAAGCGACAGGGCTCCCAGAAGCACATTGCCCGTTTGAGAGATGAACAACAGCCCACCTGCCAAGGGCGCGGCGACACAGGGCCCGACGATGAGGGCCGAGAGAACCCCCATGACGAAACTACCCACGAAGTGCCCGCCCCTTCCCACCGTCGATAGACGACTCTGAATGCTGCTGGGCATCTGCAATTCGTAAAAGCCGAACATGGATAGGGCCAGAAGCACAAAGATCGCGGCAAAGGCAGCCAGAACCCAAGGACTCTGAAAAAAGGCCTGAAAGTAGGCACCCGTCAACGCCGCAAGGACGCCCGCCAGCGTGTAGGTCAGGGCCATGCCCAGCACGTAGGCAAGGGACAGGAAAAAAGCCCGCGCGCGACCGGGGTGATCCTTCTGACCGACGATGAGGGCCGAGAGGATGGGGATCATGGGAAAAACGCAGGGGGTAAAGGCAAGTCCCAGGCCCGACAGAAAGAAGAGCCCCAGCGTCAGCCAGAAACGATCCTGCAGATCACCGGCCAGCGCCCTAGCATTGCTTTGCGCCGTGGGGGCGACGCGCGTGGAGGGGACTGCGGAGCTTGCCGAGGCTGCGGTAGCGCTGGCCGTCGGCGCCGCTGTTGCCGCACCCAGGTCGACGTCGATGGTCTCGTGTTGCTCGGGATAACAGACGCCGGCATTGGCGCAGCCCTGGAAGGTGCTGCTCACCGCGATCACCGAGGGCAGAGGGCCATCGCTGGTGTAGTGGGCGACGACGGTATTCTTACCCTCCAGCACACGTACCTTACCAAAGGCAGGGTCATCCAGCTCCTTACCCGGGGGCAGATCGATCTTTTGCAGGTGCAGCGTATCCGGCGCGATGGACACGCGGATGCGATCGCGGTAGAGGTGATACCCCGGCGCCACGGTCCAGGTCAGTTCCAGGCGCCCGGGTCCGTCGGCCTTGGCCGCAAAGCGAAAAGCCTGATCCGGAGGCAGGAAAGCGGCACTGGCAAAGAGCGGGATCAGCAGCAGAATCAGAAGGAGCAGCATCCCAAGCCCGTTGTGCCAAAAGGCACGCTCTCCATCCGCCCGAGATGCCATTACGCTCATTCTCCACCCCTCCTGGAACCTATTCTGGCGACTATGCACGATACCCGCCTCTGCAGCAAAATCCACGCCAGCGCCCGACGAGTCCGCCAGCGTTCAGTGCAAGGCATCCCCCAGCCAGCGGGCATAGGCACCTAGTGCCGCGTCCGCACGGAAAGCGAGGATCTCCGGCACCGCATAGGGGTGCAGGGCCAGCAGGGTCTGTTCCAACACGGCATAACGCTCGGCCTCGGTTTTTATGAGCAGAATCCGTTCGCGCTGCTCCTCACGCTCCCCTTTCCAGACGTAGATCGAAAGCCCGGCGGGAAGGCAGTGCACACAAGCGGCAAGCTTCTGCTCCAAGAGCGCTCCGGCGATCTCCCGCGCCAGGGTATCGGAATCCGGAATGCTGCACAGCACCAGAAGTATCGATTCAGCCATGGATGTCTAGATCTCCCTCATCTCCAGAGAAGGACGACACTGCGGCACCCTGTTTCGGCGGCAAGTCCTCGGCATTGGCAAAGCACCAACTGCACTCACGCCGTCCCTTGGACGCCTTGGCCTTGTAGAGCGCCATATCCGCAAGTCGCAAAAGTCGCTCCGCATCCTGAGCAGGATGGTCCACGGCAAGGGCAACTCCCATGCTGGCCCGCATCGACCACTGTCGATCTGCCAGGGCAAGGGGGCGTGCCAGTGCCGCCTCCAGGCGAGAGAGCACCTCTTCCGCATTGCGCTCGGCGCAACCGTGCAGCAAGAGCACAAATTCGTCACCACCATAGCGCGCCACGAAATTCTCCCGCCGCAGACTGGCACAGAGGCGCTCCGCCAGAGCACGCAACATGGCGTCTCCGGCTTGGTGCCCCAACTCGTCGTTGATGGCCTTGAAGTCGTCCAGATCCAGCATCACCACAGCCGTGCGCCCCGCCCCATCGAGCGCCCTCGGCGTCACCAGCACACGTTGCAAGGCGCGCCGATTGGGAAGATCCGTCAGGGGATCCCGCTCGGCCACCTGCCGCAGTTGCCGGTGTAGGTCCTGGGTCCGCCGCTGCGCCTCCCACAGATCGAGACTATCGGCCATGAAGCGGGCAAGAATGGTGGCGGCCAGCTCCAACTCGGCGGGCGGCAGATCCCGGGTTCCGGCGAGCACCAGCACTCCCCAGGCAGTCCCCTGCCTTTCCATGGGCGCGGCAGCCAGCCAGCGAATACCGATCCTCGCCAGAGTCTCGCGCCAGCCTGCGAGATTTGGGTGCTGCAGGTACTCGCTACGCGGGTAATCCGCCACCACCAGGGTGCGGCCTTCATGCAGGGCGCGTACCGACACACTGCGGGCATGGGGATGATCCGGCGCAAAGAATACGCGGACGTCGCTCAGGATATGCTCGCGGAATGGCCCACCTGCAGCCACCGGCCGCAGGACACCATCGGCGTCAGCGCGCCCCACGGCTACGCTGTGCAGGAGCGGGTTTCCCTCCAGACAGTTGGCCATGCGCCCAAGCAGATCCAGATCGGTCGATTCCGCAAAACGCTCCGGTTCGGCAAAGGGAACACGGCTGACGCACGAAAAGGTTCCCAACCACGCCCGCAGATCATTCACCCAGTACGCTCCTTTTTGCTCCCTCTCGGGCCTCAAACCGGGTATTCCGCTGGCGCGACCGCCAACGTACCGTGCTTGAGCCTAGTGGCGCACCGTCAAGGTGGCAAGCGCCGGGACAGAAAAAGGGATGCCCACAGGCATCCCTTCTTCGCGGCAAAATGGATGAAATCTTGTCTCAGCTGCCCATGGGCGTGTAGGCGTAGCAGTAGCCGTGAGGGCTGATCTTGCCGGCCACCACCTTACAGGTGCCATCGGCCGTCGGCTTTGGCCCTGGGACGAAATGGGCGCAGTTGCTGCACATATCTTTGCCCTCGGGCTTGTCCTGGTAGCTCACGGAGGCCTTGCTCTGCAAGTCGCTGTCGGAGGCATCGGCGCGCGCGGTAAAGACCAGAGGAGCGACGACAGCAACGGCGCTGATCTTGGCCGCGGACTTCAACCATTCACGACGGGATACGGATTTCATGGCTATCTCCTTGCGGGTGTGTGGAAGAACACCAGTTACTACGCGGTGGCGCACATCGTGGATGCAAAAAAGAGGGCGCGAGGCCCTCTGAAAACCCAAAATCAGCTCTGGGTGAGGAGGAGTTGCGTTCCGACTTCCTTAACCCAGCGGTCCATTGGCCGTGACGATCTCTGGCTCCATGGGAGCGAGGAGGGACAGCAGATAGTTCTGGGCGCCGATGGGAATGCGGTGGGCGTCCATGGCATCGATCATGTCTTGCGCCAGGTAATTGAAGGCCGCCGTGGTAACCTGCAAGTGCTTGTGCGCCTCGACCATGGATTGACCCGTATATTTGCAGGGACCACCCACAGCCATGCACACCTGCTGCACCAATTCGTACTTCAGGTGCGGAATATTGGTGTGGGCGAAGTAGTAGTTGATGTGCGGATCGTTGGCGACGTTGTCCACAAAGGTGTTGATCAAGGCGGTAATGCCGGCCTTGCCGCCAAACTGATCGTAGTAGTTCTGCGCCTGCGCCTGTCCGCTGTACAGAACACCGAACGCACTCAAACTCAAGGCCAGAATACCGCCCTGAAGCCAGCGTGCGGGCCGAAAGTGCTGCATTGTCATGATGACCTCCATCAATGGATAAAGGGACTGAACCGCGCCTCTTAGAAACTCGTGGTCAAGGAGAGATACAGACCGCTCTGGTTCTTCTCCGTGGCAATGGTCCCGAGGTTGACATAAGCCGCCGTCAAGGAGAGCGCCTTGTAGGGGAACCAGGCCACATAGACATCCTTCCAGGCGCTGGTCTTGGATACCGCGTCGCCCACCGCCCCAAAGTTAAGCCCTTTGTACGGTCCCGAAGCGGGCACGAAACCCGACGGAGCAATCAACTGATTCTGGGGCATACTGCGATACTCCGCACCCAGTACGACGTGGCGATTGAGGAATATCCCGACCGAGGCTGCCGGCTCTACGGAGTAACCCATTCCGTTGACACCGCCAAACCCCAGCAGACCCTGCTGATTGGCATTGGTGACATCGATGTTGACGTTAGCAAGGGTCGTGAGGCCGAACAGACCATCCAGCCAGACCTTGGTGGCGGAAACGTAGTAGCTCACGCCATTACGCTTGACACCGAGGGTCGCGGCGAGGTTCTTGGGCATCTCGTTGTGGTGGAAATCCACCCCCACAGACACCTCTGGCTCCCACCAGTTCTGGTCATACACGATGTTGCCAAAGAGACGTACCTTCAGGCCCACGATATCTTGGTTCAGTTGGTAGTTGTCACCAAAAAATTGTGGCCCTGAAAGGCCCAACCCATTTGGTCCTGACGCCGTGTAAGGTGCGCCGTATGGAACCGGACCACCCGTTGCAGTTTCAAGTATGCGCTGGTCCAAGACTTGCCCGGTGCTACCGAGGCTAAAACTCTGGCGGGCGAAAGATAACTCAATCCGATTGAAAATGCCCAGCGAGGCACCGTAGGCGTCCATGTTGTAGTTGTTCAGCAGAACGTGGGAATAGAAAGCCGTGGCGCCGATCTGCTGGTTGGTGCCATAGCCCGAGATGACCGCCCAGGGATTGATACCGCCACCGGCCGCACCATCCACCGCCGTCACCGCACCCGTGCCCAGAATCCGACCCTGACCGAAAAGACTGGCAGCACCAATGGCGCCGTGTGCCGCGAAGGGAAGACTCAGCCCAAGCGCGCAGGTAATCGCCGCAAGTCGACAATGGCGCACCCATTTTCTTTTAGGAATATTCACGATGACCTCCTCATGGGTTGAAGTTCAGGAACAGCAAATGCTGCTCTACCCACCGTCAGCAATAGTCATTCCACGCCATGAAACAGAATCTCGAGACCACCCCAACATTCGCAAACAACTTTCAATACATTGATTTTTTTATTATTTATTTTAAGGTTGACTGGTTGGCTCTGCATTATTTTGTCATGACAAACACCGCGGTCATGACTATCTCGGTCATGACCCAAATACGCCATCGCAGATATTTTCCTACGAAGCCCGTCGACGACACCCAGATGCCCAGCGCGCCGCCGCGGGTTCCGGTTGCCAAGGTCTGCATAAGTTCACAAACCTTTGGCACTTCTTTGGCGAGGGAGGAGTGCCATGCAGGTTCAACATGTCGGGTACCGGATCCGAGGGTTTTACCGGGTAGCGGGCTTGGGGCATCGTTGGGAGATGACTCCGAAAGATGCGCAAGAGCGACTCAGAATTGTACAGTTCTGGGACAAACACGGTTTGGTGGCCGCCTGCGATGCCTTTGGGGTGTCCCGAAGGACGCTCTATCGGTGGCGAGCGGCCTTGAAGGCCGAAGGCGGCAATCCCGCCGCCCTGGCCAGCCAGTCCAGCGCGCCCAAACGCCGACGCAGGCCCAAGACCGACCCCAGGCTGGTAGCGGAAATTCGGCGGCTACGTACCCTTCACCCCAATCTCGGCAAGGACAAGCTGCACGTCCTGCTGCGCCCCTGGTGTGCGGAGAAGGGTATCGCGCTGCCATCGGTGTCCACCCTCGGCAGAATCATCGCCCGTGCACCGGATAAAATGCGCCACAGCCCCGCGCGCCTCGATGCCCGTGGTCGCGCCAAGCCTGTGCGGCGTTCTCGCAAGCCGCGCAAGCCCAAGGGGGTGGCCACCACTGCCTTGCAGTGCCTGGCGGTGGACACTATCGAGCGGGTTCGCGACGGGCTGAAACGCTACCTCGTCACCTTCATCGACCCAGCCAGCGCCTTTGCCTTGGCCGTCGCTTTACCCAGCAAAGCCACACGCCACACCCAGGCGGCCCTCGCCGCCGTCCCAAACCCTCACGGAACAGCAGATCGCCCGTTGGTATACCTACCCCAAGACCCCAAAAATGAATGCCCATGCCGAACGCTTCAATCGCACCATCCAGGAATCCTTCGTCGACTACCACGAAGACCTGCTCTTCACCGACCTCGCCCGCTTCAACCAAAAACTCGCCGAGTGGCTCGTCTTCTACAACGCCGAACGACCACACCATCGACTCGGCCAACAACCACCGCTATCCTTCCTCCTGCAACATCAGCCCCAGTGCCAAAGGTGGTGGACGCATACAAGGCGTTGACAAAAATCGCATCCAGACATAGCCTTTCCAACGGCGATGAGGTCCGCCTGGAACCGCCTTCGTGGCTAATGACTTCTACCGAATCCGCCAAAGCGGAAGGTAGAGGGTTCAAATGCGATGCAAGGGGGTGTTGTGGCCAAGGTGACGTTCATGCGGGTGACTTCCGTCGCTGCAACATTTTTCTACCCCCGGCAAGCACCGCATTTTCGAAGCCGTCCTGTACCCTACGCTTCCCGGCTTTCGGGAGCGTGCCCAGGGCGCGCGAACAGCCCCGTATCGTCTCCCGCTGGCATGGTGATTTTCGCTGCACCATACCCGGTGAGCAGGACAGTGTGCTCTTCCCCGTGCTTCGCACCCTTGCACCGCAGCGTTGCTGCGCCGCCGCTGCTGCCGAACCACAGCCACCCCCTCTGCGCAATGGTGCAAAGCATTCCTGTCCAAGATCTGGACGCCTTGTCGTCGCCCCCAGGCTGCGGGTATTTTTCTGTCGTGATACGAGGAGAATGATACATGTTCGGGACCTTAGGGCTCATAGCGGTCTTCGCCGTGCTCGGTGCCTGGGCGCGCTATGGCCAATCGATTCTGGTACAGATGGTACTGGGCCGCGGCTTTCCCTGGGCAACCTTGAGTATCAACGTGCTCGGCTGTTTCCTGATGGGATTTCTGTTCTTCGAAACCCTGGAGCGTAGCGCTCTATCGCCAGAGCTGCGCACCGGTATACTGACTGGCGGACTGGGGGCTTATACCACGTTTTCTACTTTTTCCCTGGAGACCCTGGTACTATTTGAAAACGGAGAGGCGATCAAGGCTTTCGCCTATATGTTTTCTTCACTGTTTCTCTGTGTGGCGGCAGCCTTCATGGGGGCTTGGGTAGCGCGCAGCATCTAAGGGATAAGCCATGACAAAAGTCTCGGTAGTTCGTGTATACATCCAGGAAGGAGAAAAGCATGGGGGTCATAATCTCATGGAAGAAATCTTCCGCATGCTCCACGATCAGTACAAGGTGCACGGGGTAACGGCTTTTCGCGGCATTGCGGGTTTTGGCAGTAAAGGCGTCGTCCGCGCCGACGATATCCTTCGCCTCAATGTGCATCTACCCCTGGTGCTGGAATTCTTCGACAAGCCAGAAACGGTTGATGCCGTCCTGCCTCGACTGCAGGAATGGGTTCCTGCCAACCATATCCTGCGATGGGAAGCAGAGTGCGGTTGTCCCTGAGATTCTGGCTTCGCACTTCCGCTGGACAAGTCAAACGAAGCTTGCGCTCCGCGACTGGGTAAAGATGGCACCCAACAGCTGGCTGATCCCAGAGGACTCCACCTCGAATGGTCCTGAGTACTAGTCCCTAAGCCACAGCTTGCGACGGCGAGCAGTTTTCGCCCGCGACTCCGCCCAGAGGCACGCGGATACGTCGGTTCATGGTCGCAGGAGTCGCCACACCGGTTTAGTGTAACGCCCGGGAAAACGAAACCATCTGGCGCCGCCCGTTCTTGGAAGAACCACGCACGGGCCAATCCTTAGTCCCTGCCAGGCCGCGGCAGACCTGGACCCGTGTGAGGAGGTCTTGTGGGAACGAAATCCCTTTCCGGGCGTGAACATGGATCAGAAAAAATTAAAGGCACCTAGCTTGCTTCGCTAAGTGCCTGTTTTTATTGGTGCGCTCGGAGAGATTCGAACTCCCGACCTACTGATTCGTAGTCAGTTGCTCTATCCAGCTGAGCTACGAGCGCTTCGAGCCGCGAATCCTATCAAGACGGGGCGATTCGGTCAACATCATCCCCAATCGCCGCCATCGCCACCATCGCCAAGGCCAAAGTCGTCGTTGCTGGCGACCTGGTTCTGGTCGCCCCAGTCATTGTTCAGTAGACCGAGATCGCCATTATCACCGGCAGGTGCGGAGGCATTGCCACCGTCTCCGTGGTGGAAAAGTCCATTGGCCAGGGCCGAGCCGGCGGCAACGCCGGCGCCGATCCCAAGGCCGGTGGCGAGCCCAGAGGCGAGTCCCGAACCCATGCCTGGCCCTGCCATGGGGGCCCCACCTGGCATTCCGCCTGGGTTAGGACCCATGCCGGGCCCGTAGTTTGGTCCGTAGGGATTACCAAAACCCGTAGCGCCGTTGTTTCGTGCCATGAGGATCTGCTGCTGGCGGCGGCGGCGCATGAACCACGCAATGGCAGCAATGATGAAGACGAGTCCCAAGAAATAGACCAGAGCCCGTCCCGCCCCACCGCCTTGCCGAGTGGCCACGGGCAGGGTAGCCGTACTCGCGACCAGGGCACCATGCTTTTTCAGTTCGGCACGGTACTGAGCAAGCGCCTTGGGCGCCACAAAGGGCATGCCGGGCGACAGGGTTTCGGCCCGGTGCAGGGCCTGACCGGCGGCAGTCCACTGACCCTGGCGCGCGAGCACACGCGACTCCAGGTAATAGGCTTCGGCCGAGTTGGGGTGCTTGGCCAAGACCTCCTGAATCATGTTTTGGGCCTGATCCAGGCGCCCGGACTGGATGGCCTGGGTCACCTGGGTTACGCTGGGCTCCGCCAGAGCAACACCGGTTGCGGTCAAGAGGCCAATGCCCACAGCGAGTACCACACCGCGAAACTGCATACGCTCCTCCGAGGAAGGTTGAGATGTTTGTCATGATGGGGGCAAGCTCACTGGAATTCAAGAGCCTACACAGTTCGTTGGGGCACCAGCGGATTGACAGGTATCGCGCTTGCCGGCACTATACCGAACGGTCGGTCCAGCCCTGGAGGGGGGTCAGCTTTGTATAGTCTCCGAAAATCGACACTGGCAGCCCTTGGCACCGCGGGGCTTGCGTCACTCCTGGGCGGCTGCAGCTTTGAGCCTGCACTGCGTGTACCGCACAGCCCCTCGGACCAGGTGCCGTACACGGCGGGACCCAGCCCAAAACAAACGGCCACCGCACCTGGGCCGGCTGGACACGCCCAGACCCTAGAGTACGGCCAGGATCTGGATCGGGAGTGGTGGACCCTTTTCCACTCCAAGGCTCTGGACACCCTCATCGCCGTGGGCCTTAAGAATAGTCCTACCGTGGCCCAGGCCCAGGCACAGCTGGAAGAAGCGCGCGCTGTGGCGCGGGAAAATGCCAGTATATTTTTTCCCCAGGTCTCCGGCAGCCTGAGCGCGGAGCGGGCGAAGTCCTCATCCGCGGCCTTCGGAGGCAACAAGGGCGGGTTTCGCTATTCCCTGGTTACGGGCAGCCTCAATGTGAGCTACTACCCAGACATCTTTGGGGTGAATCGTCTGGTGTACCGCAACAGTGAGGCTCTGGTGCGTTATCAGCAATGGGAGTTGGAGGCGGCACGACTCACCCTGACGGGCAACATCGTCACGGCGGCCGTCAATGTGGCCGCAACGCAGGCGCAGATCGAGGCGACCCGGGCCATCATCGCCCAGGAGCAGAAGCTTTTGCAGTTGACGGAGAACCAGTACCGCGCGGGTGCCATTACCTACCTGAGTGTCGTCAACCAACGCAGCCAACTGGCCGCGGAGATGGCCACGCTGCCGCCACTGGAGCAGCAATTGGCCGTGTATCGACACCAGTTGGCGGTACTGGTGGGCCAGTTTCCCGCCGAGGCCAAGGTTCCGGACTTCCGGTTGAGCGATCTGCACCTGCCCGAGAAGATTCCCGTGAGCCTGTCCTCCGAACTCCTCAAGCAACGCCCCGATATCCAGGCGGCGATGGCACAGATGCAGGCAGCCAATGCCGTCATCGGTGAGGCGCGGGCGCAGTTTTATCCGACGGTAAAACTCACGGCGGCGCTGGGCGACACCGCCAGCAACCCCAACCTGTTCTTCAACCCCATCAGCAGCATCTGGAGCCTGGTGGGGAGCCTGTCGCAGCCCATTTTTCAGGGCGGCAAACTCCGCGCCCAGGAAGCTCAGGCAAGAGCCGCTTATGAAGTGGTCTACCAACAGTATCGCAGCACGATATTGGGGGCCTTCGAGCAGGTGGCCAATGCCCTGCGGGCCCTGGAGCACGACGCCGAAACCCTGAAGGCGCAGCAGGAGGCACTGGAGTCGGCACGTAGCGCCCTGCACCTAGCGGAATCCAGCTATCGGGCCGGGGCGACGGATTACCTCAGCCTGCTGACCGCAGAAGTTCAGTACGACAACGCCAAGATCGCGGTCATCAAGGCGCAGTCCCAGCGCTATCAGGATACGGCTGCCCTGCTGGTCGCCCTGGGTGGGGGCTGGTGGACGCAGAAAAACGACATGCCAGCGCCCGTCGCGGAACCTTCCAGCGCCGCCCAGGCCCCTGCCAGTACATCCTGAATGGATCGTCCCTTGCCCTCGAAGCCCCACTTGTCCGGTCGTGGAGACTGAGCATGAAAAAAGCGTTCCTCATCGTCATTCTGGTCCTCGTCGTCCTCTTCGGCGGGATCTTTGGTTTCAAGGCCTTTGGCAATTACATGATGCACAAGGCCCTGGATCATATGCCGCCGCCGACCTTCAGCGTGGATGCGGCCAAAGCGACGGTGCGGGAATGGCATCCGCGTCTTCAGGCGGTGGCCTCTCTGACGGCCATCGAGGGCACGGCCATCAGCACTCAGCTGGCGGGCAACGTCACGGGCATCTACTTCCACTCGGGCGAATTCGTCAAAAAGGGTAGCCTGCTGGTCCAGATCGACAACAGCAACCAGTTGGCCCAGTTGGCTTCGGATCGGGCCAGTCTGCATCTGGCAGAGGTCAACTTGAGACGTACGGAAAAACTCATGGAGACGAACGCTGCGAGCCAGTCCCAGCTGGATACGGCGAAGGCGAATTTCGAGACCGCCCGTGCGGCCATCCGCAACGACGAGGCCACCCTGGGCAAGCTGGCCATCAAGGCACCCTTCAGTGGTTATCTCGGCATCCGTAAGGTCAATCTTGGGCAATACCTGACCCCCGGTACGGAAATCGTGGATCTGCAGTCCTGGGACCCGCTCTACGTCAATTTCACCCTACCGCAGGGAGATCTTCCCAAGCTGCAGGTGGGCACCTTGGTACGCGTCACG
This sequence comes from Acidithiobacillus caldus ATCC 51756, assembly GCF_000175575.2. Lineage (NCBI taxonomy): Bacteria > Pseudomonadati > Pseudomonadota > Acidithiobacillia > Acidithiobacillales > Acidithiobacillaceae > Acidithiobacillus > Acidithiobacillus caldus. The sequence continues at coordinate 2,015,495 of NZ_CP005986.1, forward strand.
AGCGATGCGGCGCCGGGCGAGACCTTTGTGGGCAAGATCACGGCTTTGGGGGCGGCGGTGGACGGTACCACGCGCCAGATCGCCATTCAGGCGACGCTGCCCAACCCCAAGCACGTCCTGCGCCCGGGCATGTTTGCCGAGGCCGAGGCGGTCCAGAAGGCGACGCACAAGGTCTTGACCGTGCCGGTCAGTGCCGTGTCGTATAACACCTACGGCGATTACGTCTACCTCATCCACTCGGAAAAGAAAGACGGCAAGACGGTGCAGGTGGCCACGCAGCAGGTGGTCAAGCCCGGCGAGCAGCGGGATGGGCAGGTGGAGATTCTGCACGGACTGAAACCCGGGGATCTGGTCGTCACGGCCGGTCAGGTAAAACTCAGCAACAACAGTCTGGTCACCATTCACCACAGCGATGCCAAATCCTGAGGGCCGGACCATGAAATTTACCGATACCTTTGTCCGTCGACCGGTACTCGCCACCGCGCTGAGTCTGGTCATCTTCCTGCTGGGTCTGCACGCCTACACCATGATGACCGTGCGCCAGTACCCGGCGCTGGTGAATACCGTGGTGACGGTAACCACTCCCTACCCCGGCGCGAGCCCCAGCACCATTCAGGGCTTCATCACGACACGCCTGAGCAAGGTCATCGCCAGTGCCCCGCACATCGATTACATGACCTCCAACAGTTCCGAGGGTCAGTCCACCATCACCGTCTACATGGATCTGAACACAGACCCGAGTTCGGCGGTGGCCAATATCCTGGCCAAGATCCAGCAAGTGTCGAATCAGCTGCCGGCGGGGGCGCAGCAGCCGACCGTCAATGTCACGGTGGGCAATACCACGGACCTCATGTACATCGCGTTCTATAGCGATAGCCTGAGTCAGCAGCAGATCACGGACTATCTGTTGCGGGTGGCGCAGCCGCGTCTGGCGACCATCCCGGGCGTGGGTGAGGCGCAGATCCTGCCTCCCGGTGCGGGCAATGGTAACACCTATGCCATGCGCGTCTGGCTGAATCCGCAGAAACTGGCGGCGCTGGGGGTGAGTGCGGCGCAGGTGGCGACCGCATTGCGGAACAACGATTTCATTTCCGCCGTGGGTCAGACCCGGGGCAAGATGGTGCAGAACACCATCGTCGCCACCACCAACCTCAACAACGTCCAGGAATTCCGGAATCTGGTGATCAAGCAGTCTGGGAACACCCTCATCCGGCTGAAGGATGTCGCACGGGTCGAGTTGGGTGCGCAAGACTATACCTCCTACGCCTTTTTTGACGGCAAACCCAGCGCCTTCATCGGTATCCAGGAATCGCCCTCGGCCAACTCCCTGACGGTGGCGAGCAAGGTCCGAGCGGCCCTCAAGGAGTTGGACAAGAGTCTGCCTCCGGGGCTGCACGAAGCCATTCCCTACGACGCCAGCGTTTTCATCAAGGCGTCCCTGGATGAGGTGCTGCTGACCATCGGCATCACCCTGGCCGTGGTGGTCCTGGTCATCTTCCTGACGCTGGGCTCGCTGCGGGCCGTCATCATTCCCGGCGTGGCCATACCGCTATCCATCGTTGGTGCTGGCTTGGTCATGTGGGGCATGGGCTTTACCATCAATCTGCTCACCCTGTTGGCCATCGTTCTGGCCATTGGTCTCGTGGTGGACGACGCCATCATCGTCGTGGAAAACGTCCACCGCCACATCGACGAGGGTAAGTCACCCTTCGAGGCCGCCCTGATGACGGGTCGGGAACTGGGCGGCGCCATCGTCGTCATGTCGACGACCCTCATCGCCGTCTTCGCGCCCATCGCCTTCATGGGGGGGCTCACGGGCAGTCTTTTTGGTGAATTCGCCTTTACCCTGGTGGCGACGGTGCTGATTTCCATGATCGTCGCCCTCACCCTTTCGCCCATGCTCTCGAGCAAGGTGCTGCGACCCAAGCAGGAGCACGGCTTCGAGCATTTCGTCGATCAGCGTTTCGACGGATTGCGTCGCTTCTACGATCGCCTGCTGCGCGGATCCCTGAACTTTGTCCCGGCAACCATGCTCTTCGCGGCGGTGGTCTTTGGCAGTATCTACTTTCTGTACAGCACCTCGAAGTCGGAACTGGCACCGCAGGAAGATCAGGGCGTCATTTTCAATGCCGGTACCGGCGGACCCACGATCACCCCCCTCGAGCTCGTGAAATACGGCAAGGAAATCCTGAAGATCCTGGATCAGTATCCAGAGAAGGCAGCCACCTTCATGGTGACGGGCATTTCCGTGGGGGCTGGTGGTGGCTCCAATAGCCTCTTCGCTGGCATGCGCATGACTCCCTGGAGTGATCGCAGCACCACGGCCATGGAGCTGCAGCCCAAGGTACAGCAGGCGCTGCAGGCCGTTCCGGGTCTGCAGGTGGCCTCTTTCTTGCCACCGCCCTTACCCGGATCTTCCGGAGGTCTGCCCGTGCAGTTCGTATTGCAGAGCCCGGGCAGCTACGCGCAACTGGACAAGGTCGCCGAGCAGGTCATGGGTGAGGCCTACAAAAGCGGACTGTTCTTCTATGTCACCAAGGATCTGCGCATCGACAATCCAGAGCTCGTCTTGAAGATCGATCGCAGTCTGGCGGGTACTCTGGGCATCAGCATGGCGGCCATCGCCCAGGACCTGCAGCCCCTCTTGGGCGGCAACTACGTCAATCGCTTCGACATGGAAGGCCGCAGCTACAAGGTCATCCCGCAGGTTCCGGATAAATTCCGCGCCGATCCCAATGCGCTCAAGCACTACTACATCACTACCGGAAGCGGTGCCTTGATTCCTCTGTCCACCATCGTTCGGGTAGAGACCAAGATCGAGCCGCAATTTCTGCCGCAGTTCGATCAACTCAACTCCGTCACCATTCAGGCGGTGCCCAAGCCGGGTGTGAGCATGGGTCAGTCCCTGCATTTCTTCCGCACGGCAGCCGAGAAGATCATGCCCAAGGACTTCTCCATCAACTACGCCAGCCAGTCCCGCGAGTATGTGCAGGAATCGGGTGGTCTGCTGCTGACTTTCTTCCTGGCCATCCTGCTGATTTATCTTCTACTCGCCGCGCAGTTCGAGAGCTTTACCGATCCTTTGATCGTGCTCATCACCGTACCCATGTCCATCAGCGGCGCCCTGATCTTCATCAGCCTTGGGCTTGCCTCCATCAACATCTATACGGAGGTGGGCCTGATCACCTTGATCGGCCTGATCGCCAAGCAGGGCATCCTGATCGTGCAGTTTGCCAATCAGATCCAGATGGATGAGGGCCTCGACAAGCGGGAGGCCGTGGAGAAGGCGTCGAGTATCCGTCTGCGCCCAATTCTCATGACCACGGGTGCCATGGTCTTGGGCGTGCTGCCTCTGGTACTGGCCACGGGCCCTGGAGCGGTGGCGCGACAGCAGATGGGCCTGGTGATTTTCACCGGGCTTGCCATTGGCGCGCTCTTTTCCCTCTTCGTGGTGCCGGCCATGTACATGGTCCTGGCCAAGGACAAGCGGGCACAGGCGGCTCGCCTGAAAGGCACCGACGGCTCTGGCGAGGAGCCGGTGGCGGGCTGACGTCGCTACCTTGACAAGGGCCCCTCGGGGCCCGAAGAATAAAGCGCTTAGCGGCGCCCTCGGGTGCCATCTCCAGACAAGGCAGGCCATCATCATGTGCGATATCCCCGCATGGAGCTCGTGGGAACCCCGGCGGGGGCTGGCATGAGTGCCCAGATCATCGACGGAAAAGCCGTAGCGGCAGAGATCTTGGCGCAAACGGCCCGGCGCAGTCGGGAGTTCTCCGAGCGCTACGGTCGTCCACCAGGTCTCGCCGTGGTACTGGTGGGTACGAATCCCGCTTCACAGATCTATGTCCGCAAGAAGAAGGATAGCTGCAGCCAGGTGGGCATCCGTTCCTTTGGCCGGGAATTCCCCGCGGATTGGCCTGCCGAAGCCTTGCTCGAGGAAATCGCCGAGCTCAATGGGCGCGCCGATGTGGATGGCATTCTCGTGCAACTGCCGCTGCCGCCACACATGGACCCCGAGATCATCATCGAGGCCATTTCCGTGGATAAGGATGTGGATGGCTTCCACCCCTATAATGTCGGGCGCCTGGCCCTGCGTGCCCCGACCCTGCGTTCGTGCACGCCAGCCGGCATCATGACCCTGCTGGAGCGCTACCACATCCCGCGCAAGGGCAGCGAGGCGGTCGTCGTCGGCGCGTCCAACATCGTCGGTCGACCTCTGGCGCTGGAACTGCTGCTGGCTGGCGCCACGGTGACCGTCTGTCATCGCTTCAGCCGGAATCTCGAGGCGCATGTGCGCTCGGCGGAGATCCTGGTGGCGGCGGCCGGCAAACCTGGGCTCATTCCGGGGGAATGGGTGCGCGAGGGCGCCGCGGTGGTGGATGTCGGTATCAATCGCCTGGACGATGGGCGTCTGGTGGGTGACGTGGACTTCGAGCGCGCACGCGAACGGGCCGCGTGGATCACACCGGTACCGGGTGGAGTTGGGCCGATGACCGTCGCCACCCTCCTCCAGAACACGGTGCTGGCCGCAGAACGACGGCAGGAGCGCACCCATGCGGCCCAGCAGCCCGCCTGAGTCCGTGGCGCCTTCGCCCCCGGCTGTCCCCGAGACTGCGCGTGCGGAGGCGCTGGACCATCCTTCCCTGTATTTCAATCGCGACCTCAGTATCCTCGAATTCAATCGTCGCGTGCTGGCGCTGGCGGACGATCCGCAGGTGCCACTTCTGGAGCGCCTGCGCTTTCTGACCATCGTCTCCAGCAATCTCGACGAGTTCTTTGAGGTTCGAGTGGCGGGCCTGATGCAGCGGCGCAAATACAACGCCGGGCCTCTGGGCCCGGACATGCTTGGCCCCGAGGACGAGATTCGGGCCGTCGCCAAGGTGGCGCACGAGCTCATCCAGGCTCAGTACACCTGTCTCAATGAACGCATACTCCCGGCGCTGGCGGCGGCGGGGATTCGTCTGCGCCGCCGCGATACTTGGCGGGCGACGCAACGGCGCTGGATCGCCCAGTATTTTCAGCAGGAGGTTCTGCCCCTGCTCACGCCCTTGAGTCTTGACCCGGCGCATCCCTTCCCCAAGGTCCAGAACAAGGGGCTCAACTTTGCCATCGTCCTCGAGGGGCAGGATGCCTATGGGCGGCATAGTCCCATCGCCATCGTCCAGGCACCGCGCATTCTCCCGCGCATCATTCAGTTGCCCACGGACATCGCTGGTCCTGCGGATTTCGTTTTCCTGTCTTCGGTGATTCACGAGAATATCGAGACCCTCTTTCCTGGCCTCCACGTCAAGGGTTTCTATCAGTTTCGTGTCACCCGGAACAGCGAGCTCTTCGTCGATGAAGAAGAGGTGGACAACCTGCTGGACGCCCTGGCGGATGAACTCACCACCCGTCCCTTTGGCGAGGCGGTGCGTCTAGAGGTTGCCAGCAATTGCCCGGCAGAGGTCTATCAATACTTGCTGCGCCATTTCGATCTGCAGGAAGAGAGCCTCTACACCTTGCCGGGACCGGTGAATCTCTCACGCATGGCGGCCATCATCGATATGGCGGCGCGACCAGATCTGCTGTATCCGCCCTTCACGCCGGGCTTACCCGACCGCTGCCTGCGCAGCGAGGAGATCTTCAGCCAGTTGCGCCGGGGTCCGATACTGCTGCACCATCCTTATCAGAGTTTCATGCCTGTGGTGGACTTCATCCGCCAGGCGGCCAGCGACCCAGCGGTCCTGGGTATCAAACAGACCCTCTACCGCACCACGCCCGACTCCCCCATCGTGCAGGCCCTGATGGATGCCGCAGTAGCCGGCAAGCAGGTCACCGCGGTCATTGAACTCAAAGCCCGCTTCGACGAGGCCAACAATATCCGACTGGCGGAACAGTTGGAGGAGGTGGGCGCGCAGGTCGTGTATGGGGTCGTCCACCACAAGGTGCACGCCAAGATGGCTCTGGTACTGCGGCGTGAAACCGACGGCATTCGCCTGTATGGACATCTGGGCACGGGTAACTACCACGCCCGCAACGCCCGCATCTACACCGATCTCAGCCTCCTCACGGCGGATACCCAGATCACCGCCGACATGAATGCCCTGTTCATGCACATCACCGGCATGGGACGGGCCCCGACCCTGACGAAGCTCCTGCAAAGCCCCTTCACCCTCTTCGCTGCCCTGCGCGAAAAGATTGCCGCCGAAACGGCCCTCGGCACTGCCGGGCGCATCATCGCTCGGGTCAATGCCCTGGTGGAGCCGGATCTGATCCGCGACCTCTATCTGGCGTCGCAGGCAGGAGTCCAGATCGATCTCATCGTCCGTGGTCCCTGTACCCTGCGCCCGGGCATTCCCGGCGTGTCCGAGAACATTCGGGTACGCTCCATCGTCGGCCGCTTTCTGGAACACAGCCGCGTCTATTACTTTGGCCGCAATGGCGACCCGGAACTGTGGATGGCCAGCGCCGATTGGATGAGTCGCAACCTTTTCCGTCGCCTGGAGACAGCCATCCCCATCGAGGATCCGGATCTGCGCCAGCGGCTCATACGGGAGACCCTGGAGTTCTATCTCGAGGACGACTGCAACGCCTGGGCCATGGGTAGCGACGGTTCCTACAGTCACCTGCGCGATCCCAGCCAGGAGCAGCCCTGTCGCTCCGCCCAGGATCGCCTGCTTGCCCTCTATGGTCGCGGCGGTGTGGGCAATGGCTGAGGCAGAACAGCACTCGGTCCTGGTCCTGAACAGCAAGGGCGGTGCTGGCAAAACCACCGTGGCCACCAATCTGGCAAGCCTGCTTGCCCTGCGCGCCTCGGTGCTCCTGGCCGATCTCGATCCCCAGGGTTCCAGCAGCCACTGGTGGCGGCGACGTCCGCCGCAGTTGCCGGCCATCTCCCTGGTGAGCGATCCCCAGCGCAAGTTTCGCGACTATCCGCCGGCACAGTGGTTCATTCTGGATGCTCCGGCCGGATTAAAGCGCAGCCGGCTCGAGGAAATGCTGGATGAGGTGAGCACCCTCCTCGTGCCCATCACCGCCTCGGCCTTCGACATGGACGCCAGTCTCGTCTTCCTCGAGCGACTTCAGGAAATCAAGCGCTTTCGCAAGGGACGCGTCCGCATCGGCATCGTCGCCAATCGCGTGCACCAGGGCACGCGGGCGAAGCAGGCGCTGGAGGCCTTCCTCCGCGATCTGGATCTGCCCGTCATCGCCTTCCTGCGCGACAGCCAGATCTACGTGCATGCCGCCGCCGCGGGCGTGGGCATAGCCGACCTGCGCGCCAGCGAGACCCGATCCGAACTGCCACAATGGACCCGTGTGCTGCAGTTTTTGGGAGAAGTGGACCGTGGAACGTGAACTGAAACTGCAGGTGCTCGAAGCCGACGCCTGGGAAAACATCCTGAGTCACCCGCTGGTGGATCTGGCTGCGGTGACACCACGTCCGATGCATGCCCGCTATTTTGATACCAGCGACCACAGTCTACAGCGCGCCCGCATCGCCTACCGCGTGCGCCTGGAAGGCGAGCAGTGGGTAGCGACCTTGAAATTCGCCGGGGCAGCCAGTGGCGGACTGCATGAGCGTCCCGAGTGGAATGTACCGGTAGCCGGGCCCCAAGCGGATCTGGGCGTTTTCGACGACCCGGAGTTGGTCCAGATCCTGCGTCCCTACCTCCATCTACCCTTGGCGGTAGTGCTGGAAACGGTCTTTGAACGGCGTGAGCGCAGTCTGACCGGGAGTCAGGGGGAACATCTGCTCCTCGCCGCCGATCGCGGCGAGATCCGGGTCAAGGGAGAAACCCTGCCCATCCTGGAACTGGAGATCGAACTGGTCAGGGGCAGCGTGGCCGCGATTCTGAAGCACGGCGCCGACCTCTGCGCAGCACTGCCCCTCTGCCCCGAATCCGAAAGCAAGTTTCAACGGGGAATGGGCTTGCTACGGTCCACGACGCGCTCATCCCCAGAAACCCAGCAGCAGGCCCAGGCACCCAAATTACCGGGCCGCGAACCTGCTGCCAGCGCCCTGCGCGAGATACTCATTGTCGAGATCCAGGCCTGTCTGGCGGCCCTGCGGGTGGAGACGCGTGAGGGCAGCCGCAGCAATTTCCACGATCTGCGCCGTTGCGTCCGCCAGTTACGCGCCCTGCTGCGTTTTTGCAAACCGCTAGAGACGGACACGTCCACACACGCTCTACGTCTGGAACTTGCCACCTGGTTTCATCGGCAAAGTGGCCGCCGTGATCGCGACGCCCTGCTCGATCATTGGCAAAACCACGCGTCGGAGTTTCAGCTCTCGCCAGCGCCTTTGACCGACGCCTTGCTGAAAAGCGACGGCGAATCGGCAAATTCCGCCGGGAGCCTCGCCGCCACGCTCCTGCGACTCTGGGCGCATCTCGAGGATTCCGACGGGTTTTCTGGAAGTCTCAGCCTGCGGGAATTTGCCGAAAGGCATCTGGCCCAGATGGATCGTAAACTCCGACGCGCCGAGATCGATACCGACAGCGCCGAGGGTCGCGCCGAATTCCATCGGCTGCGCATCCAGATCAAGAATTTCCGTTATGTACTGCACTGCCTTGCCGGCCTCTGGCCTGCCAAGGATAGCAAGGGCCTGATGAAGGTACTGAGTCACCTGCAGGAAAGTTCCGGCCTCATTCGCGATGCGCAGATGGCCGCCAGTCATCTCTTGCCCCTGGGGCTCGAAGCACCATCGGAGCTGGCACTGCATGCCGGCGTATTGTGGGGCTACCTGGTGGCCCGCAAGCAGCGGGAAGCGAAGAAGTTTCGCAAGTCCTGGGCCCGGTTCCTGGAAGTCTCCCGGCCCTGGGACTGAAGACGGAAGTCGGCGGACACCCCGCCGGTTTTCACGGTCAACCGGTTTACCGAAAGGTGGTGGCAACTCACGGCTGCGGCGCCATCTTTCAGGGAAGCGCTCTGGGGCAGCTCAAGATAGCATGCCGGCGAGTGCCCCAGACTAGTTGCCGGACCCTTAGCAGGGGCCGAGTCTTTCCCGTTCGCGCTCGATCTTGTGCGCTACCAGGGCGATGGCCAGGGCGAGCTGGTACTGATCGCGGTCCAGTCCCCATTCGCGTGCCTGCTCGGCATCAAAGTGCTGGCCGGCGCAGCAATCCTGCAGGGCCTTGCAATCCATGCTGTCCCACAGGAAACCCGCCAGTTCGCTAACCTGATCGGATCCAAAAACGGCGGCCGCCGCCTTGAGATCGGGGATATCCTTTTGTGCCAAAAGCTCCGCCACCGCCAGGGCGGCGGCGTCGAGGCACTTTTCGTCCTCTTTTTCCAGACCGTGCTTCACTGCGGATTCGATATCGACCTGCATCTCGAGCGCTCCTCAAGGGTAAATGAAAAGGGATGGTTTTCCATGGTACGGCTATGCGGACGACGCCGCCGCGTCCTGACAACGGCTCAGCACCTCGGCAAGATCCCGGGACAAGGCTGGCTTGCGGGCAAGCTCGGCAATGACCCCTTGCATGTGCCCACGCCGCTGCGCGTCCAGACGCGGCCAGCGGCTCAGTACCGTCGCCAGACGCGCGGCCGTCTGGGGGTTGATGCCGTCCAAATGACGGATCTGTTCTCCAAAGAAACGGTAACCGGAGCCGTCGGCCGCGTGAAAGACCGTGGGGTTGGCGGCAAAGGCTCCCAGAACGGAGCGCACCCGGTTGGGGACACGCCAATCGAAATCGGGATGCACGAGGAGGTTGGCCGCGCGATGGAGAGTCGCTGGCTCTTCCCGCCCGAGCTGGGTACTGAACCACCGATCCAGGACCAGGGGATGGTGTCGCCAAGTCTGGTAGAAGTCCATGAGCAGGTCCTCGCTGTCGTGGTGGATGTCTTGCACGAGCAGCGTGTAGGCGGCCAGGCGCTCGCTCATGTTGTCGGCTTCAGCATATTGCAGGCGCGCCAGGGCGATGGCCTCCCAGCGCAGACGGTCGTTGACCAAAAGGTAGGACAGCATGACCTGGCGCAAGCGTCGACGTCCCATGGAAAGACCATCCAACTGGTAAGTACCGGCAAGGCCTTGGTACCAGGCCATGAAGGTATCGCCAAATACCATGGCGAGGGCCCGGCGCAGGCTTTCGCGCGCAGCGTGGATGGCATCCACCTGGATGATCTCCATCTGCTCGCCCAGGTAATCTTCCGTGGGCAGCGTGAGCAACTCGGCACAGAAGGCCGGGTCTTCCGGCCACTGGGAGGTCACGGCCGCTACGGCCTCGCGCAAGTCCCCGCTGGGCAGGGCTCGCGTCGGCTCGGCGATGTATCCGAGCAGCTCGCGGATGGCAAGAGCCTGAAAATTCTCCCAGCGGCTGAAGGGATCGTCGTCGTGACGGGCGAGGAAGGGTTCGGCAAGGACCGCATCGCTGCGCTCGAGGATGATGGGGGCGGAAAAGCCGCGAAAGAGTGAGGGCACACAGGGCTCGTGAAGCCCGGTGAAAGTCCAGTCTTGCTGCGGCTGCGTCAACATCAGGACCGTCTCGGTGCCAAGGTCATCGTTGCCTACGCGCAAGGGCTGACGTCTGCCAGCGCGGTCGAGGAGGGCCACGCGCACGGGAATGGGCAGCGTCGTCTTGTCGGCCTGGCCTGGTGTTGCCGGAGTGCGTTGGGAAAGCTCCAGACTCAGGCTACCGGTCTCCAGATCCTGTTGCCATTTGGCCTCGACGCGCGGGGTACCCGCCTGTGCGTACCAGCGCATAAAGGCTTGCAGGTCGCAGCCACTGCCGGCTTCGAGCGCCGAGAGAAAATCTTCGATGGTCACCGCCTGGCCATCGAAGCGGGAGAAATACGCATCCATACCGGCTCGGAAACGCTCCGGACCCAAGGTGGTATGGATCATCCGCACGATCTCCGCACCCTTTTCGTAGACCGTCGCGGTGTAGAAGTTGTTGATCTCGGCATAGGCATCGGGTCGCACCGGGTGGGCCAGGGGGCCTGCGTCCTCGGGGAATTGCGCGGCGCGCAGTCGCCGCACATCGGCAATGCGCTGCACCCCCCGGGAGTTCTGATCCGCCGAGAATTCCTGATCGCGAAAAACGGTGAGGCCTTCCTTCAGGCTCAGCTGAAACCAGTCGCGCAAGGTGACGCGATTGCCGGTCCAGTTGTGGAAATACTCGTGGGCGATGACCGATTCGACGTGCAGGTAGTCGTCATCCGTGGCGGTCTCGGGACTGGCCAGCACGTATTTCGTGTTGAATATGTTGAGGCCCTTGTTTTCCATGGCCCCCATGTTGAAGCTGTCGGTAGCGACGATCATGTAGCGTTCGAGATCGTATTCTCGCCCATAGACCCGCTCGTCCCAGGCCATGGCACGCTTCAAACTGTCCAGGGCCCGTTGACAGGCATCGCGATAACGCTCGGCGACGTAGACTTCCAGAGCCACGGAGCGACCGGACTGGGTAGTGAAATGGTCGCGCTCCACCACGAATCGACCCGCCACCAAAGCAAAGAGGTAGGAGGGCTTGGGGAAGGGATCGTGCCAACGCGCCCAATGCCCACCCTGACCGTCCGTGCCCGTCGCCTCGAGATTGCCGTTGGCCAGAAGCATGGGATAGTGCTCACGGTCGGCATGGAGGGTGACGGTGAAGGGCGCCAGGCAGTCGGGCCGATCCAGGTAGTAGGTAATGCGACGAAAGCCCTCGGCCTCACACTGGGTCAGAAGTACACCATCGGCGGCGTAGAGGCCGGACAATTGGGTGTTGGTCGCCGGATGGACGCGCACCCGACTGTTCAGGGTAAAGGCTTGGGGGGGATGGTGCAGACGCAAACCCTCGTCCAACAGATCGTAGCGGTCTGCACCAACCACCTGCCCATCGAGGCGCAATTCCAGAAGGTCCAGAGACTCTCCCTGGAATATCAGATACTCCGGCGGTTCGGGCAAGCGACAGCGCAGGCGCAGTTCCGCAAGGACTTCGGTGGTATCCGCATCCAGCCAAAACTCCAGGGCGGTGGCGACGATTTCGTAATCTGGGGCTCGATAATCCTCATGCCGGACGAGCTGGATGCTGGCCATGATCGCCGCCGTCAACTGCCCTGGCAGCTACCGTGGTCGAGGGAATGGATTTCCTTGAGGAAAGACTCCAGATCCTTGTCCGGTAGCCCGTGCTTGAGCACCACGGTATTGTGATCATTGCAGTAGAGCAGGGTCGGAGTGGCCACCTCGCCGCTCTGCTCCAGCAGCTTGGTGTTGTTCTGCACCGCAGTGACCGTCGCAGTCGCAGGGTCCTTGGCCGGTTCGATGCCGCCCTCCTCCGTCGCTTCATCAAAGCCTTTTTCATTCTCTGCCATGGCCGCCGCGGGATCCTTGGCTCCCAGAATGGCTTCGGCCTTACCGGCGCTGCTGGACTTGAGGAAAGCGACGACGACGAAGCGCACCCGCAACTTGCCAGCGGCAATCAGCGGCTTGGCCTCTTCGTAGAACTTGTGGCAGAAAATGCAGTTGGGATCGACAAAGGCCGTGATCTCCGGGCCTTTGGTGCCCAGCACGAAGCTATCCGCGGCCGCCGCCTTTTTGGCCAGGGCTTCCGGAGTCTCGGGCTTGGGGATGAGGCCGAGCTGGATCGCCTCCTCCCGCATCAGGTTCTCGCCAGCGGCATTGAAGACCGTGCCGGCGACCAGGTACTTGCCGTCCGGGGTGAGGTACAGGATGTTGGGGTGGCCATCGATCTGCACCAAGGCCCCCGTCAGGCCACCTGGACCGGCGAAGGTCTTTTCCACCTGTCCCTGGCCGTGGGCCAGCCCATCCACCAGTTTCTGCGCCTTCGCTTGCGAAACGACGGCCGCCTTGGCAACGGAAATGGGTAAATACCTACCGGCGAACACGCCTCCCAAGGCACCCACCACGAGTAAACCCACCGCCAGCGCCACCGTTTTTGTCTGCATGCCATACCCTTTCTGTGTTCAGAATCCAGCCCGAAGCCCGCATAGTAACGCGCGGCGCTCCGTGCTTCCAGTCGCGGGCAACGAAAACCCCCGGGCAATCATCGCCCGAGGGCTGCTCTCGTTCTGCTCAGTGCAGGGCGGAGGGACCGAAGACGAATTGGCCACCCTGGGCATCGACGTGGATCACCTGACCCGGAGCGAATTCGCCCCGGAGCAGGCGCTGCGCCAGCGGATTCTCGATCTCTCGCTGAATCACGCGCTTCAGCGGACGTGCACCATAGACGGGGTCGAAGCCCGTTTCCGCAAGCAAGTTCACCGCGGCGTCGCTGAGAACGATGTCCAGATCGCGTTCACGCAGGCGGGCGCGCAGGGAACCCATCTGGATCTCGGCAATGGCGCGCAACTGCTGTCGACTGAGGGGCTGGAAGATGACCAGTTCATCGATACGGTTGAGAAACTCGGGTCGGAAGTGTCCCTGGACCACTTCCATGACCGCCCCCCGCATGCCTTCCACATCCCCGAGCCGCCCATACTCTTGAATCCGGTCGGAACCGAGATTGGAGGTCATGACGATGACGGTGTTGCGAAAATCCACCGTCCGCCCCTGCCCGTCCGTCAGGCGCCCATCGTCCAGTACCTGCAAGAGGATATTGAAGACCTCGGGGTGTGCCTTCTCCACCTCATCCAGCAGAATGACGGAATAGGGCTTGCGCCGCACCGCCTCGGTGAGATAGCCCCCCTCCTCGTAACCGACGTAACCCGGAGGCGCGCCGATGAGTCGGGCGACGGAGTGTTTTTCCATGAACTCGCTCATGTCGATGCGTACCATGTGGTCCTCGGAGTCGAAGAGGAACTCCGCCAGGGCCTTGGTCAGCTCGGTCTTGCCCACACCCGTCGGTCCCAGGAACAGAAAGGAACCGATGGGTCGCCGTGGATCCGCGAGACCTGCGCGGGAGCGGCGGATGGCGTTGGCTACTGCCGTGACGGCCTCGTCCTGGCCCACCACCCGAGCGCGCAGACGCTCTTCCATTTTTAGCAGCTTTTCCTTTTCTCCTTCCAGCATCTTGGAGACCGGGATGCCAGTCCAGCGCGAGATGACCTCGGCGATTTCCTCTTCGGTCACCTCGGTGCGCAGCAGTGTCGGCGCCTTACGCTGGCCGTCGGCTTCCTGCTTTTCCGCCTCGCGCAGCTTGGCCTCCAGGGCTGGAATCTGCCCATATTGGATCTGCGCCATGCGCTCGAGATCGTTGGCGCGCCGCGCATTGTCCAGCTCCACCCGCAGCCGATCCAGCTCCTTCTGGATCTGGGAGGTACCTTCGATGGCGAGCTTCTCGCTTTTCCAGATTTCCTCCAGTTCCTGGTACTTGCGCTGCAGTTCGGCAATCTGGCTTTCCAGGTTTTCCAGACGCTTGCGGCTCGCTTCATCCTTCTCCTTGGCGAGGGCGACCTTCTCGATGTTGAGCTGAATCAGCCGGCGCTCCAGCTCGTCCAGTTCCTCAGGCTTGGAATCGATCTCCATCTTGATCCGCGAGGCCGCCTCATCCACGAGGTCAATGGCCTTGTCCGGCAGGTTCCGGTCGCTGATGTATCGGTGCGAGAGCTGGGCCGCCGCCACCAGAGCGGGGTCGGTGATACGTACGCCGTGGTGGGCCTCGTAACGCTCCTTGAGGCCACGCAGAATGGCGATGGTGTCCTCCACGCTGGGCTCGTCCACCAGGACGCGCTGGAAGCGCCGCTCCAGGGCGGCGTCCTTTTCGATGTACTTGCGGTATTCATCCAGAGTGGTGGCGCCAATACAGTGCAACTCGCCGCGGGCCAGGGCCGGTTTGAGCATGTTGCCCGCATCCATGGCGCCATCGGCCTTGCCAGCGCCCACGAGGGTGTGGATCTCATCGATGAAGAGGATGATCTTCCCTTCGGCTTTGGCCAGATCGTTGAGGAGGGCCTTGAGGCGTTCCTCGAACTCGCCGCGAAACTTGGCTCCGGCGATGAGGGCGCCCAGATCCAGACCCAGCAGACGTTTGCCGCGCAGGGATTCGGGCACCTCCCCGTTGACGATACGCTGGGCAAGGCCCTCGACGATGGCGGTTTTACCCACTCCGGGCTCGCCGATCAGCACCGGGTTGTTCTTGCTGCGGCGCAGAAGCACCTGAATGGTGCGCCGGATCTCGTCGTCGCGACCGATGACCGGATCCAGCTTGCCCTGGGCGGCGCGCTCGGTGTAGTCGAGGGTATATTTTTCCAGAGCTTGACGCTGCTCCTCGGCATTGGGGTCGTTGATCTTTTCGCCCCCATGCAGTTCCTGGACAGCCTGCTCCAGATCCTTGGACGACGCGCCCGCCTCCTTGAAAAGGCGTCCCGCCTCACCGCGGTCTTCCAGCAGTGCCAGCAGGAAGTGCTCCGTGGAGATGTAGCTGTCGCCCCGCTTCTGGGCGATCTTGTCGGCCAGATTGAGGAGGTTGCCGAGATCCCGCCCCATCTGGACCTCCCCCGGGACGCCCTCGACCTTGGGCAGGGACTCCAGCGCCCTGCCCAAGGCATTGCGCAGGGCGTCCACGCGCACCCCAGCCTTGGCGAGGAGCGGTCGGGCGATGCCGCCGTCCTGATCCAAGAAGGCAAGGAGCAGGTGGACGGGCTCCATCTGCTGATGATCGCGGGCAAGGGCCAGACTCTGGGCCTCTTGCAGGGCTTGTTGAAATTTGGTGGTCAGTTTATCGACACGCATGCGGTTTTTGGCTCCAAAAAAGGTCTCCCCCTTTAAATGATAGCCGCAACCCCCCTTTTCAAGGGGCGCAGGGCTGGAATAAGCCCCAGGAGACCGAGCCAGGCCAGGATGCCGGCGGCGGCAAAGGCCCAGAGGCTCCCCCAGTGCCCCCAGGCCCAGCCCGCCGCCAGCGCGCCGAGACCGCCACCGAGGCCGTAGACGAGGCTGGCGTAGAGGGCCATCCCACGGGAACGCAGGTAGGCGGGGAAACGGGCAAAGATCCAGTGCACCGCAGCCAGATGAAACGCGCCGTAACTGAAGGCGTGCAGACTTTGGATCAGGAAGATGGGAATGAGGCCGGGCCAGGCGGCGATCACCAACCAACGGGTTCCGGTGAGCACGAAGGCGCTGATGAGGACCATACGCAGGCCGAAGCGACGCAGGATGCGCTCGCCAAACCAGAAGAAAAGCACCTCACAGATCACGGCCCAAGACCAGAGCAGCCCTACCCAGCCCGCGTTCAGGCCATGGGCCTGGGCATCGATGGAAAAAAAGGCGTAGTAGACCCCATGGCTGGCCTGTTCCAGCGCTCCCGCCGCGAGAAAGGCCCACAGGCGCCAATCGCGCAGCTGCGGCCCGAGGGATACGCGCTCCGGTCCGGACGATCGGGGTGGATAGGGCAGGCGCCGGCTGAACCACCAGGCGACCGCCAGAAAAGTCGCGATACCCGGCAAGAAAACATCCAGGCCCCAGATCTGGACCAACAGTCCCATCCCCAGTGCCAGGGCAATGAAACCCAGAGAACCCCAAAGACGGATACGGCCATAGGCCCGCCCCTCGCGCTCGGCCCAATCCAGAGTCGTGGCGTCCACGAGCGGCAGAGTCGCCGCCCAAAAGAAGGAGAAGGCCAGGGTGATGAACAGCAGGCCCCAAAAGTTGCCACGCACCAACTCCAGGGCCAGAAAACCCGCCGCCGTAAGCAGGGCCGCCAGTGGCACGATGCGGGCGCTGCCAAAGCCCTGAGCGAGCCAGCCCCATAGATTGGGTCCAAGGACCTTACTGAATTGCACGGCGGCGGTGAGGATGCCGATGGACAGCGCGCCCTGACCCACGCTGGCGAGCCACGGGCCCCAGTAGGGCATGAAGGCACCAAGGGCACAGAAATAGAAAAAATAGAAGGCGACGAGGGACCGGGCCTCGCGACCGACCATCAGCCTGCCGGAATGGGCGGAATGGGGGCCTGCACCTCGGCATTCTGCGCCCGCTGGCGCAGGACGTGATCCATCAGAACCAGGGCCAGCATGGCCTCGACGATGGGTACCGCACGAATCCCCACGCAGGGGTCGTGGCGTCCCGTAGTAGAAACCTCCACCGGCTGACCGTGCACATCGATGCTCGGCCGCGGGATGCGGATGCTGGAGGTGGGCTTGATCGCCACGGAGACGCGCAGATCCTGGCCGCTGGAAATGCCCCCCAGGACTCCCCCGGCGTGATTGCTGAGGAAGCCTTGGGGACGCATGCCGTCTCCGTGCTCGCTGCCTTTTTGCTCTACCACGGCAAAGCCGTCGCCCAGGGCGACGGCCTTGACCGCATTGATGCTCATGAGGGCCTTGGCCACATCCGCTTCCAGGCGGTCGAAAACTGGCTCACCCAGTCCTACGGGCATGTGCCGCACCCGCGCATCCACCCGCGCACCAATGGAATCTCCCGCCTTGCGCAGTGCATCCAGATAGTCGGCCATCCGGGCAGCCGCCGAGGCGTCGGGGCAGAAAAAGGGATTGCGCTGGATCTCGTCGCCATCGAAATGCTGTGCTGCGATGGGGCCCATCTGCGCCAACCACGCCTGAATCTCCACGCCCAGACGATGGCGCAGGTACTTGCGGGCGATGGCTCCCGCCGCCACCCGAGTGGCCGTCTCCCGCGCCGAAGAACGCCCACCCCCCCGATAGTCGCGCCGGCCATACTTCATGAGGTAGGTGTAGTCGGCATGTCCGGGCCGGAAACGGTCGCGGATCTTGGTGTAGTCTTGGGAGCGTTGATCGACATTGCGGATGAGCAGGCCGATGGGCGTACCCGTGGTCTCGCCCTCGAAGACCCCGGAGAGGATCTCCACCTGGTCCGCTTCCTGACGCTGGGTAGTGTGGCGGGACTGGCCAGGGCGACGGCGATCCAGATCCTGCTGGATATCCTCCACCGTCAGGGGCAAGCCTGGCGGACAGCCGTCGACGATACAACCTATGGCTGGCCCATGGCTCTCGCCAAAGGTCATTACCCGAAAACATTCGCCGATGCTGCTTCCCGCCACGCCTCAGTTGTCCATGTGGATCTCGGCGTAGGCCGAATGGTTGTGGATGGACTCGAAATTCTCCGAGGACACCGTAAAACGGCGGATGCGCGGATCCTTGTGCAAACGCAAGGCGACATCCCGAACCATGTCCTCGACAAATTTTGGATGGTCGTAGGCGTATTCCGTCACGAACTTCTCATCGGGACGCTTGAGCAGACCATAGAGCTGACAGGAGGCGACGGACTCCACTACGTCGATGAGATCCTCGATCCACACCGTCTGTGCGAGCTGGGCACGCACCCAGACGTGGGAGCGCTGATTGTGAGCACCGTAGTCCGAGATGCTCTTGGAGCAGGGACAGAGGCTGGTGACGGGCACCATCACGCCCAGATCCAGCTGTAAGCCGCTGGCGTCGCGATCCGCCAGAATCTCCACCTCATAATCCAGCAGGCTCTCCACCCCGGACACGGGCGCCCGCTTGTTGACAAAGTAGGGAAAGCGTAGCTCCACACGCGCCGCTTGCGCTTCCAGACGCTGGCGCACCTCCTCCAGAAAACCGGCGATGGTCCTCACCCCCAGCGGATCGGGATAGCGATTGAGGATCTCCAGGAAGCGGGACATATGTGTGCCCTTGAGGTGTGCAGGCAAAGCCACGTACATGTTGCACAGAGCGATGCTGTGCTGGACCCGATCGTCGCGGTCGCTGATGCGCAGGGGGTGGCGCACCGCCTTGACGCCGACGCGCTGAATGGCGATGGCGCGGGGATCGGCACGTCCCTGCACATCTTCCAGGGTTTCGGCAGCACAATCTCTCACAGTGGGCCTCTCCGGATAAAGCCTGACCAAATTGGTCAAATATTACGCCTCTGGGGCGGGGGGGGCAAGGCGCTCCAGCAGCTCCCGGCCCGCGCCGACGATACCGGCGGCGTCCAGGCCAAGCTCCGCAAGCCAGGCTTCGGCATCCCCCTGCTCGATGAAGCGGTCGGGCAGACCAAGGATACGCATGGACGGTCGCAAACCCAGGTCCAACAGGGCCTCCGCAACCCCGGCACCGGCACCGCCCAGCGTGCAGCCTTCCTCCACGGTCACAAAGGCCTCATGATCCTGGGCAAGGGTGCTGAGCAGCTCCGTATCCAGGGGTTTGACGAAGCGCATATTGACGACTGTGGCATCCAGCGTCTCTCCGGCTTGCAGCGCCGCTGCGGCACGGGTCCCAAAGGAGAGAATGGCCAGACGCCGACCTCTCCGGAGCAGCTCCGCCTTGCCCACGGGAATGGTACGGCCGAGATCGCGGTCCAGGGGCACCCCCACCCCGGCACCTCGGGGGTAACGCACCAGCGCCGGGCCGGGGAGCGCAAAACCGGTATTGAGCATGTCGCGCAGTTCCTGCTCGTCTTTAGGCGCCATGATGGTGAGATTGGGAATGCAGCGCGCGTAGGCCATGTCGAAGGCGCCCTGGTGCGTGGCACCGTCGGCTCCCACGAGCCCCGCGCGGTCGATGGCGAAGAGCACCGGCAGATTCTGGATGGCGACATCGTGCAGGAGCTGATCGTAGGCCCGCTGCAAGAAGGTGGAGTAGATGGCGACGACGGGACGCTGACCCTCGCAGGCAAGCCCGGCGGCGAAGGTAACGGCATGTTGCTCGGCGATACCGACATCGAAGTAACGCTCGGGATACAGTTGCTGAAAACGCACGAGTCCGGAGCCTTCGCGCATGGCCGGGGTAATGGCCACGAGGGTACTTTCGGCCGCTGCCTTGTCGCAGATCCAATCGCCAAAGACCTGGGTGTAGCTGGGCGCGCCACCGCTTTTCTTGACCATCCGCCCGTCCTGGCGATCGAAGGGGGTCACGCCATGGTAGGTGCAGGGATCCGCTTCCGCCGGGGCAAAGCCCTTGCCCTTGCGGGTGATCACGTGCAAAAGTCGCGGCCCTTTGATCTTCTTGAGATTTTCCAGGGTCGGGATGAGCACGTCCAAGTCATGACCGTCGATGGGTCCGTAGTAGTGAAAGCCCATCTCCTCGAACAGCACTCCCGGCGATACCAGTCCCTTGACCCCCTCCTCTGCCTTGCGCGCCAGCTCGCGCAGAGGCGGTACGAGACTGAGGGCCTGACCAGCCCCCTCGCGCATGCTGTTGTAGAAACGGCCCGAGAGTATGCGCGTGAGATACTGCGACACCGCGCCCACATTGGGCGAGATGGACATCTCGTTGTCGTTCAGCACCACCAGGAGATCGGCATCCAGCACCCCGGCGTTGTTGAGGGCCTCGTAGGCGAGCCCCGCGGTCATGGCACCGTCGCCAATGATGGCCACCACCTGCCGTTGCCGCTGTGTGAGCTTGGCCGCCACGGCCATGCCCAGTGCAGCACTGATGGAGGTGCTGGAATGACCGGCGCCGAAGGCATCAAAGGGACTCTCGTCGCGTTTGAGGAAACCCGACAGCCCGTCCTTCATGCGCAGGCGCGGGAAGAGCGGCCCGCGCCCCGTCAGGATCTTGTGGGGATAGGCCTGATGGCCGACGTCCCAGACCAGGCGGTCTTCCGGCGTCGCAAAGACGGCGTGCAGGGCGACGCTGAGCTCAACGGTCCCGAGGCAAGAGGCCAGGTGACCACCGGTCTGACTCACCGTCTCCAGCAGAAACTGCCGTACCCACCGCGCCACCGCTTTCTGCTCGCTGCGGCTCATCCGCCGCAGGCCTTGGGGATCGGGTATCTGCTCCAGCAAAGGATTCATCGGTTACGCTCGACGATAAGGCGGGCCAAGGCCCGCAAGTGATCGCCCTCGGCGCCCCAGGGGGAGAGGGCATCCAAAGCATCCTCCAGCAAACGCTGCGCGTACCGTTGCGCTTCAGTGAGGCCCAGGAGACTGACGAAGCTGGGTTTCTGCCGACTGCGATCGGCCCCCTGGCGTGCCTTGCCCGTCTCGCGGATATCGCCAATCTCGTCTAGGATATCGTCCTGCACCTGGAAGGCGAGACCAATGCGATCGGCATAGCGGAGCAAGGCCGACGCCACCGAAGCATCCGGAGCGATGGCCGCCGCCTGCAGGGGAAGTTGCAGGGCGCAGCGGATGAGCATGCCGGTCTTTTGCAGGTGCATCTGCTCCAAGGCGGGCTGGGCCAGCTCATGACCGACGGCCGCAAGATCGATGGCCTGCCCCCCCACCATGCCCCGTGAGCCCGCGGCGCGCGCAAGGTCCAGCGCCATGGCCAGCTGTTGTGCCGGAGCCAGGCCGGGGACGGGCTCGGCGAGCACCTGGAAGGCATGGGTCAACAGCGCATCGCCCACGAGGATGGCCGTGGCTTCGTCAAAGGCCTTGTGGCAGGTGGGCCGACCACGCCGCATATCGTCGTTGTCCATGGCGGGCAGATCGTCGTGCACCAGGGAGTAGGCGTGGATCATCTCCAGGGCCGCCGCAGCCCGGTCCAGGAGTTCGTCGGCGAGGCCCAGGCATTGCCCACCCGCGTATACCAGCAAGGGGCGCACCCGCTTGCCGCCCCCCAAGGTACTGTAGCGCATCGCCTCGTGCAGGCGCCCCGGGAGAATATCCGCCGGCGGCAGGAGCTCATCCAGCACTTTTTCGATACGCTCGACCCGACGCTGGCGAAATTCGGCAAAAGACTCGACTGCAGGAGCGCTTGGCAAAATCAGGGTTCCTCATCACTGATCATGGGGACGGGCGTCTCTTCGGAGCCCAGAAGTATGGAAACTTTCTGCTGCGCATCCTGCAACTGCGCCTGCGCCCGACGCGCGAGTTCCATGCCACGCTGAAAAAGCACCACGGAATCCTCGAGCCCCAGTTGCCCAGACTCCAAGCGGCGCACGGTCTCCTCCAGAGACGCCAGGGTAGCGGCAAAATCCGGCGTCGGCTGCGCCTCCGCCGTCTGCACTGGACCGGATTCTACTGTCATCGTACCTCCATTAAACCGTAGTGCGCCGGAGCGAACAAGGGCACCACGCTGCACTGGCCGCGACCTTGGCGACCACCCTCAGAGCGTCGCACCGTCCTTCCGATCCTTGGCGCTGATAAACTGCCGTTTGAGAACGTGCTCGCGCTTGAGACCCAACCACAGGGCAATGGGACTGGCGATGAAAATGGACGAATAGGTACCCACCACCACACCGATCACCAGCGCCGTGGCAAATCCATGAATGACGGGACCGCCAAAGAGGAAAAGCGACATTGCCACCATGAAGGTGATGAAACTCGTGATCAGGGTACGCGACAGGGTCTCGTTGATGGCGATATTGAATATCTCGGCCACCGAACCGCTGCGGCTTGCCCGCAGATCCTCGCGCATGCGATCGAAGACCACGACGGTGTCGTTGAGGGAATAGCCCATGACCACCAGCAGGGCGGCAATCACCGTCAGGGAGAACTCCTGCTGCGTCAGGGCAAAGAAACCGACGACGAGAATGGGATCGTGCAACATGGCGGCCACACCCCCCACGGCAAAGCGCCACTCGAAGCGAAAACCGACGTAGATGAGAATCCCCAAGGTGACGATGATCAGGGCCATGATGCCCTGGTTGCGCAGGGCCTTGCCCACCTCCGGCCCCACATATTCGGTGCGGCGCAGCTCTACTCCGGGAAACTGCCGCTGATCCTTCTGAAAAACCTGCAGGATACGGCTCGCCACGGCACTGCTTTCGCCCGGCTGGGTGCGCAGACGGATGAGCAGGTCGCGATCGCCGCCAAAGGTCTGCACCACGGCGTCGTGGTAACCGGCCTTGTCCAGGGTGCCCCGTACGGCGGCAAGGTCCGGAGTCCGGGTAAAGCCCAGCTCCACGAGGGTGCCGCCCGTGAAGTCGATGCTGTAGTCCAGGCCGCGCACCAGATAAGCGGCAATGGAGGCGACGATCAGGAGTGCCGAGATCCCCAGAAACAGGAAACGGCGCGACATGAAATCGACGTGGGTTCGGGTTTTGAGCAGTTCCATCTTGGCCTCAGATCCAGAGTTTCTGCACGCGCCGCCTGCCCAGGGCAAACTCGACGATGCCGCGACTCATGAGGGTGGCGGTGAACATGGATACGAGCACACCGATGGTCAGGACCAGGGCGAAGCCCTTGATGGCACCCGTGCCGAACTGGAACAAGGTCAAGGCGGCAATGAGCACGGTGATGTTGGAGTCGACAATAGTGGCAAAGGCCCGCTTGAAACCGGCATCGATACTGGCCCGCGGGCTCATGCCCCGGCGCAGCTCCTCGCGGATGCGCTCGAAGACCAGCACGTTGGCATCCACGGCAAGACCAATCTTCAAAACGATACCGGCAATGCCCGGCAGGGTCAGCGTGCCCCCCATGAGGGATAGGACCGCAAGGATGAAGAGGACGTTGACCAGGATGGCGAGGTCAGCGATGAGACCAAAGGCGCGGTAGTAAAAGGTCATGAACAGGACGACGAAGAGCATGCCGAAGATCACCGCCATGACGCCATCGTGGATGGAATCCTGGCCCAGGGTCGGACCCACGGTGCGCTCTTCCGAGACGTGGACCGGTGCCGGCAAGGCGCCGGCGCGCAGTTCGATGGCCACGTTGCTGGCGTCCTTGAGGCTGGAGAAACCGTCGATCTGAGCGCGCCCGCCGGTGATGGCCTCGCGGATGACCGGTGCCGTCACCACCTTGTTGTCCAGAAGGATGGCCATGCGCTGGCCCACATGCTTGCTGGTGAGGTCGCCAAAGATGCGGGTGCCGACGCTGTCAAAGCTGATGTTGACGATGGCCTGTCCCGTATTGTTGTCGATACCGGCGCTGGCGCCATTCAGATAGCGGCCGGTGAGCACCGTCTCCTTGTGGAGTACATAGGGCGTACCGTCGACGCCGTAGTAGAGGGCATCCCCCGGCGGAATCTGCCCCTTCAACGCCGCCGCCATGTCGACCCGTTCGGCCACCATCTTGAACTCCAGCTGGGCGGTGGAGCCGATGATCTCCTTGGCACGCTGGGTGTCCTGCACACCCGGCAACTGCACGGCGATGTGTTCCTTACCCTGGCGCTGGATCTGCGGTTCCGCCACACCCAGTTCATCGATACGGTTGCGGATGACGACGATGGCCTGCTGCAGGGCGTCGTCCTGCATTTTTTGCGCTGCCGCCGGCGTCAGGCTCGCCTGAAGGATACCTTGACCCTCGGGCGCGAGCGCCAGATCCGGAAACTCCCGGGCAATGGCGGCCTGTGCCTCCCGCGCCAGCTGCTCGCTGGCCATCTGGACGGACAGGGTGTCGGGCCCCGTCTGCTCCACATTGAGATACTGCAGGTCCTTTCGGCGCAGGAAGCTACGCAGGCGATTGCGGTCCTCCTCCAGGGCGTGCTTGATCACCGCGTCCGTATCCACCTTGAGCAGCAGATACACACCTCCACGCAGATCCAGTCCCAGATTGACGGGCTGCGCGCCCAAGGCAGCCAGCCAGTCGGGTTCGGCCGGCTTCTGCGACAGAATGACCTGGGCATTACGGGGCAAACGGTTCTGCAACAGGGTCTCCGCAAGCCCCTGGGCGTTGTCGTTGGGAAAGAAAAAGGTAATCCCGGAGGCATCCGTGACCGTCCGGGTGACGGGGATGTGGGCGCTGGCAAGCCATCCCTGCATCGTAGCCACTGGCGGCAACTGCGTACCCACGGGAGCGCGCACTTCCACCGCCGCATGCCAGCCGAAAAAATTGGGCAGAGCATAGAGGAAGGAGGGCAGCACCACCGCGAGGATGATGAGGTATTTCCACCAGGGGTAACGGGTCATGACCAGGCCTTAGAGTTTTTTGAGGGTACCCTTGGGAAGCATGAGCGACACGGCGTTGCGTTGCACCTTGACGACCACGCCCTCGGCCACCTCCAAGTGCAGGTACTCTTCACCGGCCTGCATGACCCGTCCCGCCAGGCCGCCATTGGTCACCACCTCGTCACCCTTGCTCACCGCCGCGATGAGCGCGCGCTGCTCCTTGGCCCGCTTCATCTGCGGCCGGATCAGCAGGAAATAGAATATGCCAAAGATGACGATCAGCGGCAGGAACTGCACGATCATGGCTTCCGGGCCAGCCGGGGCCGCCGCGGTATCGGCATAGGCCGTGGCGATGGGGGACAGGTTCATGGGCGCTCCGATGGAATCCGAGGGCCGCCATTGTAGCCCCTAGCTCAGGACTTGGGAAACTTTCGGCGCCTCGCTGCCCCGTGCCGCATAGAAATCCCGGCGAAAAACCGCCAGGCGCCCCAGTTCGATGGCCTGGCGCATTCCCGCCATGAGCTCCTGATAGTAGTGCAGGTTGTGGATGGTGTTGAGGCGGGCGCCGAGGATTTCCTGACTGCGCTGCAGGTGGCGAAGGTAGGCGCGACTGTAGTGGCGGCAGGTGTAGCAGCGACACTCGGGATCGGGCGGCAGCACATCCCGCTCATACCGGGCATTGCGCAGCTTGAGGACACCGTGACGGGTAAAGAGCCAGCCGTTACGCGCGTTGCGGGTGGGCAGCACGCAGTCGAACATGTCGACCCCACGCCACACGCCTTCCACGAGATCCTCCGGCAAGCCCACGCCCATGAGATACCGCGGTTTGTCCTGGGGCATCTGCGGCAGAATATCGTCGAGCACGGCGAGCATCTCCGCCTTGCTCTCACCGACGGATAGCCCCCCCAGCGCCAGGCCGGGAAAATCCAGGGCCTTGAGCCCAGCCAGGGAACGTCGGCGCAGATCGCCGTACATCCCCCCCTGGACGATCCCGAAGATCTGGCCGGGTCCCGCGTAGGCGGCGCGGGAGCGCGCCGCCCAGCGCAGGGACAGCTCCATGCTGGCCCGTGCCTCGTCCCAGGTAGCCGGATGCGGGGTGCACTCGTCAAAGACCATGGCGATGTCGGAACCCAGGCGTCGCTGGATGTCCATGGACTCCTCGGGACCAAGGAAAACGGGGCGGCCATCCACCGGCGCCCGAAAACGGACCCCTGCCTCACTCAACCTGCGCAGAGCACCGAGACTGAATACCTGAAAGCCTCCGGAATCCGTCAGGATGGGACCGTCCCAGTGCATCATCCCATGCAGGCCGCCGAGGGTCTCGATCACCTCGAGACCGGGTCGCAGGAAAAGGTGAAAGGTATTGCCGAGAATGATCTCGGCACCGGTCTCCCGCAACTCTTCCGGGGTGACCGCCTTGACCGTGCCGTAGGTGCCCACCGGCATGAAGGCGGGCGTCTCGACGCTGCCGCGGTCAAAGTGCAGCCGCCCGCGGCGGGCAGCACCATCCTGTGCCAGCCGTTCGAAGAAAGTCACGCGCGCCCAACCCCCCCAGGCAGAATGAGCATGGCATCGCCATAGCTGAAAAAGCGATACTGCTGTGCCACGGCGTGGGCGTAGGCCGCCAGAATCCGTTCGCGCCCGGCCAGCGCCGATACCAGCATCAAGAGGGTGGACTCCGGCAGATGAAAATTGGTGAAGAGCCCGTCGATGACGCGAAAGGGCCGCCCGGGGTACAGGAAGATATCGGTCTCGCCCGCAAAGGCTTGCAGGGATCCGGAACGGGCGGCACCCTCCAGGGCACGACAGGCCGTGGTACCGATGGCAAAGATCCTCCCGCCCCGGGCCTGGGCGCGGCGGACCTGCTCCACCGTTGCCGCCGGCACGGTGACCCGCTCACTGTGCATCCGGTGCTCCTCCACCTCCTCCGCCTCGACGGGCAGAAAGGTTCCCGCACCTACGTGCAGGGTGATGTGGGCGCGCTCCATACCTGCGGCATCCAGTCGGGCCAGCAGATCCGCATCGAAATGCAGTCCGGCCGTGGGGGCGGCCACGGCTCCCGGATTGCGCGCGTACACCGTCTGATAGCGCTCGCGATCCGCCGCTGCCGGGGCGCGATCGATGTACGGCGGCAGTGGCACTTCGCCTTGGGCCTCGAGAATGTCCAGCCAGTTGCCGCCACCCGGAAGCCCCAACTCCACCATCCGCCCCTCCCGCGCCAGGAGCTCCACTGCCTCCCCGCCGGCCAGGGTGATGCGCGCACCCGGCTTCAGGGTCTTGGACGAGCGCGCTAGGAAGCGGGCCCGATCCGGTGCGAGGAGACGCTCCAACAGGAGTTCCACCGCTCCCCCGGTGGGCTTTCGCGCATGTAGACGTGCGGGCAGCACCCGGGTGTCGTTGAACACCAGAAGGTCGCCCGCACGCAGAAACTGCGGCAGTTCCCGCACAGAGCTGTCGCACAGGTGGCCCGTGCGCGGGTCGAGCACCAAGAGACGGCTCGCGCTACGCTCGGGCAAGGGCTCCTGGGCAATGCGTTCGGGCGGCAGATGGTAGTAGAAGTCGCTTTTCTTCATGATCCAGAAAACCAGTCCTCGAGATCCGGCGCAGCATGGGGGAAAACCTGCACCAGCGCAATCCGCGGTCCCTGGCGCTCGCGCACCAGCACGTCGAAATCGCGAAAGGATACCCGCTCACCGCTTTCGGGCAGGCGTTCCAGACGTTGCATCAGCAGGCCGCCGATACTGTCCGCCTCCCCCGCCTCGTCGATGTCGCGTCCCAGGACCCGCTCCAGGGAGTAGATGGACAGGCTGCCGGCGCCGAGCCAGGAGCCGTCCGGCTGCGCCACCCACTCGCGCCGGCGATGCCCGAACTCATCGGGAATGGGCCCCAGCAGGGCCTCCAGCACATGATCCAGGGTAACGAAACCCGTGATGGTCCCGAGATCGTCCACGACCAGGGCAAAGTGGGGCTGACCGGAGCGAAAATGCGTCAGCAGATCCAGGGCCGGGAGGTCCTTGTGCACCGACGGCAGCGGTCGCAGTATGCGCTTCATGTGCAGGGTCGCCGTCGGTCGGCTCAGTTCCACCAGCAGGTCCTTGACGTGGACCAGCCCGACGATGTGCTGCCGATCGCCGGCGCAGACGGGATAGCGGGTAAAGCGGTGGGCAATGAGCTCGGCGCGAATGGCATCCATACTGGCGTCCTGCTGCAGGCAGACCATGTCGGCGGCTGGCCGGGCCAGATCACCGGCAGACAGCTCGTTGAAGTCCAGCGCGCGTTCCAACAGATCGCCGCTGCGCCGTCCCAACACGCCCTGCGCCTGGCTGAGCGCCAGAATCATGGCCAGTTCGTCGCGGGAGTGGGGCGCATCCCCCACGGGCTCCTGCCCGCGTAGGGAAAAAATGCGCAGAATCCACTGGCTGCTGGCGTTGAGGATCCAGATGGCCGGAAACATCAACCAGTAGAACGCGTACAGGGGTACGCTGACCCACAGGGCAACGGGCACACTGCGGCGGATGGCCAGGGATTTCGGTACCAACTCACCCAGGATGATGGTGAGAAAGGCGATGAGCGCAAAACCCACGGTCAGGGAGACCGAGTACAGCACGGCGCCGTCGCCAAAGCCCAAGGCAGCGAGCGCGGGGGCCAAAAGATGCGCCGTCGCTGGCTCGCCGATCCAGCCCAGGGCGAGGGACGCCAGGGTGATACCCAATTGGGTGGCCGAGAGGTACGCGTCCAGCTGCCGATGCATGCGCGCCAGAAGACGCCCGCGCAGGCCTTTGCTCTGCGCAAGGCTGCGCAACTGCGTGACCCGCAGGCGCACCAGCGCGAATTCGGCGGTGACAAAGAAACCGTTGAGCAGGATCAGGGCAGCAGCGAGGGTGAGCCCCCAGGCCTCAGTCACTGGCCCGCTCCATCCGAAAAGTCGAAGACCAAACCTCGGTGTTTCAGTGGTCGCCCTGGGTCAGGAATTTTTCCAGCTCGGCAAAGGTCTGCGCCGTTCCCGTCGTCTCGATCTTGACTCCCAGCTGTCGCCCAATCTGGCTGATGGAGAATATGCCGCAGATCTCGGGGACACTCCCTTCCGCTTCCACCAGGGCATGCTGCCGCCCCACTTCCTTGAGGGTGACGACGATATCCCCGACGGTGGACCGAGCCACTTCCGCATAGGGGAGGACCTCGATGCGTCCACGACGGATCATGATGTCCTCCACCAGCACCTGGTCCCGCGGGATCTGTTTTTCGGCGGCGATCTGCACGGGCTTCTCACCAAGAATGTCGCGGGCGGTGATGATGCCCACCACGACACCGAAATCGTCCAGCACGAACAGCAGGCGCACGCCGACGTGGATCATCTTCTGCATGGCCGCGTCGATGCTGACCTCGGGATGGGTGGTCGCCGCCGGTACCCGACGCAGATCGGTCATGACCTTGAGGGCATTGTCGTCCATCCCCACGGGGCTCGAAAGACCACTATCGAAGACGCAGAGGCGGGTATCCGGCCGCAGGTGGCGATGGCTCAGGGGTCGGTATCTGGTCATTTTTCGTTCTCCCAAAGTAAGTTCAGAAAAAACCGGTTCAGGCGCCCGAAGACGCTGCAGCAGTTGCCGCCGCCTCAAGACCGCGCGCGAGATCCGCGCGCAGGTCGTCCACGTGCTCGAGCCCGACACTCAAACGCAGCAGCCCGTCGCCGATGCCCGCCGCCGCCCGCGCCTCGGCACTCACCCGGCCGTGGGTGGTACTGGCGGGGTGGGTGATGGTGCTCTTGGCGTCGCCCAGGTTGGCCGTGCGCGAGAAGATCTCCACGGCGTTCATGAGCGCCCAAGCGGCCGCCTGACCGCCGCGCAGATCGAAGGACAGGATGCCGCCCGGCAAGCGTTGCTGACGCTCGGCCAGCACTTGCTGGGGGTGGCTGGCGAGGCCGGGGAAATAGACCCGCGCCACCTCCTCACGCTGCTCCAGCCAGCGCGCCAGTTCCAGGGCATTGTGGCTGTGGCGCTCCATGCGCAGGGCCAGGGTCTCCAGCCCTTTGAGCTGGACCCAGGCATTGAAGGGGCTGAGGCTTGGGCCGGCGGTACGGACAAAGTTGCGCGGACCGGCCAGGAGTTCCTTGCGCCCGCAGATGGCACCACCCAGGGTACGTCCCTGACCGTCCAGATACTTGGTATTGGAATGGATGACGAGATCGGCACCCAGAGCCAGGGGCTGCTGCAGGACTGGGGTACAGAAGCAGTTGTCCACCACCAGGCTTGCGCCATGCTCCCGCGCCATGGCCGCCAGGGCGGAAATATCCCCGATCTCCGTCAGGGGATTGGATGGCGTCTCGAGGTAGAGCAGGCGAGTATTGGGACGCAGAGCGCGGCGCCAGGCCGCGAGGTCGTCCAGGGCGACGAAGGTCGTCTCCAGACCGAAACGGCCAAGGATGTTCTGCAAGAGCTGGATGGTAGAGCCAAAAATGGAGCGCGAGGCGACGATGTGATCCCCTGCCTGCAACAGCCCCATGAAGGTCGTCAGACAGGCTGCCATGCCCGAGGCCGTGGCCACACAGTCTTCCGCACCTTCCAGGGCCGCCAGTCTTTCCTCCAGCGCCCGCACCGTGGGATTGGTGAAACGGGCGTAGATGTTTCCGGGACTGGTCCCGGCAAAACGCGCCGCCGCCTCCTCCGCAGAGTCAAAGACGAAGCTCGAGGTCAGAAACAGCGCTTCCGCGTGTTCCTTTTCCGCTGACCGGTGAACGCCGGCACGGATGGCGAGGGTTTCCGGGCGCCATTTGCCATGCGGTTCGCTTTTTTCCGTCATCGCAATTCCTTCATCAAAAAGAGCTGTCGCGTACCGTGCCCTTCCGGCGTCGGCAAAGGGTAATCGTCGCTGAAGCACGCATCGCAAAAGCCCAGGGCCCGGCCGCCCACCGCTTCGAACAGGGCATCGAGACTGAGATAACCCAGGGAATCGGCACCGATCATCTTCCGTACCTCGTCGACACTGTGCTGGGCAGCGATGAGCTGCGCCCGATCTGGCGTATCAATACCATAATAGCAGGGGCCGATGGTGGGCGGCGAACTCACCAGAAAATGCACCTCCCGGGCACCGGCGGCACGAATCAGGTGGACGATCTTGGCGCTGGTGGTACCGCGGACGATGGAGTCGTCCACGAGGATCACCCGCTTGCCCTTGAGGATCTCGGGTTGGGCATTGAGCTTGACCTTGACGCTGAAATCTCGGCCACGCTGGGCCGGCTGGATGAAGGTCCGACCCACGTAGTGATTGCGGATGAGGCCCAATTCGAAGGGCAGACCGGAGGCCTCGGCATAGCCCATGGCAGCCGCCACACCGGAATCCGGCACCGGCACCACCACATCGGCGTCGCGGGGATGGATGCGCGCTAGGATCCGACCGATGCGCTTGCGCGCCGAATACACGTGGACGCCATCCAGGACGCTGTCGGGCCGGGCAAAGTAGATGTACTCGAAGACACACATACGCCGTCCCACCGCTGGGAAGGGAAAACGGCTCTCGATACCCCCCTGGGAGATGATCACCATTTCTCCCGGAGCCACGTCGCGGACGAATTCCGCACCCATGAGGTCCAGGGCACAGGTCTCCGAGGCGAGCACAAAACCGCCGGAGTCGATGAGTCGACCCAGCACCAGCGGCCGGAAGCCCATGGGATCGCGCACACCGATCAGGCGCGTTTCCGTCAGACACACCAGGGAGTAGGCACCGCTCACCTGGGCAAGGGCGGCGGCCAGACGCTCACCGGCGTCCTGACCTGGAACCCGGGCCAGAAGGTGGACGATGACTTCGGTATCCATATCGGTGTGGAAGATGGCACCTTCTCGCTCCAGTTGCTCGCGCAGGGCGCCGGCGTTCACCAGATTGCCGTTGTGGCCCACGGCAAAGGCGCCATGGCGGTAATTGATGAAGATGGGCTGGGTATTGCGCAGCACCGATCCCCCCGCCGTGGAGTAGCGGACGTGGCCAATGGCTTGCTGTCCCGGCAGTCGCTCCAGCTCCTGTGCACCAAAGACTTCGGCAACCCGACCCATTCCGCGCTGGGTGTAGAGTTGTCCCTGATCGGCAGAGACGATACCGGCGGACTCCTGCCCGCGATGCTGCAGGGCATAGAGACCAAGGTAGGTGAGGTTGGCGGCCTCGGGATGACCGAATACCCCCACGACGCCACATTCGTCGTGAAAGTGCTCATCATCGGCGTCCACCACCGGGCTTGCGCCCGCCCGTGAACACTCAGAGTGGCTCATGCACAGCAGTTGCTTTGACACGATGTTGCGACTCCCAATAGGAAACGGCCGGGGCCGTGATGGACTGCGACAGAGTGGTCACTTGCGGTGAGCCAAGCCAGGACGTCTGCCACCAACTGGATTGGGCAAAACCCGCCGCCCTGGCGATGAAGATGAGAACGAGCAGGATCACGCCCCCGCGCAGGAGACCGAAGACCCCACCCAGAAGCCGGTCCGGCCCGGAAAAACCGATGGGATACAGGATTTTCCGCAAGAGAAAGGCCATCAGGGTGGTCAGGAACATCACCGCGAAAAAGAGCAGGAAATCGGCCAGGGGCACACGCCAGGGCTCCGGCAGGCCGGTGAGCGTGGGTGCGACCCACTGGGCACCATACTGCCAGGCCAGATATACCCCGCCCACCCAACCCATGAGCGAAAAGAATTCCCGCAACATACCGCGCAGAATTCCCCAGAGCAGGGACAGGGAAAGGATGACGAGGACGCCCACGTTCACCCAGGTTGGCATGCCGCTGTCCCTCCCGGAGCTTCCCCCGAGAGCAGTTCCTCGGGCAGTTGGGCGAGTACCTGGAAGGAGCCGAAGCACAGCACCAGGTCGCCCGCGCCAAGGCCGGCGCAAGCGGCTTCAAGGCTCGCGGAGCAGTCCCCACCCTCCACCGCGGTCCAGGTTAGCCCACGCGTATCCAGCGCCGCCAGCAGGTCCGGCCAGGGCCGAGTCCGCGCCGATTCGGGCAAGGCCACGGGAAACCAGTGCTGCACCAGTCCCGCCAGCGGGGCGAGGCAGGCATCCAGATCCTTGTCCGCCAGGAGATTGAAGAGGGCGTAGACACGCGCCCCGGGATGGCGCCGGAGCACGCTCGCCAGTTGCCGGACTGCCTGCGGATTGTGTGCCACGTCCAGAAGCAGGGTCGGTCCATCGCTTCCCCAGGGACGTAGACGCTGACAGCGGCCTGGCAATCTTGGTGGACAACGCCAGTCGGCACCGGGCTCCACAGCCGCGGCGGGCAGACGCTCGCGCAGCAGCCGGGTTGCGGCCGTCGCCAGCGCCAGATTGTCCCACTGTTCCCGCCCGCCCCAGAGCGGCTCGGGTAGGTGCCAGCACTCCCCGCCCATGTGCAGGACGCCCGCGACGGGATCCACCACAAGCTCCCGACCCAAAAGATAGATGGGTGCACCCGAAGCCCTGGCCGCCGTCAATACGCTGGTACAGGGATCGTCGGCGTCGCCGTAGAGCAACGGTACGCCACGGCGCAGTATCCCTGCCTTTTCCCGACCGATGGCTTCACGACTGTCGCCCAGCCACTGCTGATGATCCATGTCCACCGTGGTGATGATGCTAAGGTCTGGGTGGACGGCGTTGACGGCATCCAGCCGTCCGCCCATCCCCACTTCCAGGATGAGCAGCTCCGGCGCGGCGGCCCGCACCAACAATAGGGCCGCCAGGGTAGCCAGTTCGAAATAGGTGAGGGGAATGTGGCCAGCGTCTTGGGCCACCTCCTCCAAGGCAGCAAGCCACTGCCCTTCGGTCAATACCGTGCCATCGATGCGCAGGCGCTCGACAAAACGCCATAGGTGCGGGCTGGTGTAGGCGGCAACGCGATAACCCGCCTGCCGGTACAGGCTCTCGAGGTAGGCAACCGTGGAGCCTTTGCCATTGGTGCCAGCCACCGTGATCACCGGCCACGGCTGCCGCGGCGCGATCTCGAGCTCGGCCATGGCTGCCCGCATGCGTGCAAGACCCAGCTCTATATGCCCCGGCGCTCCCGCAAGGGCCATGACCCGGGCATTGACACGATCCGCGGGCACGGCGCCGGGCGCTTGAACCAAGCGCGCCCGAGCCGCTTCAGACTGCACGCTCGCCATGGCCAAGAATGGCGATGATCTCGGCGATACGGTCGCGCAGTTCACGCCGATCGACGATCTGATCGATGGCACCGTGTTCCAGTAAATATTCCGAACGCTGAAAACCCTCGGGCAGCTTCTCGCGAATGGTCTGCTCGATGACCCGAGGACCGGCAAAACCGATGAGCGCCCGTGGTTCCGCGATGAGGATGTCGCCCAGGGTGGCGAGGCTCGCCGAGACCCCACCCATGGTCGGGTCCGTGAGCACCGAGATGTAAGGGATGCCCATCTTTGCCAAGCGCTCGACGGCCGCCGCCGTCTTGGCCATCTGCATCAGCGAGAGCAGACCTTCCTGCATGCGGGCACCGCCGCTGGCGCTGAAACAGATGAAGGGACAACGTTCCACCATGGCCGCCTCGGCGGCTTTCACGAAACGCGCCCCCACCACGGAACCCATGCTGCCCCCCATGAACTCGAACGCAAAGGCCGCCACCACCACGGGCTGGCCCTTGAGGAAGCCGCGCATGGCCACCAGGGCGTCCTTCTCGCCGCTCTTTTCCTGGGCCTCCTGCAAGCGCTCCTTGTATTTCTTTTGATCCCGAAAACGTAAGGGATCCACCGGGGTCAGTTCTGCGCCCAGTTCGAGCTGCGGCTCGGGGTCCAGAAAAAAGCGCAGACGCTGCCGTGCCGTGAGGCGCTGATGGTGGCCGCAGTGCGGACAGACGAACAGATTGGCCTCGAGCTCCGTCCGATACAGCACCGCCTGACAGGTGGGGCACTTGGACCAGAGTCCCTCGGGTACGGCACTGCGCCGCCCCTCTTTGGCCAGGGGCTGCTCTGGGCCCTTCTTGATCTTGGGTGGCAGTACGCGGTCGAACCAGCTCACGCCGACACCCGCGCGTGCTCTGCCAAGGCCGCCGCTATGGGAGCCAGAAAGGCCTGGGCCACCTGCGCGGCAGTGTCCGCCGCATCGGCGAGCCGCTCTACGAGAGCCGAGCCAATCACCACGGCATCGGCACCACCCTGGGCCAACACCCTGGCGGTGGCAGCATCGCGAATACCAAAGCCGATGGCTACGGGCAGGCTCAGGGCAGCGCGCAACTGCTGCACCCGCTCCAGCACCCCGTGCCAATCCCGCTGCGTTGCCCCGGTGATCCCGCGCAGGGAGACGTAATAGACGAAACCACTGCCGAGCTCGCGCACCGCCGCCACACGTTCGGCACCGCTGGTGGGGGCCAGCAGGAAGATGGGATCGATGCCAACCGAGCGCAGCACGGCGCTCTCCCGCCGTCCCTCTTCGGGCGTCAGGTCGACGATGATGGTACCATCCACACCCACCGCGGCTGCCTCCCGGGCAAAATCCTCGATCCCCATGGCCTCGATGGGGTTGAGATAGCCCATGAGCACGATGGGGGTATGCTGGTTCCCCTCACGAAATTCCGCGACCCAGGCCAGGACCTGGCGCAGATGGACACCGCGGGACAGCGCCCGCTCGTTGGCGCGCTGAATAGTGGGGCCATCGGCCATGGGGTCCGAGAAGGGCACGCCGAGCTCGAGGATATCGGCCCCAGCGGCCACCAGAGCGTGGAGGATGGGCACGGTGGCTGCCGGGTCCGGATCGCCCGCCGTGACAAAGGGGATGAGCGCGGTGCGCCCGCGCAGCTTGGAAAAACAGTTCGTCAGCCGACTCATAGCGCGATGCCCTCCCGTGCCGCCACGGTGTGGATGTCCTTGTCGCCTCGGCCCGAGAGATTGACGACGATACTCTGATCCCGACGCATCTGTGGCGCAAGCTTGAAGGCGTAGGCCAGGGCGTGGGCCGTTTCCAGCGCCGGGATGATCCCTTCGCGCCGACTGAGGGTGTGGAAGGCGGCCAGCGCCTCCTCGTCCGTGGCTACCACATATTCGGCGCGGCCGCTGTCTTTGAGATAGGCGTGTTCCGGGCCGACCCCAGGGTAGTCGAGCCCCGCCGAGATGGAGTGGGTAGGCAGTATCTGACCATTGCCGTCCTCCATGAGGTAAGTCCGGTTGCCGTGCAGTACGCCCGGTCGACCGGAATTGAGAGGGGCAGCGTGCTTGCCGCTGGCAAGGCCGAGACCACCCGCCTCCACACCGATGAGGCGCACCTCGGGATCGTCGATGAACGCGGCAAAAAGCCCAATGGCGTTGCTGCCACCACCGACACAGGCGATACAGGCCGACGGCAGACTGCCGGTCTGCTCCAGACACTGGGCGCGGGCTTCATCACCGATGACCCGATGAAAATCCCGCACCATGGCCGGATATGGGTGCGGCC
Source organism: Acidithiobacillus caldus ATCC 51756 (assembly GCF_000175575.2). NCBI lineage: Bacteria > Pseudomonadati > Pseudomonadota > Acidithiobacillia > Acidithiobacillales > Acidithiobacillaceae > Acidithiobacillus > Acidithiobacillus caldus. The sequence goes on from NZ_CP005986.1 coordinate 2,051,454, forward strand.
CCGCCACGGTACCGATGACGTAGAAAGTATCCTCCACTCGGGTCACCCACTCGCGCAGGGCCTCGTTGAGGGCATCCTTGAGGGTGCGCGTGCCGCTATCCACCGCCACCACCTGCGCCCCCAGCAAACGCATGCGATAGACGTTGCTGGACTGACGCTGGATATCGTCGGCACCCATGAAGACCGTGCATTCCATACCATAGCGAGTGGCCACCGTCGCCGTCGCCACCCCATGCTGCCCTGCACCGGTTTCGGCAATGAGACGCCCCTTGCCCATGCGCCGCGCCAAGAGCGCCTGCCCGACGGCATTGTTGATCTTGTGGGCGCCGGTGTGGTTGAGATCCTCGCGTTTGAGGTAGATCTGCGCTCCCCCCAACTCACGGGAGATCCTCGCGGCATGGTAAAGGGGATTGGGGCGACCGACGAACTGCCGCAGTTCGCTGTGCAGTTCCCCGCGAAACTCCGGATCCTGCTGCGCGGCAGCGTAGGCCGCCTGCAATTCGTCCAGAGCCGGTACCAGGGTCTCGGCGACAAAGCGACCGCCGTAGGGGCCATAGTGTCCATGCTCGTCCGGCTGGTGATAGTTGGCCATTCAGGTCTCCTGTAGAGCCGCGCGGGCGCAGTGAATGAAATTCCTTATTTTGCCACGATCCTTCTGCCCCGGCGATACTTCCACGCCGCTACTGACGTCCACGGCATAGGGGCGCGCCAGACGCACCGCTTGGGCAACGTTATCCACCCGCAGACCGCCCGCAAGGATCAGGGCCACACCCAGATCCGCGGGCAGCGGCCACCACGCAAAGGCCTCGCCGGAGCCACCATAGACCCGCTCGTTTTCCTTATCCAATAGCAGCGCCTGGGCCCCGGGAAAGCGCCGACGCCAGGGGTGCAGGTCCGTGGGACCCGATAGCCGTAAGGCCTTGATGTAGGGCCTTCCGAATCCGCTGCAGAACTCGTCCGTCTCGTCGCCATGAAACTGAAGCAGGTCCAGCAGACATTGCTCCGTAACCGCACGCACCCAGTGCGCCTCGGGGTTGACGAACAGACCGACACGGGTGACGAAGGGCGGTAGGGCCGCGAGAATGGCCTGCGCCGTCGCGATCTCCACGTAGCGCGGGCTCGGCGGATAAAAAACCAGACCGATGGCATCCGCGCCCGCCTCGGCGGCGGCAAGGGCGTCTTCGACTCGGGTGATCCCACAGATCTTGATACGCAGCATGGCCCTAATCTAACACGATGGCGGGAAGAGGGTATGCAATTGGTGGAAATCCAGGGTAGGCAAGGCAAAGGCAGGCGGATAGAGGGCGGCGACGAAATAGAGCCCTTCGGCCGGAGCGGTTACCCCCGCCAGCGCGCGCTTGCGCGACGCCAGCACCTCCGCCGCCCAGTGGGGCGGTCGGTCACCCCAGCCAATGCCCAGCAGCACGCCGACGAGGTTGCGCACCATGTGGTGGAGAAAGGCATTGGCCTCGGCATCCACGAAAACCCAGTCGCCCTGACGGCTCACCCGCAACTGGCGTAATTCCCTGATGGGGTGTTTGGCCTGACAGGCAGCGGCGCGAAAGGCCGAAAAATCGTGTCTGCCCAAGAGCAGGCTGGCGGCTTCCTGCATGGGCTCCACCGCCAGAGGCCGCGGCACCCAGGCCGCGCGCCCGGCATACAGTGCCGAGCGTTCGCTGCGATTGAGAATGCAATACCGATAACGCCGCCCAACGGCAGCAAAGCGCGCGTGAAAATCCCGGGGGACGGGCCGCGCCCAGAGCACACTGATACTGGAGGGAAGATAGCGGTTGACCCCCCGCGTCCAGGCGAGGGCCGGACGGGTCACCGGAGCATCGAAATGCACCACCTGACCGAGGGCATGGACCCCCGCATCGGTCCGGCCGGCAACGGTGGTGGGAACCGCGCACTGGGCAATCTCGCGGAGCGCACGCTCGAGGCTTTCCTGAACGCTCGCTGGTCCATCCTGACGCTGCCAGCCGCTGAAGTCGCTACCCCGATACTCCAGGCCGAGGGCCCAGCGTGCCCCCGGCGAAGCCTGTCCCGCTAGCGTATCGACACCCTTCTAGAGGCTTTCCAGCAGGCTGTGCGCCTCGCTGCGCTGCTGGGGATTGCCCTCCCGGGAGACCTCCTCCAGCAGCTCTCGTGCCGAATCGGCATCGTCCATTTCCAGATAGGCCTTGGCCAGGTCGAGCTTGGTCCCGACGGCATCCCAGTCGCCTGCGGCCTCCGCGGCGGCATCCTGGGACGGCGCCGACGGATGCGGTTCATCCCTTGCAGCGTCGGGGTGATGAGCAAAGTCGGATTCCAGCGGCGTAGTCCCGGAGCGGGTTGGGGACTCGGTCCTTGACTCCGCCTCCAGGGCGCGGAACTGTTCATCGACCGAGTCCAGGAGCCGCTGCTTCTCCGCCGCCGGAATCTCGTGCTGAGGCATTGCGCTGTCCTTTTCCGCGTCCGCGCTGCCCAGCAAACTGTCCAGATTGAAATCCAACAAATGGTCGGTCTCGTTGGCGCCGACGTGGTGCTCTGCTTGCGGCTCATCCGTGGATGCCGCTGCCGACAGCGCCGACACATCGAAGGCGTGATGCGAGTCCGGCGCCGACTGCGCGGTCGTCGACGGCGTGGCCGCCGACTGGGGCGGGGTCGAAGCGACGGCGCTGGCATCCGCAAACAAGCTGTGCCCCGGGAAAAGCTGAGCGCCCTGGGCCGCAACCTGCTGCCAGGCACCATTCACGGGACCGAAGCGACCACGCATGCGCTCCGCCAGCTCCAGAAAGGCATCGCGACGATCCAGCTGGGCATAGAGATCCAGTAGCTTGACGTAAAGCTCCTTGCGCCGCGGATTCTCTTCCAGAGCCTCCTGCAATACCGTCACTGCCGAGTCGGACTTGCCGTAGGTCAGATAGAGATCCGCCTGCTCCAGGGGATCCACCTGCAGCGGATCGGATGGATCGGCACCAAGGGTGCCCGTCGACTGGCCACCGGCGACCGCAGCCGTCCCGGAAAAATCCGCTGCCTCGCCTGCGGCCGGGGCGCCGTCGGCGGCACTCGGCGAGAAATCCAAGCCGCCGGTCGCGGCAGCGGCCGCCACGGTCGGTTCCGCCGCAGCCTGCGGTTCTGCCACCGCCGCTTTGGGCGTAGGCGCCTGCGGGGCAGACGCCGGTGCCACCGTGCCCGGCGTCAAGAACGGCTCAGGCCGGGGCGGCGGCGCGAAGGCCGCGGGCGATTCTCCCGATGATGGCGGCGGTGGCGGCGGTGGCGGCGGTGTCGGCCTCGCGCCCGCGCCGTTGCCATTGCCGGCCAGCATGGTCAGCTTCTGCGATACTTCGCGCTGGCGTCGCGCCGCTTCCTGCTGCCTCTGATAGACCCAGAGGAACAGCAGGAGCAGCAGCAGGTTGCCCCCAAGGGACAGCCACAGCAAGGGATTGCTGCGCGGGTGTGCCTGCGCCGATGCCTGGGACAAACGGGCGAGTTCCGCAGCCTGCGAAGCCACCTGCGCCTGCGTCTGGGTCAGGCGCGTGTTGAGAGCCTGAAGCATGGTCTGCAGATGGGCATTGTCCGACCGCAGGGCGGCAACGCTACTCTGGGCAGCGGCAGTGCTGACCGTGCTAACCGCAGCCGCCGTACTCGCCGGAGCCGCTGCTGCGCTGCTGGCAGCCGCGGCCACGGAGCTGGGCGCACTGGAGAGTACCAGACGGGTCGCCGGTGCCCCCGCATTGGTGGTCGCGTTTGCCGGGACCGCTTGGTTTGCCGCGACGGGCGTGGACTTGGCGGAAACTCCGAGCCGTTGGCCACGTAACCAGGCCCGCGCCTGGGCCGGTGTCATGGCCTGAACCTGGGCCAGACTGGGCGTCTCAAGGTAGGTACCCGCATAGAGCAGATTGGGATTACCATTTTTGAACGCCCCGGGATTGGCCTTTACCAGGGCAGCCATGACCTGATCCAGGCTCACCCGGTTGCTGCGACTGAGCTTCCGGGCGATATCAAAGAGGGTCTGATGCTCCGGGACGGGGCCATAGCGCGAGGCGCTGGCCCAACCAGCAACCTCGGTACGTGGCGACCGCGCCGGCATGGGCGGGTAAGGCATGGCCTCAGCGGACGGACGCGGGCTGGGGGATGGCGTCGCCAGGCGAGTTGCCGGCACCCCATAGGTCGTGGCCGCCGCGGAGGAGGCCCGATATTCGCGAACGATCTGCCCACCGGACCAGTCCAGCTGTACCAGGAAGGGTAGACTGGCCTGCGTCAGGGGCAGGGGGCTCGAGATCAGGATGGCCGGCTGACCGCCCTCGCGGACGCTGAAGTGCCACTGGCTGAGGGTTGGGTCCACCGGTAAATGGATGAGGCTGAAGGCGGAGGCCGGCGCAAGTCCCGCCTGAGCGCTGGTCAGTTCCCGTGGGTGTTCGCTGCGAATGGGGATCTCGGCGCGGAAGGGTTCACCCGGGCCCGAAAGCACGATCAGTTCACCCAGACCCATAGCCTGTGCCAGGCCGGGAACCCCAACGCCCAGGGCCAGGAACACCTGCACCCACGCTTTTCTGTCCATACCTTCCCCTTTCTGGCGGATCTACCGCGGCCCCAGTCCACCGACGGACCGGGTTGTCTGTATCACACCACAAACCTATAGATAGTCGCGAATGAGCAACTCCGCAATCTGTATACTGTTCAGGGCAGCGCCTTTGCGGATGTTGTCGGCTACCACCCAAAAATTCAATCCACGCTCGTGGGAACAATCCTCGCGGATGCGTCCTACCCAGGTAGCGTCCTGGCCAGCGGCGTCCAGGGCCGTGGGCCAGCCGCCGGCGGTGCGCTCGTCCAGCACCCGGACCCCCGGCGCGCGCTGGAGCAGGCTACGCAGTTCCTCGGCACGCATCTTCTCCCGCGTTACCACGTTGACCGCCTCGGAGTGCCCATAAAACACCGGTACCCGCACGCAGGTGGCCGTCAGGGCAAGCTCCGGGCGTTCGAGTATCTTGCGCGATTCCCAGAGCATCTTCATTTCTTCCTTGGTGTAACCGTTATCCTGGAAGACGTCGATCTGGGGCAGGCAATTGAAGGCGATGCGCTTGGGGAAGACCGCTGGCGCAACTTCTTGCTGGGTAAAAACCGCCCGCGTCGTTTCACCCAGCTCGTGGATGGCGCGGCTGCCGGCACCGCTGACGGCCTGATAGGTGGCCACCACGACCCGCTCGATGCCCACGGCGTCGTCAATGGGTTTGAGGGCAAGCAACATCTGGATGGTGGAGCAGTTGGGGTTGGCGATGATGCCACGCTGCCGATAATCGGCAATGCGCTGGGGATTCACCTCGGGCACCACCAGGGGGATGTCGTCGTCGTAGCGAAAGCGTGAGGTGTTGTCGATGACCACCGCACCCGCCGCCACCGCCCGGGGCGCGAAGATCTCACTGGCGCGGGCACCGGCGGAAAAGAGCCCGATATCCACGCCCGTCCAGTCGAAGTACTCGGCGTCCTGGACGCGCACGGACTTACCCCGAAAGCGGAAGGCCTGCCCAGCGGAGCGTTCACTGGCGAGCAGGACCAGTTCCTCCACCGGAAAATCCCGTTCCTCCAAGATTTCCCGCATGACCTCACCCACGGCACCCGTGGCACCCAGGATGGCGACGCGATAACCTTCTTTTTTCATGATGTCGCCTGCTCCCGCAGAGCTGCGGCGACGGCTTCACCCATGGCCTGGGTCCCCACCACGGGCTCGCCCACGGCGGCGATGTCGGCCGTGCGCAGACCCTGATCCAATACCCGCAACACCGCCGCCTCGATACGCTCCGCTAGCGGCGCCTGATCCAGGGAGTGGCGCAGCATCATGGCGACGGAGAGTATGGTGGCCAGGGGATTGGCGCGGTCCTGCCCGGCAATGTCCGGTGCCGAACCGTGGATGGGTTCGTACATGCCCCGCCCCTGCCCCAGGGAGGCGGAGGCCAGCATGCCGATGGATCCCGTCAACTGGCTGGCCTCGTCCGAGAGGATGTCCCCGAACATGTTGCCCGTCAGGATCACGTCGAATTGCGCCGGCGCCCGCACCAGCTGCATGGCCGCGTTGTCCACATACAGGTGCTGCAGTTCCACGTCGGGATAATCGCGCCCCACCTCCGTCACCACTTCCCGCCATAGGCGAGTGGTTTCCAGCACGTTGGCCTTGTCCACGGAGCAGAGCCGGCGGCGGCGGTCGCGGGCGGCGCGGAAGGCCACCTCGGCAATGCGGCGAATCTCATCCTCGTCGTAGACCATGGTGTTCCAGGCCCGACGCTTGCCCTGCACCACCTCGGCTCCGCGCGGCTCGCCAAAATAGATGTCGCCGGTCAATTCACGCACCACCAGGATGTCTACGCCTTCGATGAGTTCCGGGCGCAGCGGGGAGGCCGCGCGCAACTGCGGAAAGATCTGCGCCGGACGCAGATTGGCAAAAAGCTCCAGTTCCTTGCGCAAACGCAACAAACCCTGCTCCGGACGCTTCGCTGGCGGCAGGCCGTCCCATTTCGGCCCCCCCACCGCTCCCAGCAGGACGGCATCGGCGCGGCGTGCCAGCTCCAGGGACTCCGGCGGCAAGGGATCGTCGTGGGCATCCAGGGCAGCGCCGCCCACCAGACCCTCCACCACCGTCAAAGGCAGCTCGGCCTGTTCCTGCACCGTCTCGAGGACGCGGCGGGCGGCGGCACAGATTTCCGGGCCGATCCCGTCACCCGGAAAAAAGACTACGGTCGTCATTGGCTTAGATCCTTTTTGGTGACTATCTGGATGATGAATGGATGCTCTCGGCCCGGTTCGGGATTCTCGGGTACGGCGTTCAAGGGATAGATACCCGGACCAAGGCCATGGGCATCGTCGCTCACCAGCGCCTGGGCCGCACTGCCCGCCGTGGCCGGGTCGCGCAGACGCAAACGTATGCCCACCACCCCCTCGCGATGGCGAGCTCCTTCCAGATACATGCGCCGCGTGATTTCCGAATGCAGCACCTTGAAGAAGGCCGTCAGGCACTGCTCCTCGACACTCCCGGCAGCGCCCTGCGCACGCGCCAGAAAGCGTCGCGCACTCTGACGCGGCAGGTCACGGAGAAAGTCCGGCGAGCGTGCCCAGGCCAGCAGCGCAGACATCAGTTCCGGATCGTCCGGAAGATCCGCAAAGGCGTGATAATGACGGGCGAAGAGGATCTCCGGCAACGGCAACCGATCCACCCGTTCCTGCGGTGGAACGCCAGCCTCCACCACCACCCCGCGCGGCGGTTCCTGCGGCCCAGCCGTCTTCTGCCAAAACCACTTCAAACCACTGCGCTCCGTGCCCCGGAAATTGCCATGGGCGAGAATGATACGCGACAATGCCCGTATGCCGAAAGAGTCCGTCCCCCTTCCCCTCAGCGCCCTCATCCTCGCCGGCGGCGCGGGTCGGCGCATGGGCGGACTGGACAAGGGCTGGCAGCGGCATCGCGGCCAGCCGCTCATCGCCCACGCCCTGGCCACGGTGCAGGACCGAGCCCAGGAAGTATTCATCAGCGCTAACCGCTCCCTGGACGCCTATGGCCGCCTGGGATATCCGGTGCTGGTGGATGCCGAGCCGGGCTTCGCCGGACCGCTGCAGGGCATCCGCGCGGGTTTTGCCGCCATGCAGACGGATTGGTTGGCCTGTATCCCCGTGGATTGTCCAGACCTACCCAGGGATCTCCTCGACCGCCTCTGGCGCAGTCGCGGTACCGAACCCCTGGTGGTAGCCGGTGACGCCCACGGCATCACCCCCGTAGTCGCACTCATGCACCGCTCCCTGAGCGATAGCCTGGCCACTTACCTCGAAACCGGCGACGCCAGTGTGCGCGGCTGGATGCGGAAAATTCCGCAGCGCCTGTTGCCCCTGGATGCCGCTGCACTGCGCAACATCAACCGACCCGAGGACCTGGAATGAAAGCTTTCGGTATCGTAGGATATAGCGGCAGCGGAAAAACGACCTTGCTCTGCGCCCTGATTCCGTGGTTTCGCGCCAACGGCTTGCGGGTGGCGGCCGTCAAGGCCACCCACCACGACATCGAGTGGGATCGGCCCGGCAAGGACAGTTACCGCCTGCGCGAGGCCGGAGCCGAGGCAGTCCTCTTGCAGGGCCCAAAACGCTCCTTCCTTACTCGACAAAGTTCCAGTGACTGGCGGGTAAGCCTGGATTGGCTCGGGTCGGGGCTGGATCTCGTGCTGGTGGAGGGCAAGAAAGACTGGCCCATCCCCAAGATCGAGGTGTACCGGCCAGAGCTGGGGCATCGGCTCTGGGCAGAGCAAGACCCTGGGGTTGTTGCCATCGCCAGCGACCAGCCGCTGACGGGCCCGCTGGCTCGCCTCGACCTGAACGACCCGCCAGCCATCGGCCGGTATATACTGGCCAGCAGTGGCTGGAAAATCTACGAGGAAACCTGATCATGGCAAGCTGTTGCGACGACAACGAACACGATCCCGCGGCCAAGTCCGTCGCCGAGGCCCTGGAGATCATCCTGGCTGCAGCGACCCCGCCCGACCGCCGTGAAGTCTTGGCCCTTGCCGACGCGGGCGATCGGGTGCTTGCCGAGGACCTCAGAGCCGTGCAACCCATCCCCGCCTGGCCCAATTCCGCCATGGACGGCTACGGCCTGCGCAGCGCCGACGGTGCGCAGCGCCGCCATTGCGTGGGCGCCGCCTTTGCCGGGCACCCCTTCCACGGCACCCTGGGACCCGGGGAGTGCATCCGCATCATGACCGGAGCACCGGTGCCGGAGAGCGTCGACTGCGTCGTCCCCCAGGAACAGTGCGAAACCCAGGGCGACTGGGTGGAGATTCACACAAGCCCCCGACCCGGTGCCAATATCCGAAGAACGGGCGAGGATCTCGCCGCCGGTGCCACCGCCCTGGCCCGGGGGACTCTCCTCCGTCCCGCCGCCCTCGGCCTTGCCGCCAGCCTGGGCAGGACGGAACTGTCCGTCTACCCTGCCCTGCGCGTGGCGTTCTTTTCCACGGGAGATGAACTCCAAGGACTTGGCGCGCCACTGGCGGCAGGACAGATCTACGACAGCAATCGCCACACCCTGCGCGCCCTTTTGCAGCGGCTCGGTTGCATACCCGTGGATCTTGGGCGCATCGCCGATGAACCGGCGGATATTCGCGCGGCCCTGATCGCCGCGGCAGACATGGCCGACGTCGTCCTGACGAGCGGCGGGGTGTCCGTGGGCGAGGCGGACTACATCAGCGCTCTACTGCAGGAGCTAGGCCAGGTCAGCTTCTGGAAAATGAACATGAAACCCGGGCGGCCCCTCGCCTTCGGTCGCATCGGCACCGCCCACTTCTTTGGCCTGCCTGGCAACCCCGTCTCCACCATCGTCACCTTCTACGAATTCGTTCGCCCCTTCCTACTCAAGCGTATGGGTCACAGCGGACCCTGGACCGTGCCCACCCTGCGCCTGCCCTGCGCCACCACCCTCAAAAAGAAACCGGGCCGTATGGACTTTCAGCGCGGACAACTGCAGGCCGGCCCGGATGGCTTGGAGGTGGCGCCGGTGGGTGCCCAATCCTCCCATATCTTGAGCGGCATGGCCCAGGCCCAGTGCCTCATGGTGCTCCCCGCCGAAGCCGGCGATATTCCCGCCGGCAGCCTGGTGGAGGTCCAGATCCTGGAAGGCCTCGTTTAGCTTGTTCAGTCCAGACCGTGGCGGGCCGCATAGGGCTCCGAGTGCGACCAATGGAAACGGAAGTTCTCGGCGTAGAGCCGATTGAGAGCCGGATTGCCGCGCAGGATCAACAGATTCTCGGCATTGGACTGCTCCGCTGCCTTGCTGAAATTGAAACTGCCGGTGATGACGGTGGCATCGTCGATGACCATGACCTTGTTGTGGGCGATGGCGTGCTGATCGTCGATGCGGGTCTCCACCCCCTGATTGGCCAGGAAATCGGCGGAGGAATATTTCTGGGTGCGCTGGCTCTTGTCCAGCAGTACCTGCACGGCCACGCCGCGTTTCTTGGCGTCGATCACGGCTTTGGCAATGGGCGCGCTGGTAAAACTGTAGGCCTGGATCCAGAGCCTGTGCTGCGCCTCACCCATGGCCTTGACGATGGCGTCCGTAGTCCCGGGCGGGGGTGAGAAGGCCACCTCGATGGTCCCCTCCGCCGGAATCGTCACCGGCGACTGGGGCATGCGGGCCGTTGCCTCCGACCACTCGCTGCCCGCCTGCTCCAGGGCCACCGCCAAGAGGCGCTGTCCCGTGGCCGTAGCCAGGAAAAAAATCCCACCCACCAGCAACGCGATGGCCCATGCCCACCGTTTTTTCGTCATACGCTCCACTCCCGCTCGACGGATACCATGCCGCAATCCTCAGGACCGCAGTTCAGTCACGACGCCCCGAACCCGTCGTCCGCCCCACCTGCGCCACGAGGGCATCGTGGAGTTGCTGGGGCAGCAGCAGACGCCGCTCACCCAAAAGCGGGACGATCTGGCGCGGAATAGCGGCCGGCGCCAGCGGCACGAATCCCCAGGCCCGCGCCAAGACCTCACAGATGACGGTCGTGCAGTAGAAACGCTGGCCAGACTCCTGCCAATCGCAATAATCGTCGGCAAAGGCAAGGCCACGCGCCGCCATATCCTCGCAAACCGACCGCAGCCGATTTTCTCCCGGGCGTGAGCAGGGCAGGATCACACGCCCCAGATCACGACTCCGATCACCGAGAAAGTCCGGCCAAAGCTCGCCACAGACGCCGCGCCTGGCATCGCAGTGGAAGACCCAGCCATCGCGAAACACCATACCCACATGGGTCCAACGTCCAGCCTTGGGGCGTTGCCGCAGCAGTCGGGCTTCGACGCCATAACTGGCCCGAAAGAGCACGTCCACCGCCACCACAGGACCACCCTCAGGAGGCCATGGGATTGACCTTCCAGCCTTCCTTGGTGTGGATGGTCACCAGGGTGGAGGGCACATCCACCTGCTTGCCGTCCTTGCCGATGAGGACGAAGGTCACCCGCGCGACTTCCTGATCATCCTGTTTTTCCTTCTGTACATTCAGGATCTTCACCCGCTCCAGCCCGCCGTGGGCCGCGACCTTGGCCGCCAGTCCACGGGAGAAGGCCTCGAGCTTCTGGTCCATGCTCTGGTAATCGGCAGCGCTATACTCCGACTTTGGGCCGAGGTAGAGCACCCGATTGAGGCCCTTGTAATCTTGGGCAATGAGGTCCTGCACATAGGCCTGAACAGAGGCGTCTGGGCTAGCGTTGGGGCTCACGGAACAGCCACCCAGAGCAAGGACGACGGCTGCCGCCGCGACGGTTTTCCCGGCAGATTTCACGTTGTTTCCTCCGTGGTGTGGGTCACCGCATCATAAGGGATGGGCCGTGGGGAACCAAGGGCAGGGCGCCCCCTCCACCCCGCCTGGATGTTCTACACTAAAAGGCACAAACCCGCTGTGGAGCACGACTGTGACGAACCCAGTTTTTCTCTTCGACCTCGACGGCACCCTCATCGACAGCGTGTACCAGCACGTCCTTGCCTGGAAATCGGCCCTGGATGCCGAAGGCATCGAGCTATCGGTGTGGCGGATCCACCGTAAGATCGGCATGAGCGGAGGCCTCTTTACCCACCAGCTCCTGCGCGAGACGGGCCTCGAGATCAGCGAGGAGCGCATCGCCCGCATGAATCGCAACCACGCCGCGGCGTTCACCCGCCTTGCCGAGTCCGTGCGCCCCCTGCCTGGGTCGCGGGAGCTCTTGCAGTGGCTGCGGGAAGCGGGTATCCCCTGGGCCATCGCCACCAGCGGGCGGATGGAAACGGCTTCCCTCAACCTGCGGGCGCTGGGCGTCGATCACGCGCGGGACGTGGTCGTCACCCGCGATCAGGTGCGCTATGCCAAGCCCGATCCCGATCTCTTCGTCACCGCCGCCGCCCGTTTGGGGGCTCCCATCGAGACGGCCATGGTGGTGGGCGACAGTATCTGGGACATGCTGGCGGCGGTGCGTTGCCGTGCCCTCGGAATCGGTGTGCAAAGCGGTGGCTACGGGGCCGACGAACTACGCCAGTCGGGCGCGATCCGCGTCTACGCCGACCCTGCCGACCTTCTGGCCCACATCGACGAAATCGGCGGACGACGCTAGGCTCCGGTCCTGAAACTATCCGTCCTGGGTTACACTGAGCGGAACCCGTCCGCGGAGTCCGTCATGTCCCAGCCCACGACCATCGTCCTTTTCCGCAACGATTTGCGCCTGGCCGATCACCCGGCCCTGTGGTACGCAGCCCAGAGGGGGCCCGTCCTGCCCGTCTACCTGCGCCATGCCGCAGACAGCTACGGCAGCGCCTGGCGCTGGTGGCACGGAGAAAGCCTGCTGAAGCTCCAAGCGGCTCTCGCCCAGCGCGGCCTGCCCCTCCTCCTGCGTAGCGGCACGGCCAAAGCGGTCCTACCCGAAATCGTCCGCGCAAGCGGCGCCGACGCCGTCTACTGGAACCGTCGCTACGACCGCGACGGCATCGCCGAAGACCAAGAACTCAAAAGCCTCTTCAAAGAACTGGGCGTCGAGGCACGTTCTTTCCCCGGCAATCTGCTCGTGGAGCCCTGGGAACACTTGCGCGAGGGCCAGCCCTATCGCGTCTTCACCCCCTTCTGGAAGGCCATGCTCGCCCGCCACCGCTTCCCCCAGCCCTTGGCCGAACCCGAGAGCTACCGCGCGCCGACTGCGATACCGGCCAGTGAGGACCTTGCCCGGTGGGGCTGGCATCCCCACCACCCCGATTGGTCCATCGGCCTCGCCCGGCACTGGGAGGTTGGAGAAGAGGCCGCCTGGCGGCGCCTACGCGACTTCGTGGATGAAGGCCTCGCCCACTACGCCGAAGGCCGCAATCTGCCGGGCAAACCCTTTGTCTCGCGCCTGTCGCCCTACCTGGCCCACGGCGAAATCAGCCCACGTCAGATCTGGTGGCACCTTAGCCGGCTTGCCGAGGAGCAAGGGGCGTGGCGGCGCAACGTCGACGCCTTTCTGCGGGAATTGGGCTGGCGCGAGTTCTCCTGGCACCTCCTCTACCATTTTCCGGATCTACCTCGGGAACCCCTCCGGCCCGAGTTTCAGCGCTTTCCCTGGCGGCAGGATCCGGCCGCCCTACGCGCCTGGACGCGCGCCCGCACCGGCTATCCCATCATCGACGCCGGCATGCGCGAACTCTGGGAGAGCGGCTGGATGCACAACCGTGTGCGCATGATCGTCGCGAGCTTCCTCGTCAAGGATCTGCGCATTCCCTGGCAAGAAGGGGAGGCTTGGTTCTGGGATACCCTGGTGGATGCGGATCTCGCCAACAACAGTGCGTCCTGGCAGTGGGTGGCGGGCTGTGGCGCCGATGCTGCCCCATATTTTCGGGTCTTCAATCCCGTCCTGCAGGCCCAGAAGTTCGATCCCCAAGGCGATTATGTCCGCCGCTGGCTACCGCAACTGCAGCGTCTACCCGCAGACCACATCCATGCGCCCTGGCAGGCGCCTGCGGTTGTCCTGGAACAGGCGGGCATTGCCCTGGGCAAGGAGTACCCCCGACCGCTGGTGGATCACCACGAGGCAAGGGAGGCCGCCCTCGCCGCTTGGGAGGCCATTCGTCGAGAAAACTGAGCGCGACCGCAGCGAAGACAGCGGCTTAGAGGAAGGGTCCGGCTTGGTGTTGCCTCAGCAGGTCCCACCGCTGAGACGCTGACCATCGGCCCCCTGGAGCAGGTGACTTTTGAGGATCGAGAAAAAGCGTCGGTACTTACGCATTTCCTTGTCCACCGCCAACACCCGGTCCAAGAGTTCGTCGGGGTGGGCAGCGTCCATGTGGCGAAGCAGATCCTGAAGCTGACCGTTCACCACTTCGTGCTTCTCTTCCAATGCGTCTAGCACCTCCTCTACCGTATTGCTGGCAATGACGGTATCGGGAGTGTCGCGGCTCGGTATCCATCTTTTTAACTGCATGATAATCACTCCAAGGACTGGATCCTGCCCCCAGCCGTTCGCAAGAGGCAGGATGCGCGGACTCAGTGCCCCGCGTACATCGCCTTTTTGGTGTAGCGACCGCGGAAGACCCAGATCTGATACCAGTTGTACATGATCATGACGGGCACGAAACCGGTCATGAAGAGCGTGAAGACCGCCAGCGAGTCTGCGGGATTGGCCGCTGCCTGAATGGTCCAGGTATTGGGCACGATGTAGGGGAACATGGTCGCCCACATCGCGAACCACATCAGTGCCACTACACCCTCACCCCAGAGCAAGGCCACGAAATCCCGCTGATTGGCATGCGCCATCATGGACTTGTAGGCAAAGCCGAGGATCACCACAAACCAGATCAGCCAGACCCACCAGTCCGGGCCGGTCCATTTGGCTGCCGCCCAGGGGAAGATGGCATAGGACCAGATCAGGGTCACGACGATGCCCGCCAAAGCCAGCAGGGAAAAGGCGTTGGTCCACTTCTTGGCGCGCTCGTGGATGACATCCCCGGGAACGAAGCGAGCGCAGAGGTAGAGCCCGCCCGCAAGGCTTGCGGCAATGACCGCACCGAAGCCCGTCCAGATGCTGAAGGGCGTCAAGAAGGTCAGCGCTGCACCCGAATAGTGCGGGACCAGGTCAAAGGCCAAGGCATGGGCACCCGCAACGTTTTCCGCAGCGATACCATGCTTCATGGGGAAACCTTGCAAGACCGCCCCCAAGGCCACACCGGCACCAAAGGGAGCCAGCAGACTACCTAGGGCAAACATCCAACCCCAGAAACGCTTGGAGCCGATGGCGTGGACATGAAACTCGAAGGCGACGGCGCGGGAAATGACGCCCCAGAGTGCAAACATCAAGGGGATCATGAGGTAGTTGAAGGCCGATCCATACACCAGAGGAAAGGCACCGAAAAGGACCCCGCCGGCTACCACGAGCCAGGTCTCGTTACCGTCCCAAAAGCCGGCCATGGAGGCCATGATGGCGCCCCGCTCTTCCTCATCTTTGGAGAAGAGCGCGAAAATCCCGGCGCCCAGATCGGCTCCATCGAGACCGATGTACAGCAGGAACATGAGGCACAAAATAAGCCACCACCAGGTGGACAAAGAACTCGAAATTCTGGCGATATCAAACATGCGTTTTTCTCCTGTCAGAGGGGGCGGCCTGCGCCGCCCCAATCTGGCACCGTTGCGTTACTGCTTAGAGGCTCTTATCCATCGTGGGCTTGGCAAACGTGGGCTTGGCAAAGCCGCCTCCCGCCCGACCGGTATCGGCCTCTCCCGCATCCGGATGGTGGAACAGGGTATCCGAGGGAGCGATATCGTCCACACCCTTGGCAATGACGCGGCTGAAGAAGTACCAGGCGCCACTCCACACGACGAGCTCAAAGACGATATAGCCCGCGAACCAGAAGATCTCCTGCCCCACGGACATGTGGCTCACGCCCTGATAGGTGCGCATGAGGTTGTAGACGACCCAGGGCTGCCGACCGATTTCACGCGTCCACCAACCGCACCAGATGGCAAGATAGGGCAGGAAGCCAGAGAACACTACGGAACGCAAGAACCAGGGATGCTTGCGCAGGGCCTGGGCGTTGAACTGCCCACGCAGGCGCAGCCAGTTGCCCCACAGGGCCACGAAGAACAGGAAGAAGCCAATGGCCACCATGGCCCGGAAGGCATAGAAGGGTACCCAGACATCGGGGCGATCCTTGGCCGGGAAGCTGTCCATGCCCGTCACCTTGCCGTTCCAGGTGTGGGTCTCCAGCAGGCTCAGGACGTGGGGAATGGTGATGGCGAAGCTGTTGCCATCGTTCTTGGCGTTGGGGAAAGCGATGAGGTGCCAGCCCGTATTGACCTTACCGTTGGGCAGGTAGGTATGGTAGTGCCCCTCCATGGCCGCCAAAGAGGTCGGCTGCGTCATGGCCACATCGCGCCCTAGGGTGTCACCGATGAAGATCTGGATGGGGGCGACAATGAGCAGCGCCAGGAGCGTGGGCTTCAGCAACTTGGTGAAGAGGTCGGCGTTGCGGTTTTTCAGGATGAACCAGGAAGAGACCGCGGCGAAGACGAACAGCGCCAGTTCCACCGTTGCCACCCACATGTGCGGAAAGCCCCAGGTGAAGTTCTCGTTGAGAATGGCGTTCCACCAGTTGGTCACCTGAAACAGGCCATTCTTCAGGACGACACCGTTGGGACTCTGCATCCAGGAGTTGGCCACCAGGATCCACATGGCCGACAGGGTCGAGGACAGGCCCACGTTGAAGGTCGCAAAGGCGTGCATGCCCTTGCTCACCTTGCCCCAGCCGAAGACCATGAGGCCGATGAAGCCCGCTTCGTACATGAAGGCGGTGATGGTCTCAAAGCCCAAGATGTTGCCGAAGAAGGGCCCCACGGCTTGGGAGAAGGGACCGTAGAGGATGCCGAAGGCCATCTCCATGGTCACACCGGTGGCCACACCGGCGCCGAAGTTGATGATGAAGATCTTTTCGAAAAAGCGGTTGAGCTTGTACCAGCGCTCGTCACCGGTCTTGAGCCAGGCTATCTCCAAAGCGAAGAGCAGCCAGGACATACCGATGGTCATCGGCGTCCAGAGGATATGCATGGACGTGATCCAAGCAAAGTCCAGACGACTGAGGAGCACTGGCATGGTGTTTTCCAGTAACATGAGTCACTCCTTGTTTGTCGTTTGCGGAATTACAGTACACATCAAGGTGCACAAGACTATAAGCAACTACTGTTCCACTGCGGAATCGCCCCTAAGCTGCTGATTCTTCCCTGCTCACCGATGAAGACGGGCAGAAATTCGGGTAAATGCACCACCCATGCGGGGAAATAACCCAATATCAGAATATCCTGTAATCTTTTTATCGATCGACAACTGGGTGCTCAGGCGTAGCTGGGCAGACGATGATGGGTCCCGGTATCCGGCGGCGCCGGTGGGCGTGGGAAAAGTCCAGGGATCGTGCAGACCAGGGACCATTGCAGACCACGCCTTTTATTTGTATAGTCGTGCGCTCGTGTCCGGTCCCCATCGTCTAGCGGCCTAGGACACCGCCCTTTCACGGCGGTAACGGGGGTTCGAACCCCCCTGGGGACGCCAAAAAAATCAAGGCTCTAGCTGAATTTCTAGGGCTTCTTTGTTTATTCTTGAAGTTCCGCGACACTGGCGCGACACTGCGCGGGGAGTAGGCCGCTTTTTGGAGTTCGCGCATGGTAACGATTTCCCCTCGCTACGATGACTAGGGCGTCCGCATTGGCTGGCAGGTCCGTATCCGCAAACGCGGCTATCCTCAACAGGTCAGGACGTTTCGCACCAAAGCCGAGGCCGAGGCCTGGGCGCGTGTCGTTGAAGCTGAGATGGTGCGCGGGTCGTGGCGAGATCGCAGCGAAGCCGAAGCTACCACGCTCGGGGACCTGATAGAGCGGTATTTGCGAGAAATCACGACCAGCAAGAAAGGGGCTGCACAAGAGTCATCCCATTGCCGCACCATTCTCCAGCACCCGATTTGCCAACGTAGCATTGCTACGCTTTACTCTAAGGAAGATCTGATCTAGCCGAAGAAGGCATTGCCGTTGATCCAGAATCTCAAAAAAAACGCCATGAGGCCCATTGCTGATCGAAATACCACTATTTTCTGGGAGATTCCCAGAATCTGGACGCACCACTCCCTATGCAGCCAGCAGGTATCTCCTCAGCATGTACAAATTGGCCAAGGCAAAGAGCGTGGTCAGTTGAGCACCGTTCTTGGCCAGACCCCGATATCTGGTTCGCTGATAACCGAATTGGCACTTCAGTACCCGGAAGGCGTGTTCTCCCCGGGCACGGATCCGGGCAATGGCGCGGTTGTAGCGTTTGAGTGCCGCCAATCCGGTTTTCTGCCCAGGATAGCGTCGCCGCGCTACCGCGTTCCGTATGCCTCGGGCCGCCAGCGTGTCATGCGCCTGGGGATAGTCGTAGCCCCGGTCAGCGAGGACCACCGACTCCTCTCCGGTAAGGAGCCCATCCAGCATCCGATGATCCGGTACCTTGGCCGCGGTGAAGTCCACGGCCTGCACGATGCCCTGGAGATCCGTTGCCACATGCGCCTTCATCCCGAAATACCATTGATTTCCTTTCTTGGTGGAGCTCATCTCCGGATCCCGCTTGCGGTCTCGGTTCTTGGTGGAGCTCGGGGCGTGAATCAAGGTGGCATCCACGGTCTTACCTTCCTGCAGCAAGAGCCCTTTCTCCCGCAACACCGCCTGCACCTCGGCAAAGATGGCCTGAGCAAGCGCATGGCGCTCCAGTAAGCGGCGGAACTTCAGGATCGTGGTCTCATCGGGAACGAAGTCCCGGCCCAGGTCGATACCGACGAATCGCCGGAGCAGAGGGACCTCGTACAGGGCCTCTTCCATCCCTGGATCGGAGTAGCCGAACCATTGCTGGAGAAAGTGGATCCGCAGCATCCGCTCCAAGGGCATAGGCTTGCGGCCACTGCCACCCTTGGGATAGTGCGGCTCGATCAAGGCCACAAGCCTGGCCCAGGGAACCACGGCATCCATCTCGGCCAGAAAGCGTTCTCGCTTGGTCTGCTTGCGGCGTCGCGACAGGCTGGGCCCTTCGGCAAAGGTCATCTGTCCGGTCATGGATGACATCTCCTAGCTACTCGGTCAACCCATTGTATCAGAGGGTCCCTAGGAGGTCGCTGAAAAAATATTGAAAAATCTCTTTTGATTGGGATATTCGGTCACAAAACCCCGGGAAACAGGCGCGGGCGCAGCTGTTTTGTTGTTTTTCTGAGCTTTTGGTAGCCCTTGGACGGATTCCGGACGCACGAATCCCATCAAGCCACTGCCAGTCGCGCCATCCGCACGAGGTTGTACGCGGTGGCCGCCAAGGAGAAGTGCAGACCGACCCGTTCCAAACCACGGAATCGGGTTTTCCGCATCCCTCCCACAGTCTTCATCCAGCCGAAGATGGATTCTATCCGCCGCCGGACGTGGATGCTCATGGCATAGCCCCGGTGGCGAGTAGTCCGGGCATCGATGGCCGAGCCTTTCCGCTTGCGGGCTACATGAGGGGTCACATTCCGGTCCCGGAGATCCTGAACAAAGCCGTGACGGTCATAGCCCTTGTCGGCACCGAGGGTGATGCGCTGGTTCCCGCCCAGATCATCCACCAATTGGGTAGCGGCATCCACTTCTGCCGTGCCATCGGCGGTGGTCACCTGTTCCCCGGCAATCAATCCATGCCGATTATCCATTAGCACATGACCCAGGTAGGCCAGACGGGACGCCTCTCCGGGAGCCTTCTTGTACAGCCGGGCATCGGGGTCCGTCACCGATGCGTGGGTCTCATTGCTGCGCTCCTGGCCCCGGAAGTCGGAGCCATCACCGCTACGATCTTCGGGATCCTTGGGCTGAAAGGATTTCTGCGAGGCCCAGGCCTCCAACAGCGTACCATCGACGGAGAAATGCTCTTCGGAGAGCAGATTCTGGCCGCGAGCCTGTTCCAGTACGGATCGGAAGAATTCCCGTACCGTCCCGTGATCCAGCAACCGATCGCGATTCTTAGTAAAGACCGTGGGCACCCAGACCTCGTCGTCCATTCCCAAACCGACAAACCAGCGGAACAGCAGGTTGTAGTTGAGTTGCTCCATCAGCTGCCGTTCCGAGCGGATGCTGTAGAAGACCTGCAGGAGCAGTGCGCGCAGGAGAAACTCCGGGGGAATGGAGGGGCGACCGTAGCTCGAGTACATCGTGCTGAAGTGGCTATCCATCTCCGCTAGGGACCGCTCCACGATAGCCCGGATCGCTCTCAGCGGATGGTCCTGGGGCACCCGTTGCTCCGGGGAAACGTAGCTGAATAACCCTTGAGTCTCTACCTTGGCTCCACGCATCTTTCCACCCCCCGCTGCACCATTTTGCCCAGTATACCACCGACTTTTTCAGCAGCTTCCTAGGCATTACACGCACTGTAAAAGAAAATGACCGTAAGTCGGTCCGGAGGGCCGGCTAGCTGTTTGGATGATTATCGAGATGGTGATCGTACAGGCTAGGCTGGTCGTCTGCCGACTAGGCATACGCCACCTTAGGCCCGTACGATCAAAGAAATGCGATGTGCTCTAGATAAAGATGAGGCCTGGATGCGATTCAAGCGGCTGTCGGGTTAGTCCTCCAGGCCCATGCGATACGCGTCATGCACCAACCTATGCAGCATGCCAGAAATAAATGAAACGAATTTCATGAATCCATATTCGTCATTGGCCTGTAGTATTGCAAGTGTCTATGCTCCATCCAGTCCTTCGTTAAGGGAGTGCTGCATCCATGCGATTGCTGTCCGCCGCCCCCGGTCGGGATCCTCGGGAAATCGTTCGTCACTTCACCCCCAATTGGTTTGCCGCCAACATGGGCACAGGTATCCTTGCGTTGATGCTGGCGGCCTTTCCCTATGGCCACTGGGGCCAGCTGGAGATCGCCCGCGGGCTCTGGATCGTCAACGTCTTTTTCTTCGCCCTGTTCGCTGCTCTGTTCGCGGGGCGGGCGCTGTTTTACCCCCGCAGTTTTGCCAAGCTTTTCGACCATCCGGTGCAGTCGCTCTTCATCGGCGCCATTCCCATGGGATTTGCAACCATCATCAACGGCTTGCTGGATTTTTGGCCGGCCACACCGCAGACCCTCGCCATTGCCCAGGGCCTGTGGTGGGTCGATGTCCTGCTGGCCTTGATCTCCGCCTTGCTCATTCCCTTTTTCATGTTTACGGCCCACGAGCACAGTATCGAGCGGATGACCGCCGCGTGGCTGCTTCCCATCGTTCCGCCGGAGGTGAGTGCGGCCAGCGGCGGCCTTTTGGCCCAGCACCTGTCTCCCGCCCTTGCGCGACCCGTGGTCTATGTGAGTTACGTGCTGTGGAGCATCTCCGTGCTCCTGGCCCTGGCGGTGCTGGCCATCCTCCTGCTTCGCCTGACCCTGCACAAGCTTCCCCACCGCGACATGGCCGTGTCCACCTGGCTACCCCTGGGTCCCCTGGGGACTGGCGCCTTCGCCATGCTTACCCTGGGCAAGGCCGATGTCCTGGCTTTTGCAGGGACTCCGCTGGCCTCCATGGCGAACTTCGGCCAGCTGGCGGGTATTCTGGTCGCCCTCGTGCTCTGGGGCTTTGGCCTGTGGTGGATGGTCATGGCCGTCGCCTTCACCCTGCGTTATCTGCGCGAGGGTCTGCCCTTCAACATGGGCTGGTGGGGCTTCACCTTTCCCTTGGGGGTGTTCGACGCTGCCACCTACGGCCTGGGCGAGGTGACGGATTTTGGCCCGCTGACCGTGCTCGGTGCCGTTTTCACGGTGCTGCTGGCGGGGTTCTGGATCGTCGTCACGCAGCGTAGCTTTGTGGGGATGTGGACCGGCGCGCTGTTCCGAGCCCCCGCCTCTCCGAGGAGACGGGAATGGTCCGTGACTGCTCCGAAGATGTCCACGGCACTACCATGGTGAAGACGATGTTATAACTTCCCAGCCTTACGCTGGTGAGCTTAAACAATACTTCTACAACAGACGTTCGAGGAGGTCGTAATGAAGCATCTATACGGGTTAACGATGGCGACGTTGATGTTGGCGGCGCCCTTGGTCTACGGAGGAACTCCCACTTCAGAGGCGGCTCGGGCCAATAGTATTCAGCAGTTTTTGCTGAATTCTACAGTAACCGGGGATATTCGGAACTACTATTTCAATCAAATATTTTCTGGTTCTTCGGTTCCCAACCGCTGGGCCTACTCGCTTGGCGGCATGCTCAAAGTTCAGACGGCATCCCTTTATGGCTTCAACGCGGGGGTAGCGTTTTATACCGCCAATGGCCTGGGCGCAAACGATCTCAACGGCTTGCATCTCGATGCATTGCTTATGGGCAATCGTAACAGTTTGAATGTACTCGGACAGGCTTATTTGCAGTATCGCAACCCGTGGTTGCGGGTAAAGGCTGGGGATATGCTCCTGCGTACCCCTTGGATGGGAACGGCAGACGCCTTTATGATTCCCAACACCTACCAGGCGGCTCTCGTACAGATCACACCGATTCGCGATCTACGGTTCACTGCTCTGCGAGAGTTCCGCTACAAGAACCGCATACAGGAAAACTATTATCGGCAGACCCTGTTGAATGAGAATCCACTCTATCCCCGTATGCCAGACCATCTCAACGGAACCCTGGCCTTTGGACTGTCTGGTCATTGGCATGGGCTGCACTCCAGTGCTTGGTTCTATCATTTCTATGATCTTGCCAACCTGTTTTATGGAACAGTGCACTATGGGGCTCCCACCCTTTCCTGGGATGTGAAACCCTTTGCCGATTTTCAGTACGCTCGGGAGTGGGCGGACGGTGCTCAATACGCGGGACCAGTGGATGCCACGATCTTTGGCGGGATGCTGGGACTACATAGTCCAATTGGCACCATCTTTGCGGCTTACAATGCGATCCCTGCCCGCTCGCCGTTCTCTGCCGGCGGTGCAGAGTTGTACAACGGTGGATTCGTCTCTCCATTTACCCAGCAGTACAGCGCTGATCCCCTGTATACCAGTATTATGGATTACGGTCTGGTGTCGGCATCCCAACCGGGGCATGCCTGGAAATTTGGCTTCTTGATCCATCCACTGCCGCAACTGCGTGTCAAGTACAGTTACAGCATGTATATCACTGCCCCTTATGCGCCCAATGTCGATGCCAACTACCTCGACGTGACCTACAGTCCGGGAGGATTCTGGAAGGGACTTTCCCTACGTAATCGTCTGGCGGTGGATCATAGTAATCCCTATGCAGACTATCACGGTACCTTCATCGACGATCGTTTGATGCTGCAATATGCTTTCTGACCATGAATCCGTAGCCCAGAAATTGCCTTGCTGATGATTGGATGGAGGGCGTGATTTGCACAGCTGCTGGTTCCTGTGGCCATCCACCACCGGATGACTGCGGTTACAGCAAAAATGGACCATGCGATCCGACGATCCATCCTTTCTCCATGTGTTGCTTCCTTCATCGCTCCCCCACCTGCGGTCGCTACCATCCGGGCCGGCTGCCGGCCTCTACTGCGGCTCGATTCACCCACACCCGCAACGTCCTGGGGGTGCAACCAATCTTCGGCGCAATCGACTGCAGGGCAGCCGCAAGGGAGGGATAGAGCTATGCTCGAATCTGGTGTACGGGAGGTCTACAACTAGCTTGAGGAGGGTGGCGCACTGTTGCTAGAAAAGGGTTTCTGGATCCGATTCGCAACGAATGAGGAGTGCGCCATGCAAGAGAGTACTGGTTTCGACGGAGGAATGGGAGAGTTGGGCCTGAACATCGAGGGCTTATTGCGGCGGTCCGCGCGCCAGCTGATCCAACAGGCCATCGAGGGCGAGGTGCAGGTGCTGCTGGAGGAGTATGCCGCGGTACGCATGGTCGATGGTCGCCGGGCCGTCGTGCGGAATGGATATCTGCCGGAGCGGGAGATCCTGACAGCGGTCGGCCCCGTGCCTGTACAGGTCCCCAAGGTGCGAGACCGCTCCGGTTCGGGCGTGGTCTTCCGTTCTTCCCTGGTACCGCCCTACGTGCGCAAGTCGCGGACCGTGGCCGCAGCGCTCCCCTGGTTGTACCTGCACGGGGTATCGTCGGGACGGATGCACGAGGCGCTGTCTGTTCTCCTGGGCGAGGAGGCCAAGGGGCTTTCTCCGGCCGTGCTGGGACGCTTGAAAGTCGAATGGGCGCAAGAGCATGCCCAATGGCAGCGCCGGTCTCTACAGGGAAAACGCTACGCCTATTGGTGGGCCGACGGGGTCTATACCCAGCTGCGGGCGGAGGACGATCCCCGGATGTGTCTCTTGGTCATTATTGGCGTGACGGCCGAGGGCAAGAAGGAGGTCGTGGCGGTCACCGACGGTTTACGGGAGTCCAAAGCCTCCTGGCTAGAGATCCTGCGGGACTTGCGCGACCGCGGGCTGCAGGAGGCGCCACTACTGGCCATAGGAGATGGGGCGATGGGTTTCTGGGCCGCCCTGGACGAGATTTACCCACAAACCCGTCATCAGCGCTGTTGGGTGCACAAGACGGCCAACATCCTCAACGAGCTACCGAAGCGCCTTCAGGGGAAAGCCAAGGCCGCCCTGCAGGCGATCTGGATGGCCGACACCCGTGAAGCTGCGGAGAAAGCCTGGCAAGCCTTCGTGCGGGACTACCAGGCCAAATATCCCAGAGCGGTCGCAAAGCTCGAGAAGGACCGGGACGTGCTGCTGACCTTCTTCGACTTCCCGGCAGAGCACTGGCGGCATATCCGCAGCAGCAACGCCATCGAATCGACCTTCGCCACCGTACGGCAACGCAGCAGCCGCACTAAAAACTGTGTCTCTCGAGCCACTTTCCTTGGCCTGAGCTACAAGCTCATCCAGCAGGCAGAGAGACACTGGCGCGGGATTCAGCATCCGGAAAGACTGCGCGAGCTCTTTGCCGGGGTGACATTTGTCGATGGGATGCCTGCCAACGAAACCCGGCTGGATCCTCAACAGGACGCCGCCTGAATCGTGTTAGCAAATGCTCATACACCAATCTTGACCATAGCTCGGAGGGATACTCCTCTTGATGCTCCTCCACCAATCGCACTGCGCGAGAACGTACTTCTTGCGAAAACTTTTGACTCGATTGCATGGTATCCATGGCTCCATTTTTTCACACTTCAGAGCCTCCACGAAAACCGGGGGGATTCACGTTCTATCGTTTGCGCCAGTGGCCTGGGATGGTGGGCTTCATCGCTCCGTGGAGCGCCGTGTTTTGCGATACCTGTAATCGCGTGCGGCTGACTGCCTCGGGACGCTTGCACTACTGTCTGGGGCAGGAGCGGGGTTTGGACCTGCGCGCCTTGCTGCGGTCCGGTGCCCAAGACGCGACCATCGCTCATGCGATTGCGGTGGGAATCGCCGCGGACAAACCGCAGCGGCACCACTTCCACGAAGACCTTCGACCCTCGCGCGCCGTGTACATGATGCAGCTTGGTGGCTGAAATCCATGGTGTTGGGCCTATTGAGGACGTGGTATCTCGCGTCCTCTTTTTTTAGCGGGGACGCTGCGTTGACGGCGATACGGAAAGGGTACAGCACATGAGCGTCGATTGGCCCTTGATCCTGGTGGTCATGGGGATCGCCAGCATCATCCTCATCGGTTTTGTGGTCTTCCTGCGGGTGGAGGCGCGCGGCCACCGCGGGCGGGAGAAGGCCCTGCTGATCTGGATCGCGGGGATTAGCGCTGGCCTATTTTGGGGGTTGATCGGGCTGTCCATTTGGGTGCTCGGTCATACCGCCTTGCGGTGATTGGAACGACAGGATAATACGAATGGAACACTTGGATCCCGAACTGCTGCTTACGTGGGCCAAGGTGGCGCGAGCCGGAAACCTCAAAGCCGTCAGTCAGCAACTCTTCATCTCCCAACCCGCGTTGTCGCACCAGATGCGCAAGCTGCAGGACTGGTTTGAGGAGCCCTTATATCAGCGCACGACCCATGGGATCGAGCCGACCGTCATTGGACGAAGACTGCAACGGATCGGTGAACAGATCGAAGCCCTGATCCAGGAGGCGCGCCTGCTGCGTCAGCATACCCACGATCTGATCCTGGGAAATCTCAAGATCCTCGCAAGCCAAACGAACGCCGAGTTCATTCTGCCTCGCCTCATCAGCGCGTTTCATGAGGCCTATCCTGCCGTGAACGTCGAGTTGACGACGGTCAATAGCCGCGAAGCATGGGCGAACCGGACCGAAGCCGATCTGGTGTTCTTAGAAAACTCGCAGAACGTCTTGAAGCCACCGGCCGAGTGGCAACAAGACCATCTGATCGAGACCGAGATCGTCCTGATCGCGCGACCGGATCATCCCCTCGCGCAGCAGGATGTGGTGGCATTGGACGTTCTGCGCGAAGAGACGATTGTTTGGAGAGAGGAGGGGTCGGGTATACGCGAACACGCCCTGAATGCTCTGCACCAGCGAGGGATCTTCCCCGAGGTGCGCTACGCATTCAGCGGCCTGTCCGCAGTTCGCGATGCCGTACGGTACGGTTTGGGGGTCGCCTTTGCGTCGGCATTGGTTTCGCCCCATCAACAGCACGACCTTGCGGTGATTCGCCTTTGTCCAGCTATCCCCCATACGCTGAGTATGGTCTACAGAGTGCAGGGGAGCGTGGCACTACAGGCCTTCGTACGTATAGCCCACGCACTGTTGATCAGCGATAACATTCCGGAGTAGCAGAAAATATTTTATTGTCTTTTTGCTTGCCACGGAAACACAGATATTCGCGCAACGAATCTGGGCTTTCAAAATGAGCATTTGCTGCTCTCATGGTGCCACCTTACACTGTACCCAGTTGGTTAAATACAGTGATCGTTGAGAGGAGGTGTACCATGAAAAGCCTAATCGTTATTGCTAGCCTGCTTGCTCTGAGTTCGATGGCTTACGGAGACGACACGACTAATCCCGTCGAGCCGTTTGATTTTTGCGCCCAGGAGTACGCGGCGGGTTATTCGTCCTGCAGCACTCAAGCGCAGAATGCAGAGAGTACAATCGAGACACGGAATGTCCGTCATGAAGAGCAAAAAACCGATGGTCAACCAGCCGCCACGCAAAGCAAGTAGGCGGTGAATTGCGGGGGTGTTGCTCACGTGCGTATTCCGCGCAAAACGGCCACCCAGTCCAGCTGAAACCTGCCACCCAGTCCACGGGAATCCGGCCACCCGGAGCGCAGCGACGCGGGGGGTGATTGATGTTTACTCCGACTCTTCCTCCTGCGTCAATTTCGGCTTGTGTTTACGTAGCGATTCTCCTTTCAAATGGATCTGATGGGCGTGGTGGACGACCCGATCGAGGATGGCGTCGGCCAGGGTGGGGTCGCCAAGAGAGTCATGCCAGTGCGCTACTGGTAGCTGGCTGGTGATGATCGTTGAGCGTGTCTGGTACCGGTCATCCAGAAGCTCCAGGAGATCTCGTCGGCGATCATCATCCAGTAGTGCCAGTCCCCAATCATCCAGCAGCAGAACATCGACCTTTGTCCACTGACCTGCTGCAATCCCTGCGCGCCCTGCACCTCTATGGCATGGCCCTGGCGGTGGAGGATTGGATGGACCAGCGCCTACCTCAGGATCCCGAGACGTGGTTGGGGCAACTCATCGCCGCCGAGCGCCAGGAGCGTGCCCATCGTAGCCTCCTCTACCAGATGCGTACCGCACGTTTCCCCGCCCAACGCGGCCTGGAAGACTTCGACTTTACCGAGAGTCCTGTGGACCAGAAGGCGCTACAGCAACTTGCTGAGGGCCACTATCTGGGCGCTGCCCACAATCTCATCTTCGTCGGTGGTACGGGGACCGGGAAAACCCATCTCGCACTGGCTCTCGGACACGCTGCCATCTACCAAGGCCATCGGGTGCGCTGGTTCAACGTCGTCGATCTGGTCAATCAATTGGAGCAGGAAAAGACCCGTGGCCAGAGTGGCCGCCTGGTCAAAACCCTACTGAACATGAACCTCGTCGTTCTCGATGAGCTGGGCTACTTACCCTTCTCTGAGTCCGGTGGCGCCTTGCTCTTTCACCTGATCAGCAAGCTCTACGAGCACACCGCGCTGATCGTCACCACGAACCTCTCCTTCGGGGAATGGGTCCAGGTCTTCGGCGACGCCAAGATGACCACCGCCATGCTCGATCGCCTCACACACCACTGCGACATCATCGAGACAGGGAACGACTCCTACCGCTACAAACAGCGCCGTTCTCTCCCCCTCTGAAACTGTTCAAAATTGGACGCTGACACCTGTTCAAATTTCGACGCTGATTGACAGCAGTGGCCAACCAAGACCCGCCGCCTGTGCCCCCCGAAGGTATTCACTGACCGTGGACCGACTGATCCCAATGGCGTGCGCTATCTCTCTCTTGGAGAGACGACCGTTACCGTGTAACCGCTGTTTGACACCATTATGTTCGTTCTGCAGCCCAGCGCGTGGTGATGGCGATGAATTGAGCCAGTATCGGCTCATGGATCTCGTTGCCAGCACGCCATGCCAGATGCAGCTCACTCTCGGCCTGTACATCGGCGAGGGGCCGAAAGGCGATGCCGGGCCGCTCCAGAGCCGTCAGACTGGAAAATACCAATCCCAGGCCAAGGCCCGCTGCTACGGCACTGAATATTCCATTGGAGTCCGCCAGTTCCATGCGGATACAGGTATCCAGATGCCGCACGCGCAGCTGAGACAAGAGGCGATCGTAGGCTCCCGGTGCGAGTTCTCTACGCAATACAATCAAGGTTTCCTGAGCGAGGATATCGGGTGTTATCCGTTGGTTTCGAAGCAGGGCGTGCTGCTCTGGAAGAACAAGGCACCACGTCTCCGTGCTCAGGTGGCACTGTTGCAGCTCGGGAACTGTACCGAGATCCCGGAGCAGTCCCACATCGATCTGTCCGGCAAGCAGCGCCTGACGCTGAGCGTCTGTCGTCATCTCCTGCAACGCAACGCTGACATCCTCGGTCTGTGCGCTAAAGCGGCGTAGCAGTTCTGGCAGTATGCTGATGGTTGTGGATGGAAGGAAAGCAATGCGTAGCACGCCGTTACGACCTTTTTTCAGGTCATCCATCAGGGCTTCGGTGCGGCGGGCCTGCTCCAGAAGCGATAGTGCCTGAGGATAGAGTGCCCGGCCTGCCGCACTTAGCTCGACTTTTTTGGCCTGCCGCCGAAAAAGCTGTATTCCAAGATCGCTTTCAAGGCTCTGAATACTGCGGCTCAGGCTGGATTGGGTGAGGAAACAGCGCTCGGCAGCACGATGAAAGTTTCCGGTTTCGGCTAGGGCAACAAAGTGGCGAAGGTGGCGCAGATCCAACGGGCGACTTCCCATGGTGAGTCTGGGCGTCTTATAGCCAGCGTCCATAAACTTTGCAAGGGGCGGCCCAGAGTCCGGCGTCATGGTGTCGAACCCGTTCCGCCAACAGCAAGACCGCGTTGAGTATACCAGGGTGGTAGGTCCAGGGGCTGCCGCGGACCATGACGGCGGATATCGGCATGCATGGTCAGACCAGGTCGCAGCGGATGGGCTCCCAGATCCCGGGTATCCACAAGTATCCGCACCGGTACCCGCTGGGTGAATTTGATCCAGTTGCCGCTGGCGTTTTCCGGTGGCAGCACGGCAAATTCTGCTCCAGTGGCAGCGCCAATCCCCACCACGCGACCGCGATACCGTACCCCACCACCATACAGGTCAGAGCGCAGTTGTACCTCCGACCCCAGCTCGACACCGGCCAAGCGCGTCTCTTTGACATAGGCGTCCACCCATATCTGGTTCAATGGGATCAGAGTGAAAAGCCGCTGTCCAGGCTGAATGTGCTCGCCCGGCTGTACCGCTTCTTGGGCCAAAATACCGGCCACTGGCGCGCGAATACTGCGCCGCTGCCAATCGATGCGTGCCAGGGTCAACTCAGCTTGTGCCTGGCGCAGTGGCGGGTAAGCTGCCGGTCCGTGTTCGCCCAGCTGTTTTTTCAGGGCGACAAGCTCCGCCTCGGCCTCCCGCCGCTGCGATTGCAGTTCCTGCACCCTTTGCTGTGCAACGATGGCGTCCAGCTCAGCGGAAGCACCGGACCGAGCCGCCAGTCCGAGGCGTTGCGAGCGTGCCCGGGCGGCGACGAGCTGTGCGGACAGGGCCTGAACTCTGGCCTGGGCAGCGTCGATTTGTGCCAGCAGTGCCTCGGCCTCATCGCGTTCCCGCGCCACTTTGGCTTTCGCCGCCTGCAATGTTGCCACCAATCGCCGGGCGCGCAATCGTACCAACACCTGCCCGGCACGTACGGCCTCCGTGTCGTAGGCCAAAACTTGGTCTACCTGGCCGCTGACCTGAGCCGTAATGGGATATTTGTTGCCCTGGACATAGGCATCGTCTACGGAGACCCATTTGCGGCCATACAGGTACCACCAGCCAGCGAGGACGAAAGCCATCGTCACCACCGCGATGGCGAGGATCAAAAGATTGCGACGGCCTCGCCAGGGTGGATTGCCCGCTCTGTGGCTACTATTTCCCAGATCACTGGCCATATCCGCCCCCCAGAGCCGTCTGCCAGGCCGACCAAGCTTTCCAGGCAGAGAGTTCAGCCTGCGTCCTTTGGATACTGCGCTGCAACTGGGCGGACTCCTCCGCGATGTATGGGGAACGACCCTCGAGCCCCAACCCCACGCGCACGGATGTGAGCTTTAGGCTGGTGTGTCCGGAATTCCAGGCGATATTCGCGGACGCGAGGGCCTGCTGGCTTTTGTCAAGATCATTTAGGGCTTCCAATGCCTGCCGCACGGCAGCGAGCAGGGTCTGCTCATACAGAGCAACGGCATCCTTCTGTTGGGCTTCGGCACCGTGCAGATGAGCATGGAGAGCGCCCGATTGAAATAGCGGCAGGTGGACTGCCGGGCCAAATTGCCAGGCAATGCTTCCTGGTGTGAAAAGCGTGGCCAGATGGGCGCTATCCAGGTCAAGGAGCGCGGAAAAGGAAATGTTCGGATAGAAGGCAGCCTGCGCAGCTTTGGTCTGGGCCTCGCTTGCCTTGGCGAGCTCCAGGGCTGCTTGGACGTCAGGACGATGCGCAAAGAGATCCAGATGGATCTGCGCCGGGACGATCACCGGGGTTTCCCGGGACGGCAGGGGAGCGTGTATGGGCAGTTGATCCGGCCCAAGGCCGGCACTTTGTGCCAGTGCCAGTCGGCTGTCCGTGGCCATTTTCTGCCACTGGATACGGCGCTCGATAATTCCTTGCAGCTGTCGCTCCAATCGTTGCGGCGGCAACTGAGAATCGAGACCTAAGGAACGACGCTGCCGAGCCAAGCGAAGCTGCTCTTGCGCAAGCCTTTCCTGCTGGTGCAGGAGGGCGGCGATCTTTTCCGCGCCGCCCCAATCCAGATATTCGTTTACCAAGGTGGCCGCCAGCAGGCGGCGGGTATCCGCTTCCCGAGCCTGACTGGCCGCCGCCTCGCCCAAGGCTGCTTGGACGAGATCGTGGTGGTAACCCCAGAAATCCAGAGCCTGCCGCAACCCAATCCCAGTCGTACCGGAATCGTAGAATCGATGGCCCAGACCCAGGGCTCCGAAGGCACCATGCTTGCTGAATTCCAGAGGAGCCATCTGCCCAGAGAGTCCAAGCTGGGGACCCAATGCCGAGCGGCGCAATTGGACCATGGCCGAAGTCCACTGGCGTTGCGCCTTGGCTGCCAGGAGGACTGGATTATCTGGGCGCAGACCCATGGTCATTACACGATCCAGCGCCGGATCCTTCAGGACACGCCACCAAAGATCATTGGGCCAGGGACTGTTGGGCGTTACCGAACCGGACTCCAGGGCCGTCAGTGTCTTTTCGAACTGGGGCGGCTGGATGTTGTCGGGAGAGGGAGCGTGGATGATCGGCGCGCATCCGCTAAGTAGCCCCACCATCGAAAGGATGATCCTGGAGCCCGCGTTACCTCTGATAATGAACATATTCAAGCATGTACCGATGACGTGTCGGCGTCTGTGACGGAGGACGAGGTCGTCGTGGCAGCCTTGCGGATGGGGATAAGATCGGCGCTTTCCACGATCTCCTGTTCTATGGTGACCCGCCGTTTTTGTCCTGGACGACGACGGAATGGCGCCTTGGTGAACCACAGCAGGGCCAGGACCAACAAGGCCATGAGTCCCCACAGGGCGAGCATGCTCTGCATGGAAAGGGCGAGACTTTGCATGACCAGCAGATGCACATCGACGGCGGCTTTCTCGGTCGAGTTGATCTCAGGTAGATTTTGCGCCAGCTCTGCCAGGGGTGCGGCGGGAGACTGCCACGCGAGATGAGCCCGAAAATAGCTGCCGTGGCGTAGCCAGAGTGCAGAAAAAATACTGGAAAGGTAGGCGCCACCCAAAATCCGAACGAAATTCTGCAGGGTTGCCGCCGCCGGTAGGCGGTTACTGGGCAAACGCGAGAACATGATCAGACTTAAGGGAACAAGATAGAACCCCAGGGCAGCGCCCTCGATGAGATGTGCCAGAAGAAGGCTGTCCAGGCTGCTGGAGCGGTTGATCTGCGTCGAAAAGCCGTACAGAGCAACCAAAAGAAAGCAAACCGAAGCCAGTATGCGCGGTCCTATGGAGTGGGATATGCGAGACATCATGGCGATGAGTGGTACACCCGTCAGTGCCATGGGGAAGAGGACGAGCCCTGCCAGATAGGCCGTATAACCTGCTTGCGTGATAAGGGCCGAGACAAAGAGGCTATTGCCTCCCAGCAGCAGACCCCAGCCGAAGATCAATGCCGGGATGGGTAGAACAAAATTACGTCTGCGCAGAAGGCTGAGATCCAGACAGGGTTGCGGGTGGTGCCGCTCCCAGACAAAGAAAGCGATGCTGAATATGGCGCCAAGGGCGGTGAGTCCCTGAAAGCGCTGGGAATCCCACCAGTTCCAGTCCTCGCCGCGATTCAGCAGTATTTGCACAGAGCCCGCAGCCAGAGCGAGGAGGGCGAGGCCGATCCAATCAAAGGGGGCTTTGTGACGCTCGGAATCGCGCGCCGGTATCAGGGCAGAACACACTCCTAAGGCAAGCATGCCTACTGGAAACGTCAACAAGGGCGCCGCCCGCCAGTCCCAGTTGTAGGCAATCCATCCCGCTAGCGATGGGCCAGCCAACAGCGGCAAAACTAGGTTGACGATGCTTAGATCGGCGGCAAAGCCCTGCCACTTGGGCGGGGCGTACTGGATCAGCAGACGGCGGATCAGAGGGGTTAGGAAACCCGCCGCAAGGCCCTGAAAAAAGCGTCCTACCAAGAACAGTGAGTAGTTGTTGCTGAGTACATCGGGTAGCGTGGCCAGCAGTAGCAGTGCAATGGAAAGCTGAAAACTGCGCAGCTCGCCGATGCGTCGATACAGCCAAGTGGCGGGGACGACACCCAGAGCCCATGCCATCAGGTAAAAAGTCAGGGACCAGACTGCATGATCTAGGCTCGTGCTGTAGGCACCAGCCAGATACGGCAGCATCGGAATGGACCAGGCCAGACTCCAGGAAGCGACGACCATCCCACCGCTTAGACCCAAGCCCAAAAGCAGGGCGGGAAGGTCTGGCAGAGCAGAAGATAATGAAGTCTGAGTAGATGCAGTCATGGCACAGATCTAGCGGTTCCTTAAAGCGAAAGTCTATGCCGGCGCGATAGGCATGGGAATTGAGTTTATTGCATCGATTTGATGTTCTGATGGAATCGATGCCTAGCGACGAAGTAAGACCCCGGTTTCCGACGTGCTGCGTATTCCTTTCTGCCAGGATCTTGAGACCTTGATACAGACCGTCAAGGATCTGAGCCATTACCGCAAGAAAATGAGCAATCGGAATCCCAGTTGCGAACCTGCGTAACCGGTAACTGAGCGTCGTTGAATGCCTCATTTTCCATGGTGTTGGGGAAACTCTGACCTAGCATAAAAAGGTGCGTCTTGTCCCCAATATTGACCCAAGCACGTTGCTATCAGGTCACTTATCCCTCAAATTCCCCCATTTTCTGGAGAATTATTGGATATTGGGCACACCACTCCCTACGCGGCCAGGAGATATCTCCTCAGCATGTACAGATTGGCCAAGGCAAAGAGCGTGGTCAGCTGAGCACCGTTTTTGGCCAGTCCACGATAGCGGGTGCGTCGGTAGCCGAACTAGCACTTCAGCACTCGAAAGACGTGCTCTCCCCGAGCACGGATCCGGGCAATGGCGCGGTTATAGCGCTTGAGGGCCGCCAAGCCGGTTTTCTGCCCAGGATAGCGTCGCCGCGCTACCGCGTTCCGTATGCCTCGGGCCACCAGCGTGTCATGCACCTGGGGATAGTCATAGCCCCGGTCCGCGAGGACCACCGACTCCTCTCCAGTAAGGAGCCCATCCAGCATCCGATGATCCGGTACCTTGGCCGCGGTGAAGTCCACCGCCTGTACGATACCTTGGAGATCCGTTGCCACATGCGCCTTCATCCCGAAATACCACTGATTCCCTTTCTTGGTGGAGCTCATCTCTGGATCCCGCTTTCGATCTCGGTTCTTGGTGGAACTCGGGGCGTGAATCCAGGTGGCGTCCACGGTCTTGCCTTCCTGCAGCAAGAGTCCTTTCTCCTGCAACACCGCCTGCACCTCGGCAAAGACGGCCGGAGCCAGTGCGTGGCGTTCCAACAGGCGGCGGAACTTCAGGATCGTGGTCTCGTCAGGAACGAAGTCCCGGCCCAGGTCGATGCCCACGAATTGGCGCAGCAAAGGAATCTCATAGAGGGCCTCTTCCATCCCTGGATCGGAGTAGCCGAACCATTGCTGGAGAAAGTGGATCCGCAGCATCCGCTCCAAGGGCATGGGCTTACGGCCACTGCCACCCTTGGGATAGTGCGGCTCGATCAAGGCCACGAGCCTGGCCCAGGGAACCACGGCATCCATCTCGGCCAGAAAGCGTTCTCGCTTGGTCTGCTTGCGACGCCGCGACAGGCTGGGCTCTTCGGCAAAGGTCATCTGTCCGGTCATGGATGGCATCTCCTAGCTGCTCGGTCAGCCCATTGTATCAGATGGCTAAATCAGAGACTCCCTCATAAATAGCACGGACTTCCGATGCTGTTGTCATGCGAGTCTCCTTCAAGCTAAAGACAGCGGGGCGGCTTGAAGTCCGCCATGCCTGGCGGCACCCCGCTACTATCTACGGTAGCGCCTTTCTATCGATTGGCAAGTTTCAGGTGTCGTGCAGTTGGCAGACTAGCTGGAACGCCATATTCTAAGAGGCCTGCGGGCGTTTTTGGCGCGACAGTGCGAAAGTGTTGGTTAGGGATATATAGGGGATATATAGGGATAGATAGGGACATGACGTTTTTAATTGACTGTTCTATCTAGTTGTTGTGGAAGCGGGGAATGGCATGGTTTTGCGAAAAATGTCCGTTTTGCCCTTTTACGGCGGTAACGGGGATTCGAACCCCCCTGGGGGCGCCATTTCTGGTTTTTTGACTGCGAACGCCACCACCCCAGTTCGTGCAGGAGAGGCTGCATTCCTAAACCCATGGGTTAGGCTGGCATCCCTCCGACGCTAGCGGTTTTCCCGCGCACCGGGGGAGGCATACATGCATTCTCAGAAAAAGTATCTAGGCGTTTTGCTCGTCGTGTCCCTAGCCATGGCTCTTGGCGCTTGTTCTGCCCTCACGCCGGTGGCTGGCACCTATCCTGCTGTCACGCCACGACAAGCACAATCTGGAGTCGCCGAGGGTGAGGTCCTGCGCTGGGGCGGGACGGTAGTCGAAGGGAGCAGAAGCGCGGGTGAGACCTGTCTCACGGTGCTGAGTCATCCGCTCGATGCCCTCGGCAAGCCGCAAATCGGTGGCGATACCAGCGACAGCGGGCGCTTCCTTGCCTGTACCCAAAGACGCGTCGATCTGGCCCGCTACCACGCGGGGCGAGAGATCACGGTGATCGGCGATTTTCGTGGCATACGCATCCAGGCCATTGGCGGTCACCCCTATCGCTACCCAATCTTGCAGATCTCCACCCTCTATCTGTGGCCCAAACGGGAGCGCGGTGCCATGGACCACACCTTCATCCAGAATGGCTGCAACCCACTGTTCACCAGCATCGGCTGCAGTAGTCCTCAGTAGGGGCGTACGCCAAGGGGTCAATCTGGCGTTATTGGGTAGGGCAGATGGGGTTCACAGGGCTGTCGGCAACCATGCTTGGTTGAGCTGTGGGCCCGCAACCGACTTCACTGCATGCGGTGGCGAAAAAGCCATGCCGCACAGAGCATCGACATAGCGGCTATTATGGCCATGGGCAAGTACTGACTCCAGAGATCGGACAGGGTGTCCCCCTGCAGAAACACCCCGCGCACAACTACCAGAAAATAGCGCATGGGATTGGCGAGGGTGAGATCCTGCACGAACTCGGGCATATTGGCGATGGGTGTCGCAAAACCCGACAATATAATGGCAGGAACTAGGAACAGAAATGCTCCCAGCAAACCTTGCTGTTGGGTTACGGCAAGGGAGGAGATCATCAGGCCGATACCCACGGCCGCTAGAAGGAACAGCAACATACCAAGCGCGAGCGCCAGGATACTGCCGACGAAAGGTACGCCAAACCAGAATACGGCCACCAGCGCGATGAAGCCGCCCTCCGATGCACCGATAAGGATCCCCGGCAAGGCCTTACCCAGAAGGATCTCTGCGGGAGTCATGGGCGTTACCAGCAATTGATCAAAGGTACCCTGCTCGCGTTCTCGAGCTACCGACAAACCCGTCACCAGCAGGGTCACCACCAGCATCAGAAGCGCAACGATACCGGGGACGATAAACCAGCGCGACAGAAGATTGGGGTTGAACCAGGCGCGTACCAGCAATTGCGCCGGCGGGCTGCCCCAATGGTAATCGTCGGCCCAGCGCTGATCAAAACGCAACAGCACAGTATTTACGTAATTTAAGGCCAGGGTCGCGGTATTGGAATTACGACCGTCGATGAGTATCTGCACCGGTGCCGGACGGTGACGGAGCAGATCCTCCGTAAAGCGCGGCCCGATCTGAATGACCAGAAGCACTTTCTCATTGTCGATGAGTGGCGCTATCTGCTCCTCACGCGTAATCGTCGCCACCTGCCGAAAGGCAGGCGATCCCTGGAAGTATCCCAATAACTCTCGCGAGGCAAAGCCGCTGTCCTGGTTATACACGGCATAGGGAATGTGATTGAGATCAAAGGTGGCGGCATACCCAAAAACCAGAAGCTGTATGAGCGGTGGTCCAACGAGCACAAAGCGGCTCTTCTTATCCCGCAATATGGCTAGGAATTCCTTGATAACCAGAGCCCACACCCGCGCCAGCATCAATCCAGCCTTCTATGCGATCGACGCAAGGTAATTCCCAGAAAAAACAGTGCCATGAGCGTCAGTGCCAGGCTATTCCATAAAACGATGGGCCAGACATCTCCCGCCAGAAACACGGTCTGCAAAATACGGACATAATAGCGTGCAGCAATGAGGTGGGTGATGACGCGGATGGCGGCAGGCATCGACTGGATATCGAAGATGAAGCCCGACAATATGAAAGCGGGCAGAAAGGTCACGATGATGGCGATTTGCCCCGCCACAAACTGATTACGGGCAACACTGGAGATGAGCAGCCCCATACCCAGCGCCACCAACAGAAAAAGTGCCGAGGTGAGCAACAGTACCCAAAAGCTCCCGCGCAGAGGTACCGCAAAAAGCCAGACCGCCAGGGCCACGGACAGGAGCATCCCGCCGAGCCCCAGGACGAAGTACGGGATGAGCTTACCGAGGAGGACCTCCACCATCTGCACGGGTGTGGCCATGAGCGCCTCCATGGTGCCGCGCTCCCACTCTCGTGCCACCACCAAGGCCGTGAGCAAGGCTCCGATGAGGGTCATGATGACGGCGATGAGTCCGGGCACTAGATAATCCCGACTACGCAGGGCCGGGTTGAACCAGATCCGATCCTTGGCGTCCACGGGCACGACGAGCGGCGTACCCGCCGCGAGCGCGCGCTGTTGCAGCCAGTTCTGCCATACTCCCTGGAGATAACCCTCGACGATGCGGGCGTTATTGGCATCGACGCCGTTGACGAAAACGCCGATGTCGGGACTCTGTTCGCGTAGAAGGCGCCGGCTGAAATCCCCACGCAGCCAGACGATGCCGTCCACCTGCCGCTGCAGAAGCGCTGCCCGGGCGTCCTGGATGCTTCCATAAGGATGCGGGCGAAAATAAGGGGAATGCTCTAGACCTGCGACAAAAGTGCTGGTCTGGGGCGTCGTCTGGCCGACGACAACCGCCAGTGGTACTCGCCGCGCATCCAAAGAAACGCCGTAGCCAAAAAGAAAGAGCAGAAATACCGGCATGAAAAAAGCAATGGCAATGGCCGAGGGATCACGCCGTATCTGGATGAACTCCTTGCGGATCAGTCCGCGCAGGCGGCGAAGCTTCATGAGGCTCTCCGGATCTGGCGTTCGTGCTCCTCGATGAGCCGGATGAAGGCCTCCTCCATGGTAGGCTCCGGCTGCTCAGCCGTACGCGCCTGCTGACGCAGATCGGCAGGGCTTCCCTTGGCCAGGATTTCCCCCAGGGACATGAGTACCAACTGGTCGCAATATTCCGCCTCGTCCATGAAATGGGTGGTGATCAGAACAGTCACCCCCTGCGCCGCCAGGGCATTGATGCGCTGCCAGAACTCCCGCCTAGCCAAAGGATCGACGCCCGAGGTGGGTTCGTCCAAAAAGAGTATGGGTGGCTCGTGCAGGAGCGCACAGGCCAGCGCCAAGCGTTGCTTGATGCCCAGCGGTAGACCATCGGCGTTGACCTTACCATAGTCCGTCAACTGAAAGGCCTGGCGGGCTTCCTCGATCTTTTGTCGCCGGACCGCGCCGCGCAGTCCATAGGCAGCGGCAAAGAAAACGAGATTCTGGTCGACGCTGAGGTTGCCATACAACGCAAACCTTTGCGCCACATAACCGATACGCGCACGCGCGGCACTCGTGGCACGACGCATGTCCACGCCTGCCACGGTCAGGGTACCGCTGGTGGCCGGCAAGAGACCGCAGAGCATACGGAAAGTGGTGGTCTTGCCAGCGCCATTGGCTCCCAGTAGTCCAAAGATCTCACCCCGGCGCACCGTGAAACTGCATTTTTTTACCGCCTCGAAACTCCCAAAACATTTATGCAGATCGCGCACCTCCACCACCACGTCATCCTTCTCGACCGCGCTAACGGCGGCCGGCTCCGCGGGTACCGCCATCACCCGACCACGAATGCTTGCTTCGCTTGCGGCAGCGCGATCCTCGGCTTCTCCCAGGAGGGCAACAAAGGCATCCTCAAAGCCTGCGTCTACGCTTTGCCACGCCTCCCCGGGCGCCGCCGCAGGCGGCTGCATATTACGACTGAGAACCCGAATCCCAGCCGCCGTAATCCGCGCGTCCGCGACCCCCGTGCGGCGCTGCAGGGCCTCACGCAGGGCACGACGACGGACCGACGGATTGCGTACCAGAAAACAGCGGCCGCGCAACGGCTCGGTAAAGCTCGCCAAAGGACCCTGCCGCAGGAGCTTGCCAGCGTGCAGGAGGAGGATCTCATCGCAGCGTTCCGCCTCATCGAAATAGGATGTGCTCATGAGCACGGTCGTGCCCTGCCGGCGCAACCCGTCGACGATCTGCCAGAGCTCACGACGGGCGATGGGATCGACTCCTACCGTGGGTTCATCCAGAAGCAGCAACTGCGGCGCACGTAGCAATGCGCAGGCTAAGCCAAGTTTCTGCTTCATGCCCCCGGACAGGTCACCGGCGCGGCGTTTGCCGAAGGGACCGAGCGCCGTGAGTTTCAACAATGCTTCCTGCCTTTGGCGAGCAGCTCCGGGGTCTAGCCCCTGTAGATCACTATAGAGATCCAGGTTTTCCTGCACGCTGAGATCTTCATAAAGACCAAAGCGTTGCGGCATATAGCCAATATCTTGCTGAAGCGAGCCAGCGTCTTTGCCGCGCTCCCGACCCAGTACCGTCAGCATGCCCGAGTCCGGTCGCAACAGGCCGGCGGCCAAGCGCAGCAGAGTGGTCTTTCCGGCGCCATCGGGACCCAAAAGCCCAGTGATCTTTCCCGCCTTGATCTCGACATCCACGGCGTCCAGAGCGCGCACGACATCCCTGCCGCGGGCAAAGGTCTTGACTACGGCGTGCAACCGCAAGGGGCTGGAGGCTTCAGTGGTCGTGGTCACAAGGATGCTCGCCCAGGGATTCCGGCGAATTGTTCGTAAGTGGAATCTGCACCGTTACCGGCATCCCCAGGCGTAGGCGATGCTGAGAGTTACAGGCGTAGACGCGCACCCGATATACGAGCTCCGTACGCAATTCCGGTGTCTGCACGGTCTTTGGCGTAAATTCCGCCGTGGGAGATATGAAACCCACCCAACCGCGGAAAGACTGACCCGGAAAAGAGTCACTCTGGATCTCCGCGCGCATGCCAAGACGTACCTTGCCCAGGGCCTTTTCCGGCAAATAGGCCCGCACCCAGACCGGGTTGTCCAGAGCCAGACTGAATACCGGTGTGTTTGGCGAAACCATATCGCCCATTTCGACGATGCGGTCCTGAACAACGGCATCGGCGGGGGCACGGAGCTTGGTATCTTGCAGTTGCCGTTGGGCCAGGGACAGAGCAGCACGATCGGCGGCAAGCTGCGCCCGGGCGGCGGCGATGTCCTCCTTGCGCGGTCCGCGGACGGCCAGGGTCAGCGCCTGGCGGCTGCGCTCATAGTTGGCACGGGCACTCTTCAAGGCGGCCGCCGCGTTGTCGAGGCTTTGTCTCGGTACGTAGTGGTCCGCCGCCAGCGCCTTCTGCCGTTGCCAGACGAGCTCGGCGTTATGCAGGCTTGCTGCGGCAGCGGCCAGTTCAGCGCGTGCCTCAGCAATCTCCTCCGGTCGCGTACCGGCCAGGAGCTTGGCAACGACCTGCTCCTGCGCTGCCACCGCCGCCTCGTCCCGCGCCACGGCGTCGGCAAAGCGCACGGGGTCGATCTCGGCCAAAAGCTGCCCCGCTCTTACCCGATCACCCTCCTGCACCAGCAAGCGCTGCACGCGCCCGTTATCGTCGAAAGCCGTCTGCACCTGGCGAATATCGATGTTGCCGTAAATGGTCAGGCGGTTGCTGGGTGCAGTCGTTCGCTGCGTGAGCCAGAAGATGAGCGCCCCCACGAGCACGGCAGCGAGCAGCAACCCCGCGATGGTTTTTTTCCGACTGGCCATGTATTGATACTCCTTTTCTGCAACTGAACCGAGCCACTATCCCAACCCGCCGAGAACAACGACCTCGATCCACGCGCTCCGGTATCTCCGGATATTGTAGTCCACGGATGCGGACGGGGGCCACCGCAATCGTCGCTCCACTCTTGGCGGCATCGCCGGAATCAAAGCGGCGGGCTTTTCCCGGGGCCAGGATCGGTACTGGGCATGAAGAGCGCGATGAGCAAAACCGCCAGAAAACTGACCAACAAAAACGCAAAAGCGTCGAGAATACCGCGCATGGCCGCATGACGTTCCAGTTCCATGCCCAGGAGGTGCCAGGCTAAAGGCCCTTGAACCAGGCCCACCGCATCGAGGTAGTGGCGAACAGCGGGAGCGAATGCAGAAATATGCCCACCCATCTGGTTCCACGCTACCTGGGCTTGCTCCGTAAGGATGGTAGAGACGATGGCGATGCCTACCGAGCCTCCCAGATTACGCATCAAATTGAAAATACCCGAGCCCGCTGGCGTATTCGCCTTGCTCAAAGTAGTAAAAGCCAGGGTGAACAGCGGGATGGAGATTAGACCCAAGCCCAGACCACGAATGACCCCAGGCCAGACGATCCAGGCGGGGCTGATGTCGAGGTTGTAGTGCAGGCTCAACCAGGTGCCAAGGCTGCCCAGGAATACTCCGGCGATGATCATCAGACGCGGACTGGCACCGCGGTTCAGCAAGCGTCCTGCAGCCCACATGGAGATCCACGACCCAATACCCTGGGGCGCCATGACGAGTCCGGCAGTCTGCGGCTCGTAGCCCATGTAATTCTGCAAATAAATGGGCAACACCACCATGGTACCGTAGAGGGCAAGCCCGAAAAGCCCGATGCCGATGCTGCCCATGGTGAGGGAGCGATCGGCCAGGAGGCGCAGGTCCACGACGGGGCTACGCACGGAGAGGCTGTGCACGACAAAGAGCAGAGAACCGAGGGCCGCAACCACTGCCGTTGCGACGATGAAGCGGGAGCTGAACCAGTCGTCTTGATCGCCCAGGCTCAGGATCAACTGCAAGCTACCCAGTCCCAGGGTCAGCCACAACAGTCCCTGCCAGTCCAAGGGCCGCGGGTGCTCGCTGTGGCCAAAATCCGGAGCATAAAAAAACAGCAGGATCAGGGCGATGGCCCCAATGGGAAGATTGACGTAGAAGCACCAGCGCCAGGACAGGTCTTCTGTGATATAGCCTCCCAGCACCGGCCCGAGAATGGGGCCGAGCATGGTTCCCATGCCCAGAGTGGCCATGGCGATGCCCCTTTGGGAACGCGGATAGCTCTCCACCAAAATGGCCTGCCCCACAGGCACCAGAGACGCGCCAAAAACCCCCTGAAAAAAGCGCCACAGGACGATCTCCGGGAGACTGTGGGACTGCCCGCTCAAGGCCGAACATACGAGAAAACCGGCAACACTCGCCAGGATCAGCCGCCTCTGCCCGAAGCGCTCCACCAACAGCCCCGTCAGCGGCGTGACGATG
This sequence comes from Acidithiobacillus caldus ATCC 51756, assembly GCF_000175575.2. Classification (NCBI taxonomy): domain Bacteria; kingdom Pseudomonadati; phylum Pseudomonadota; class Acidithiobacillia; order Acidithiobacillales; family Acidithiobacillaceae; genus Acidithiobacillus; species Acidithiobacillus caldus. The sequence goes on from NZ_CP005986.1 coordinate 2,093,635, forward strand.
ACCATAGCCAGCATGTAGGTCGTCAACGCCCAGGTTATCTGGTTGCTGTTGGCGCGCAGGGAACCTTCCATGTGCGGCAAGGCCACATTGACGATGGTAATGTCCAGGACATTCATGATGATGGCGGTCATAACCGCCACCGTGATGGCCAGGCGGTGCGGAACGGGTGCGTTCTGGTCCCGATCATCCGGGAGGACACCCGCCTCGGCCGCACTCATGAGCGGGCAACGAGTACGGAACAGTGCGCCTGCTGACAGACCGCCTGGGCGACACTACCGATGAGCAGCTTGCGCATGCCCCGCCAACCATGACTTCCGACAACGATGAGCTGGGCCTGGACGCGTTCAGCTTCGGCGAGGAGGATATCGCTGATGTGCTTGCCACCGACGTCCGTTTCCAGCAGGCGCGTCTGCACGGAGATACCCTTGGACTGGGCGCGCGTTTGCAGATCTTGCAAAAGCTTGTGCCCTTCAGCTTGCAGAAACCGTATGGATTCGGGTGTGGCATAATAGGCACCATAGACATCGACGACGGTGACGATATGCAGTGCTTCGGAGGAATGCTGTGCCAGCTGAAAGGCCTCGTGTACCGCTGCCTCGGAGGCAGCGCTACCGTCCGCGGCCAAAAGGATTCTATGGAACATCGCTGATCCTTCGTTGAGTGGAATGACTTAGAACAGCATAGCAGAGCTTTTTATGCTCGCCGTCCCGGACCGTACGGGCTTCTCTGCCAACGGACCGGTATCCGGCAAGCGGAACACCACTGTCGAGGAGATCACTTGGTCACGCAACAACACAACATTCACGCCGTCAGCAGTCGCGAGGTCTGGGGACACGCGGTCGCCAACATCACTCCCTCGGCCATGGCAGCGGTCACCGTCGCTCTGGTGGCCATTCACGGCGGCGCTTTCACCTGGCTTGCCTACCTGGTCACTGGCCTCTTGATGCTTGGTGTGGCGTGGCAGATGGGCATCCTTGCCCGTCATTTCCCCTCGGGAGCCTCACTTTTCTCCTATCTTGCCCACGGTCTGCATCCCGTGGCCGGGCTCGTGGCCGGTTTCAGCATGATCCTTGGCTACGGCGGCGCGTTGCTGGCGGCCCCCCTTTTGGGCGGTCTCTTTTTTGCCGAGGCCTTGCGGCTGGTCATTCCCGCACCCCTTTTCGCTACGGAGATACTGGTCGCACTGGCCCTTGCCGGGATTTCCTGGCATCTGGCGCGTCGGGGTGCGGAGCTCTCCACCCGCTGGGGATTGTGGATCGAGCTGTTTTCCCTGGCCTGCATCCTGCTCCTGGCCTTCTGGGTATTGTGGCGCTTCGGTCTTCGCGACCCGGCGCAGACGGACTGGGGACAATGGCAGATGAAGCCCTTTCTGCAAGCCCTGGTCCTCTCCCTGCTGGCGTATGGCGGCTTCGAGACCGCCGGCAACCTGGTCGGGGACGCCCGCCGACCGCAGAGTATCCCCCGGATCATGCTCAGCAGCGTGTTCCTGGTGGGCGGTTTCTTTGTCTTCATGGCTTACGTGGAAACGCTGGCCTTCGCCCATCTGGGTCAGACCCTGGCATACAGCAACGCACCCTTATCCCACATCGCCCGCGATCTGGGTCTGCCGGAACTCGCCATCGCCAGCGACCTAGCCATGTTCGCCGCTGCTTTTTCCGCCAGCATCGCCACTTTCAACAGCATTTCCCGGATCTTCGCCGGCATGGCCGAACGCGGCGTCCTGCCCAGGCCACTGGCACGGCGGCATCCCCGCCATGCCACACCCAGCGTCGCCCTGGCCTTCCTCGCCGCAATCGTGCTCGCGGGTATCACCACGGTTGCCCTGACCCACATCCGGGTACTGAGCCTCGTGGATGTCTTTGGTACCTTCACCGGCCTCAGTTTCGTGCTGCTCTACAGCCTCGCCAACCTGGCCGCGACCCGATACCTCTTTCGCAGCGGCAACCCCTGGAGCTGGCTGAGCCTGGGTCTTGCGTTGATCACCATTCCCTTCCTGCTCGCTGTCCTCTGGGGAACCGTCTCGCCCTGGCCCGGTGGCGGCGTTGGCCTGGCGGTGCTGGCCTTTGCCGCCACCGTCGCCGGCAGCCTGACGGTGGGCATCGTCTGGGCGCGCAAGGCACCGCAGCGTTTGCGCCGGGTGCTGGCAATGGAACCTTCCTGAATCGGCACGGGATTCACTGCCCCAGGCAGAAGGGAGACCGTCCCTGTCCTGCGCCGCTCTAGCTTGCTCAGGCTAACGCAGCGCCCGGTGTGCGTTGTGGAAAAGCTCCATCCACGGGGTCTCACGGGGCCACTCGTCCGGACACCAGCTCATGTTGAGGCGACGCTGAGTACGCTCCGGATGCGGCATGAGGATGGTCACTCGTCCATCGGCATTGCAGAGGCCCGTGACGGCACCGTCTGAACCGTTGGGATTGGCAGGATAGTGCTGGGCAGGACGACCATGGGCGTCGACGTAGCGCAGTACGATCTGCTCTTCCGGCCGCGCCCCCGGCGCAAACTCGGCCCGTCCCTCGCCGTGGGAGACGACGATGGGTGCCTGCATGCCCGCAAGACCGGCAAAGAAGGGCGAGGGCGAATCCAGCACCTCCACCATGGCAAGACGGGCCTCGAACTGCTCCGAACGATTACGCCGAAACACGGGCCAATGCTCGGCGCCGGGAATGAGGTCGCGCAGCTGCGCGAGCATCTGGCAGCCGTTGCACACCCCCAGGGCGAGGCGCCCGGAGTCGGCAAAGAAGTCGGCAAACTGGCGACGCAATTCCGGGTGAAAACGGATGGACTTGGCCCAGCCTGCCCCAGCCCCGAGCACGTCTCCGTAGGAGAACCCGCCACAGGCGGCAAAAAGCGGGAAGTCCGTGATGCGCGCCCTTCCGGCGAGGAGATCGCTCATGTGCACGTCGACGGCCTCGAAACCGGCGCGGTGGAAGGCCGCCGCCATCTCCAAATGGCCGTTGACGCCTTCCTCCCGCAGGATGGCCACCCGTGGCCGCGTGCCGATTCGTAGGTCCGGGGCCCGCTGGCCACTGCGCACTCCAGTGGAAAAAAGCGGCGGCTGGATGGTCGCCACTTCCGCAAAGGCCTCAGCAGCACAATCGGGATCGTCACGCAGGGCCTGCATACGATAGCTGGGTTCGGCCCAAAGCTTCAGCAAATCCGCTGCCGATTCGCGAAGCACGGGCGTGTTCGCGGCCAGGATCTGCAACTCCCAGGACTCGCGCAGTACCGCACCGATATGCTGAAGTTGACGCCCGAGGCCAAGTTCCTCGGCAATGGCACGCAGACGCTGTCCATCGCGTTGACGCACCTGCACCACAAAGCCGGGCTCTTCGGCAAAAAGCCAGGCCCAGGCGTCGGCATGCTCCGGAAGATGGGCACGTATACCCAGGCGACTGGCGAAGGACATCTCGCAGAGGGTCGCCCAGAGTCCGCCGTCGCTCCGGTCGTGATAGGCCAGGACCAGTCCCTCGGCACGCCAGCGGCGCAGGCAATCAAAGGCCCCTCGCAGCTTTCGCGGATCGTCCAGGTCGGCGGGCTCACGCCCCACCTCGCCCAGGATCTCGGCGAGAATGCTGGCCCCCAGGCGCCCGCGTCCCAGTTCCATGAGCCAGAGTTCCGTATCCGCCTCGGCCTGCAGTTCCGGGGTCCAGGTCGCCTCGACGTCCCCCACCGGCGCGAAGGCGGTGACCACCAGACTCAGGGGGGCCACCACCTTCTTGTCTTGCCCGCCCTCCGTCCAGCTCGTCTGCATGGACAGGGAGTCCTTGCCCACGGGAATGCTGAGATTCAGCTGCGGGCAGAGTTCCAGAGCCACGGCACGTACGGTGTCAAAGAGCTTGGCATCCTCTCCCGGCTCGTTCACCGCCGCCATCCAGTTGGCCGAGAGCTTCACATCCCCAAGCTCGCGAACATCGGCGGCAAAAAGGTTGGTGAGGGCCTCGGCCACCGCCAGACGGCCGCTGGCCGGACCATCCAGCAGGGCAACGGGCGCCCGCTCCCCCACGGCCATGGCCTCGCCAAACCGGGAGCGAAAATCGGCGACGGAGACCGCGCAGTCGGCCACCGGTACCTGCCATGGCCCCACCATGGGATCACGGACGATAAGCCCACCGACACTGCGATCAGCAATGGTGATGAGAAACTCCTTGCTTGCCACCGTCGGATGCGCCAGCACCGCACGCGCGGCGGCACTCAGGGTCAGGCCGTACAGGCTGAGTTCGCTTCCCTCGCGCGCACATCGTGCGGTCTCGCGGCGCATGCGCGGGGGGCAGGCCAGCAAGGCGCCCAGATCCATGCGGATGGGCGTGTTGGCAAAAAAATGGTCGTCCACCCGCAGTTCCTGGGCCTTGGTGGCCTCACCCAGCACCGCCACCGGGCAGCGCTCGCGCGCGCAGAGGTCGAGAAACGTGGGCAAGTGCTTCGGCGCCACGGCCAGAACGTAGCGTTCCTGGGCCTCATTACACCAGATTTCCATGGGCGACATGGCGGGGTCCTCGTTGGGCACCAGTCGCAACTGCAGGTAACCGCCGCGCCCGCCATCGTGCAGCAGCTCCGGAATGGCATTGGCAAGGCCGCCAGCACCGACATCGTGGATGGACAGAATGGGGGAATCCTTGCCCATGGCAATGCAACGCTCGATGACCTCCTGGGCACGCCGCTGCATTTCCGGGTTTCCCCGCTGTACCGAGGCAAAGTCCAGGGCCTCGGAACTGCTGCCACTGGCCTGACTGGAAGCGGCACCGCCACCCAGACCGATGAGCATGGCCGGTCCACCGATGACCAGGATCTTGGCGCCAATGGGCAAGGATTCCTTGTGGATCAGGCTGGGACGGATCTGTCCAAGACCCCCGGCGAGCATGATGGGTTTGTGATAACCCCAGTGCAGGCCGCCGAAATCCGCCTCGAACACGCGCAGATATCCGGCCGTGGCGGCGCGGCCGAATTCGTTGTTGAAGGCGGCGGCGCCAATGGGGCCTTCCAGCAGGATATCCAGGCTGGAGCGAATCCGCGCCGGTCGCCCGTAGTCTCTTTCCCAGTGGTGTGTGAAACCCGGGATGCGTAGATGCGATACGGAAAAACCCGAGAGCCCCATCTTGGGCTTGCCCCCACGCCCGGTGGCTCCCTCGTCGCGGATCTCGCCGCCGCTGCCCGTGGCGGCACCGGGAAAAGGCGAAATGGCCGTGGGGTGGTTGTGGGTTTCGACCTTCATCAGGATGGCACCGGCCTCGCTCCGTTCCGTGTAGACCCCATCGGTACCGGCGTGAAAGTAGGTGCCAGCGGCGGCCGCTTCCATCACCGCGGCATTGTCCTTGTAGGCCGACAAGGTTCCCTTGGGGTGTAGGCGGTGGGTCTCCCGGATCATGGCGAAGAGACTTTGCTCAGCAGCGACCCCATCGATGACGAATTCGGCATTGAAGATCTTGTGGCGGCAATGCTCGGAATTCGCCTGGGCAAACATCATGATCTCGGCGTCGCTGGGGTCCTCCGCACGCCCGGCAAAGATCTGCGCCAGGTACTCCATCTCCGCCGTATTGAGGGCCAGGCCGAGGCGCGCATTGGCCGCCTGCAACGCCGCCATGCCGTCGCGGTGCAGTGGAATGCGCTGCAAGGGCCTCGGCGCCGGATGCTGGAAGATCTGTTCAGGCTGGTTCCAGTCGGGCAAAACCGATTCGGTCATGGGGTCATGCAGCAGGACCAGCGCTGCATCCAACGCCATTGGCGCGTGGGCATCCCCTTCCATCTGCAGGAACCAGGCGCGGCCACGCTCGATGCGCACGACACTCAACAGGCCACAGGAATGGGCAATTTCCGTCGCCTTCGTGGACCAGGGGGAAATGGTTCCGAGACGGGGTACGACGCAGACCTCGCGGGCAGCGGCATCGGGCAGGGCCGGGAACTCCTCGTCGTAGACCAGCAAGGCCTCGAGTCGTTCCTGCTCCTCCGCAGTCAGGGGGCCCAGGCTCTGCACGAGGTGGACAAACTGAGCCGAGATCCCGGCGACGGGTAGACCTGCCGCGCGCAGGCGCCGCAGGACCGCTGCGCAGCGGAAGGCCGACAGCGCGCGGGGCCCCCGTAAGACCTGGTAGCGGTGCAAGGATTCCGAGGCCATGGGCGGCTAGGCGTCCGTGGCAATACCGAGCCGGCGCGCCACCTCGATGTAGGCCTCGACCACACCGCCGAGACCACGGCGGAAACGATCCTTGTCCATTTTTTCCTGGCTTTGCACGTCCCATAGCCGACAGCCGTCTGGGCTAAATTCATCGCCCAGGAAAATCTCACCAGCGAAGCGACCAAACTCCAGCTTGAAATCCACCAGGATGAGGCCAACCTGGGCGAATCGTTCGCGCAAGAGCGCGTTGACCCGCA